>NZ_KQ968976.1:550952-561302 GCF_001578725.1 Streptococcus sp. DD04
CTTGAACGGAGATCATTATTGGGCGCATGAAGGGAGACAGCCAAGTTGACCTGAACACCTTCATTAGCAAAGTCACGAATCTTGTGAGCCAATCCTGAGGTCGAAACGGTGATATGGCGGGCACCAATAGCCAGACCCTTATCATCATTGACCGTCCGAATAAACTTGAGCACATTGTCATAGTTGTCAAAAGGCTCGCCGATTCCCATAACCACGATGTGGCTGACCCGCTCGTCCTGACCACGCTCGTCAAAATACTTCTGAACCAGCATAATCTGAGCAACAATCTCGCCGTTATTGAGGTCACGTTGTTTTTTAATCAAACCGGAAGCGCAGAAGGTGCAACCGATATTGCAGCCAACTTGAGTCGTAACACAGACAGAAAGTCCATAGTGCTGGCGCATGAGTACCGTCTCAATCAGCATACCATCCGGCAGCTCAAAGAGGTACTTGACCGTACCGTCAGCCGACTCCTGAACAATGCGCTGTTTAAGCGGATTGACGACAAACTGATCATTTAGCTTAGCAATCAAGTCCTTGGACAGATTCGTCATCTCTTCAAATGACTGGACACGCTTGCGATAGAGCCACTCCCAAATCTGGGTAGCACGGAATTTCTTTTCTCCCTGAGCTTCTGCCCATTCAATCATTTCTTGACGTGTTAAGCTATAAATAGATGGTTTCATTTTTCTCCTTTATTCTGGCGAATAACAAAATGGCGCTGAGACTGGTTAGTTACCGCCTGCTTTGCCTGTTTGCCTTGTTTATGTTGCCTATTCTTGGGTGATTTCTGACGATTTTTTTGCTGATCGTCCCTGCCTTTTTTAGACCCACGTTCTCTGGAAACTTCTGGATGTCTCTTGCTGTCCGATTTTCTCTTGTGATGGGATTTTTTGTCAAAGGCAGCCCGTCTTGGCTGAGCATTTTCCAAAACAAAATAGGCACAACCGTAGTTACAATACTCTAGCAAGTAATCTTCCAAACGGCTGATTTTCTCGGCATTCTCCTTGGCTTTCTCATCACGATAAAAGCCACGTAGCCGCAACTGTTCATTGCCCCAGTCACCAACAATATAATCAAACTTGTTAAGAATTTCTGAAAAGCGTTGGTGAAAGGCCGTTAAATCAAAGGCCTCTTTGTAATTCTCCACCAATTCAAACTCAAATTTTTCTGCAATTATCTTGCTGCCCATTTGCTTAAATTCTGGGCCAGGAAATTTATTGTAATTATACAACTCAGGGGAAATCTCTTTACGCATACCTATCCTTTGTCACTTATCTATCTTACTTCATATTATTTTATCACAAAACAAGGGGAATTTATATTTTTTCACTAGAAAAAGATTTTTCTGTAAAAAGTCAGACGATTTAATGAAAACCGCTAATCATTTACAAAAAACAAATCCTTGGTTCAGCTCTAAAAGTTAAAAATCTTAGCCGAAACTAAGATTTTTTGGTTTTTTCTAAATAATCAATGGCGTCCTGAAGGGTTTTGACCGGCACAATTTTCATATCCGTTTTGATTTCCTTGGCTGCTTCAAGCGCCGCTTCATAGTTTGTCTTAGCTTTGGGATTAGCCTTTTTTTCTTCTTCGCTGACAGGATTATCTGGGGCAAAGAAGATGGTCGACCCAGCCTTGGCAGCAGACACTACTTTTTTGTCAATCCCACCAATATCACCGACCTTACCTTCTCTGTCAATGCTGCCCGTTCCCGCAATCACTCGGCCGTCTCGCAGGTCGGGATTGGCCAGCTGAGTATAAATGGCTAGGCTAAACATAAGGCCAGCACTAGGACCACCAATGCCTTCGGTCGAAAATTCAATCGGAACACTGCTGTTGACTTCCGTGCGGTCAATTAAACTAATGCCAATTCCATTTTTGCCATTTTCCAGCTTGATGATTTTCCCCGTCGCTGTCTTAGTTTCTCCATCTTCCTCATAGGTCACCTTGACACTATCGCCCAAGGCCTGAGAATTCACATATTTGACCAAATCTTCCGAGCTTTCAAAAGTCTTGTCATTGACTCCCGTCACCGTATCCGCAATGTTCAAAATCCCTTTGAAGGTCGAATTCTGAGCTACTTTCAGAACATAGACACCCAGATAGTTCATCTTGATGTCTTTTCCTGCGGCTTTAAGACCTTGGTATTTGGCCATATTCTGCGAAGTTTCCATAAAAAATTGATTAATCCGCAGATATTCCTCATCGCTTGAGCCCCCCGTCATATCCTGAGCTGAATAAATATCCGTAAAAGGCGTCAGCCAAGCATAGACCAAATGGGCAAAGGTCGCATGCTGAATCCCAACCGTCACAAAATTGTAGGAACCTGCTGCCTGGTCCTCTTTACCGTCCACAGTCAGAACCTGCCGAATGTCTTCTGCGCCCCCAGGTACCTCAATATAATAGGGCAAAGGAACAATAAAAGAAAAAAGAAAGAGCACAAGAACGAGAATAGTCGTCACTCCCGCACAACCAGCTAATTTTAAGCCGTATTTATTTTCTTTCGTCATCTTTTTAGGGGTTGTTATTTCATTACTCATCTTTTTTCTCTAACTCCTCGATTACACTTGCTGGTACATAGGCAGAAAGCTCCTGCTGAAAAGCGATCAATTCCCGCATTCGTGAAGAACTGATATATTGATAGGCTGGCTGACTCAGCAGAAAAACGGTCTCCAAATCAGGTGCCAATTCCTTATTAAAAAAATGCAGACTAGCTTCATAGTCCAAGTCCTGACCATTGCGTAGGCCACGGACAAGAGCGGTCACACCCAGCCTTTTTGCCACATCGACCGCCAATTCATCATGCGAAGTGATGACTTCCACATTTTCCAAATGCGCTAAAGCCGCTAGAACCATTCTTTTTTTCGCATAGATGTTAAAAAATCCTTCTTTGTGAGGATTATAGAAGATTCCCACATACAAGCGATCAAACAGCCGACTAGCTCGCTCAATCAAATCCACATGTCCGTTGGTAATGGGATCAAATGACCCTGTAAAGAGTCCGATTTTATCTGACATAGACCGTCACCTTTGAAATTCCATATATTTTTTGCTTCCAGATACCCAAGTCTGCGATTTCTTCTGGCAAATCAACCGACTTGTCCGTCTCACAAACAACCATAATATCCTCGCTCAAGAGCTTGTGCTCCGCCATTTTCTCAATATCTGAGATAATCTGCTCCTTGGCATAGGGCGGATCCAGTAGAACCAGATCAAACTGGCCAGTCAACTGCTCCAAGGCTCGACTCGACTCCATCTTGAGCAGCTCAAAACGTGCTGCTTCCTTGGTCATGGCAATATTTTCTGCCACGATAGCTTGTGCCCGCCGATCTTTTTCAACCAAAACAGCGGAATCCATGCCACGAGATACCGCCTCAATCCCCAGACTGCCGCTGCCTGCATACAGATCCAGCACCCGGCCGCCATCAAAATAGGGACCAATCATATTAAAAATCGCACCCTTGACCTTATCTGTCGTAGGTCGCGTTGTCTTTCCATCTAATGTTTTGAGGGGTCTGCCCCCGTACTTCCCTGAAACAACTCTCATAAAAAACATTATAACAAAAATATTAAAAAGCTGATAGTAATTGCTAAGGCTGGACTTTATTCTCTAGCAAAAAACGGAAACAAGGCTATTTCCGTTCTAAGTCTGTTTTAGAGTCATTCCGCCGAAGACTAAAACGGTCTGGGACTGGATCGTCCCCTTCCTCGGACCAGGGATGACAGCGGCCAATTCTTGCCAAGCCCATCAGCACCCCCTTGGCTCCGTGTTTTTCAATAGCTTCAATCATGTAATTGGAACAGGTCGGCTGAAAACGGCAGGAAGGCGGAGAGGCAGGGGAAATAAAGCGCTGGTAAAATCGAACCGGCGCTATCAATATTTTCTTAATCATTTTTTCTTAGTCTTAGTCACAGCCAAGTTATGCAACTGGCTGACTTCCTTTTTACTCAATCGACGTGCTTCACCTGGCTTGAGGCCAGTCAAATCCAGATGTCCAAACTGAGTCCGTGAGAGCTTGTCCACTGGCAGCCCCACCGCTTCAAACATCTTCTTAACCTGATGATTACGCCCTTCGTGGATGGTCAACTGAACAACCGAGCGATTCTTCACTGGATCGACCTTGAGAATCTCATAAACTGCTGGCTTGGTTTTCTTGCCCTCAATGACCAGACCACGAGTCAGCGGACGCAGAATTTCCTTATTGGCCACACCCTTGACACGTGCCACATAGACCTTGTCAATTTCATTTCGCGGGTGAATCATTTCATCCGTGAAATCACCATCATTGGTCAAAATCAAGGCGCCAGAAGTATCCCAGTCCAGTCGGCCAACAGGATAAATCCGCTCCTTGACCTGCGGCAGTAAATCAACGACTGTTTTGCGCCCCTTGTCATCGGTTACGCTGGAAATCACCCCGCGCGGTTTGTTGAGCAGGTAGTAGACCTTTTCTTCATTGTAGATAGGCTGGCCTTCCACTTCTACTCGGTCGCCCGACTTGATGGTAGTCGCTAGCTCACGCACCACCTGACCATTCACGGTCACCAGCCCCTGCTTGATCAGTTCCTCAGCCTTTCTCCGGCTGGCAATTCCCGCATGGGCAATGTATTTATTGATTCTCATCGATATTGTCCTTTCACAAGATACAAAGACCATTTTCACAACCTTAACAGCTGGAAAAATGGCAAATAGGGAAAGCAGTGCCTCCCTCAAAGCTTGGTAGTATTCAAAAAAGGTCCCTTATAGGATGAACTTGTTACTCTCCGAAAAGTTGACTTTCCTCAGCAATGAGCTCCTCTTCATCCACAATAGGCAATTCGTCCAAATGATTGATGCCCATATAGTCCAAAAAATAATCCGTCGTCACATAGAGATTGGGGCGGCCAATGACTTCCTTCTTGCCATCTTCCCGAATCAGCTCAAAGGCTAGTAACTTCGAAATCGCCCCGCTGGAATTGACCCCACGAATATCATCAATCTCCACCCTTGTTATGGGTTGCTTGTAAGCAATGATCGACAAGGTTTCCAGTGCAGCTCGGGATAAGCTCTGATTGATCGGCGCTCGCGAATACTCTCGTAAAATCTCAGCAAATTCAGGCTTGGTGACCAGCTTATAAGTCTTTGACGTTTCCAGCAAGGTCAAGCTGGAGTCAGGATTTGCCTGATAGTTCTCCGCCAATTTTTCCAAACTCTGGATGACACCAGTCGGCGGTAAGGAGAGGATTTCTGATAGCTGATGAACTTTCAGACCGTCTTCCCCCGCCACAAAAAGCAGGGCTTCAATCTCTGCTAATTTACTCATTCTTTCTTCCTACTAAATAAATATTTCCAAAGTTTTCCTCCTGAATGACCTGAACCTCCTGCACCTTGACCAACTCCAAGGTTGCTAAAAAGAGTGTAATCACTTCATTCATATCTTTGGTTTCTGCAAAAATATCCTGCAGGGCAAGGCGTTTTTGAGTCCGACAGCGCTGGCGCACTACTTCCATCATGTCCTCGATCTTATACTCGTCTCGCACAATGGTCGTATGACTCTTGGAAAACTCCTCCTGCTTCTCGGTCATCACCTTGGAAAAAGCCAAGAAAAGATCAATGGTTGACTTGTCGTGTAGGAGCTCAGCGTCTTCATAAACCAGCTCCAGCTTGGGCTTGGAATAATAAAGAGCCCGGTCATCATGCTGAAGGGACATTTTCTGGCCCAGCAGCTTGAACTTCCGATATTCCTCAATCTGACTCAGCAAATCCTGCTCCAGATCGTCTTCCAGATCCACCTGATCCACCGCCTTGGGCAAGAGCTTGCGGCTCTTGATCAGCATGAGCTGGCTGGCCATAACCATGTATTCTCCCGTCACTTCCAGCCGCATGGCCTGCAGAGTAGACACATAAGCCAGATATTGCTCGATGACCTCGGTAATGGGCACATCGTAAATATCCATCTGATATTTGGATACGAGGTGCAGCAACAAGTCCAGCGGTCCCTCAAAATCTTTTAACTTGATATCCATTCTTATCTGTATTTTTCTAATGTAATCACTGTCTTCAAGCCCAGATCACGAGCAATGTCGTAGATGCCGACACCTTTTTCCCGCTGGCGCAAAATAAACTGCTCCCGCAGGCTTTGGGCTGACAAGCTGGCCTGCCCTTGCTCAATCAAGAAAGCTTCCAGCTGGCGAAAGCCCCATTGGCGTGAATAGGATTTGCCATTCTTTTCAAATAAATAAGTCCCTGTCAAATAGTCACCTAACTCATCCGTCAGACTTTCAGGGATTTTTATTATCCGCTTCTGCCCAGCCTTCTCAATCCGCAAAACCTGAAAGTCAAGATTAATGTCCTCAACCTTGACCTGCAGGATTTCACTTGGCAAGAGACCCATTTCCAAAATCAGGAGCGCCATTAGTCGGCCATGCGGAACCGCAGAAGTCTCCCAAAAAGCCGACAAGTCCATCAGCTCGCTTTCAAGTTCCTTGGAAATCGCGACCTTGGGCAAGGTCAAGCGATGAAATTCTCCAATCATCTTGTTCTCGTAAAGATAATAGAGAAATTGATTAACCGCTGAGAGCTTTCGCTTCTGGACAGCCGCCTTAAAATCCTTGATGGAAGCTTGATAAATCCGCAAATTGGTCTCCGTCACCTTACTGTGGATTTCATTGACAAATTGCTCCAAATCGTAGGAATAGGCTAGTTTTGAATTTTCCGAGATGTTTTTTTGCTCTAAAAAAGGGGTGATTTGTTCTTTCATTTTTTGGAAATCTCATACTGACTTGTGAAATTATGCATCAGCGAATTCACAGCTTTCAAAATCGATTTTCTGGTAATAATCCCATAAAAACGATGTTTTTTATCCACAACAGGCAAGAAAGACTCGTCTACCAGCTTACGTAGAACATCTGAAATCTGGTAATCTGGCTCGACGGTCAGAACATCTTTTCGAGTCATATGGACAATATCCATTGACATAAACTCTTCCTCCGGTAGCTCATGCTGCATCCGATAAGCCATGATATCTGTCAGAGAAATGGTTCCGACAAACTTTTTCTTCGCTGTCACCACTGGAATCCGCGAGTAGGTCATCTGACTCAACAAGAGAATCGCATGGTCTACATTGTGGGTGTCGATCATCACTGCTAGTTTGGATTCTGGTGTCAAAAAAGTGTCTTCCAAATTCAAAAGATAATCTTCAAATTCCTTAGCAATCATCGGGTAAACTCCTTAGACAAGCTTGGGTAAAGCTCATGATTTCGCGTATAAAAATCAACCTTAAAACGCTCCTCATCAATTTCTAACTTGGCATAAAGTCTCTCATTAATCAAACCGCGCGGCTGACTGATAGAACCTGGATTGAGAAAAAGAGTTTTTCCTTCCATCCAAGCATCTGGAACATGTAAATGACCATAGAGACAGATATCTGCCCCTACTTCCTGAGCCCAGAGATCCAGCTTTTGGAAGCTAAAGTTGATATTGAAAAGATGACCGTGGGTCTGGGCAATAATAGTCCCATCCAAATCTGTCACCAGCCGTTCTGGATAACCAGGATAAAAGTCCATATTGCCCGCCACAACATGAATCCCTTTCCAGACTTCATCCTCAAAAGGTAATTCTGAGTCTCCATCATGGAAAATAGCATCGACTTTTCCTAAATAACGATTTTTAATCTCTTCGACAATGGCACGATCCCCATGGGAATCACTCATCACTATGATTGTTTGCTTTGCCATGCTGGAAATACCTCCACTAATTTTTGCACCGCTTGCGCACGATGAGACTGGGCATTTTTCTCTTCGATCGTCAGCTCAGCTGATGTTTTTCCTGTCTCTCCGACTAAGAACAAAGGATCATAGCCAAAGCCATTTTCACCTTTGGGCTCATGGGCAATGTAGCCCGACCAATCCGCTTCGACAACTAAGGATTCCTTATCTGGACTAGCCACCACCAGAGTTGTGTGGAAATGAGCAGAGCGATCTTTAATGTCAAAGACCATAGCCAGCTCATGCAGAAGCTTGATATTATTTTCAGCATCTGTCGCACCAACTCCAGCAAAGCGAGCCGACCAGACACCTGGCAGGCCACCCAAGACATCCACCTGCAGACCTGAATCATCTGCCAACACCATTTTGCCAGTCAATTGACTAATCGTTTCAGCCTTGAGACGGGCATTTTCTTCAAAGGTCATGCCTGTTTCAGCCACTTCTGGCAAATCAGGATAGTCATTCAGATTTTTCACCTCATAGCCCAACTTCCCAAAAAGCTTACGGAACTCCGCCGTCTTGCCCTCATTGCGAGTCGCAATCAAGAGAGTATCCTTAACATCTTTTGCTCCCAGAAAGGCTTGGAGATCCACGCCGGTTTGTGGCAGATGGACATAGAGCAATTTGCCCGCTTCAACCAAAAGGAGAGCTCCCTGTCGCTGCAACAATTCTAACTTTCGGCCTGTTTCTTGATTTAAAATATCCAGCAAGAAGGTCAGAAAGCGAAAGGCTGAGCCATAGCGAATGACCGTGATATTTAAGGGCAGGCCTAGTTCTTCTGCCAAAATACTCTCTAAACGGTCTAAAATCTCAGAAGCTTCTGCAGGCACTCGCTCAAATTCACTGTAAGAGGCACTTTTCCCCCATTCAGCCACATACCAGTCAGAGGCATCTTTGTATTCATAAATGTTCTTTGTCATAAGGTAACATGCTCCACATTGACTTTCAGATTCAGCCAGTTTTCTGCGATTTCCGCAAATCTCTTAGCACTGGCTGTAGTATAAAAACGATGGTTCAGTTCACGCTTCTCCCGACTGCGATTGATTTCGAAATAATTGAGCAGGACAGAAATATCCCGTATACACTCAGCTCCGCTGTCAATCAGCTTAACACTTGGCCCCATCATATTTTGAATAATAGGCCGCAGCAAGGGGTAGTGGGTACAGCCCAAGACAAGAGTATCAACCTTGCCCGCCAGAGGATGCAGAGTCTCATAAACCACCTTTTTGGTCAGGCTGGACTGGAGCTCATTGGACTCCACCAGCGGTACAAACTTAGGACAAGCCAAGCTCTGCACCTGCATCTCAGGAGATAGAGCCTCAATCTTTTTTCGGTAAATATCCGACTGCACCGTCATAGGAGTGCCAATGACTCCGATCTTGCCACCAACAGTTGACTTGATTGCAGCACTGGCTCCAGGCAAAATCACACCTAGGACAGGAATGTCCAGTTTTTCCTTGATTTCCTCCCAGACAACAGCTGTCGCCGTATTGCAGGCAATGACAATCATCTTAACATCCTTGGTCAAGAGAAAGTTGACTAGCTGCCAGGTATAAGCCCGAATCTGCTCTGCCGGCCTAGGACCATAAGGAGCACGGGCCGAATCACCTATATAAACCACTTCCTCATGGGGGAGCTGCCGCATCAGTTCACGGACAACAGTCAGACCGCCCACCCCTGAGTCTAAAAATCCAATCGGTCGGTTATCCATACAGTCTTCTTTCTAAAACAAGGGATTGGAAGCTTAGCCCAAATCCCCATTTTTTTATATAGAAATTTCCTATCGGCTTTAAGACAGCCAAGAGAGGAAAATTTATTTTTTGTTTTTATTTTTAGCAAGTGCTGCTTTTTGTTGGTTAATGATTTGACGGTAAACCTGCTGTACTCTCGCTTCGCTTGGCTTTTGACCGCCGGCGCTGAGCAACGTCCGCACCGCTTCCACATTGAGACGTGGATTTTCCGCAAATTCCTTTTCAACCTGACGGCGAAGCAAGTACATACCAAGCAAAATCCCGCCAAAGAAAGCTAACATAATCAATACAATCGCTAACAATGTATTCATAATAATCCGAACTCCTATTTCAATTTTTTCATTGCTCTTTATTATACCAAATTATCTCTATTTTTCAAAATCAAAGCCATAGAGAGTCGCGAAATAATCTTCTGGCGTCTCTGCCCGACGAATCATGCGAGCCTGACCATTTTCCTCTAGGAGAATCTCGCTAGAGCGCAACTTGGCATTGTATTGATAGCCCATGGAGAAACCGTGGGCACCGGTATCGTGAATGACCAGTGTATCGCCAATCTGACTGACAGGAAGCTCCCGCTGAATGGCAAATTTGTCGTTGTTTTCACAGAGACTACCGACCACATCGACAATTTCTGTCGGTCCTTCTGGTCGGTCCATATTGGTAATATGGTGATAAGCTCCATACATAGCGGGACGTAGGAGATTAACCGCAGAAGCATCCACTCCCAGATAGGTCCGATAGGTTTGCTTTTTGTGAGTAACCTTGGTCACCAAGAGACCGAAAGGCGCCAGCATAAAACGCCCCAGCTCGGTGAAAATCTTGACCTGCCCCAGTCCAGCTGGTGTCAGGATTTCCT
>NZ_KQ968976.1:561354-565535 GCF_001578725.1 Streptococcus sp. DD04
GACCTGCCCCAGTCCAGCTGGTGTCAGGATTTCCTCATAGGCCTGACGAACTCCCTGACCGATGACCGCAATATCATTTTCCTCACCTTCAGGCTGGTAGTTGACCCCGACACCCCCAGACAGATTGATAAAATCTAGCTCAACCCCGATCGCTTCTACGACCTCTACCGCTAACTCAAAAAGCTGACGAGCCAGTTCAGGATAGTAGGCATTGCTGACAGTATTGGAGGCCAAAAGAGCATGGATACCGAATTTCTCTGCTCCCAACGCCTTGAGTTCCTTAAAGGCTTGAATCAACTGCACCTTGGTCATACCAAACTTGGCTTCCTCTGGATGATCCATAATGCTGGTACCCAGCTCAAAGACACCGCCGGGATTGTAGCGACAGGAAATCACCTTGGGAATCCCAGCCACGTCCTTCAAGAAAGCCACGTCCTCATAAGCATCTAGGTTGATGGTCGCCCCTAGCTCCCGCGCAAGACGAAATTCCTCGGCTGGCGTATTGTTGGACGAAAACATAATCTCATCACCTGCAAAGCCCAACTTTTGGCTCATCATCAGCTCTACATAGCTGGCACAGTCCACCCCGCAACCTTCCTCCTTGAGGATTTTTAAAATAGCAGGATTCGGTGTCGCCTTAACGGCAAAATATTCTTTAAAGCCAGGATTCCAAGCAAAGGCTTGATGCAGAGCCCGCACCCGCGCTCGGATCCCCTTCTCATCATAGAGATGAAAGGGAGTTGGAAATTGCTCGGTCAGCTCGGCCAAGCGTTCACGACTGATAAATGGAATTTTCATACACATCTCTGCTTTCTCTTTTTCTGAGAATATTATAACATAAATGATGACAAAGCAGAGAAAAAGAAGTTACAAGAACTTCTCTTCACTACATATCCTACTACAAGTTAACAATGGGCATAAATTTCATACCAAAACACCCCTAAAGTTAGATTTTACTTAGCTAACTTTAGAGGTGCAGTTATGGATTAATTTTTTATGTCATTAATCATTTCTTCCGAAAATCCGAAGGATGCTGAGGAAGAGATTGATAAAGTCGAGGTAAAGGCTCAAAGCGAGGGAGATTGCCCAGCCAAGACCAACTTGACCGCCAGTTTGCTCATAAACATAACGAATTTTTTGATTGTCCCAGGCAATCAAGCCAGAGAAAATCACAACACTGACATAACTGACGATATAGTCCACCATTTCGCTACCAAGGAAAATATTGACCAGACTCGCAATCAAAATCCCAATCAAACCAGCAATCATGGCACGTCCCATGCCAGACAAATCTTTTTTGATAACAATTCCCATTGCTGCCATAACAATGAAAACTGCCGCACTAACAGCAAAGGCTTTAAAGACCACTCCTCCTGTATAGAGAGCCACAATAAAACTCATGGTGAAGCCATTTAAGGCTGAATAACTCAAAAAGAGTGGCATGGCTGCCGGACTATTGCGAAGGCCCATGCTAGAAGCTGACCAAACCAAGGCCAATTCAAGGAAAATAGCCCCATAATAAATCCAACGATAATTAAGCAAAATATCTACCATGGCCATCTGAAAGGTCGTTAGCATTAAGCCTGAGACCAAGGCAGAGATAGCAATTCCCAGCCCGACAAATCCATAGACTTTAGAATAAAAACTAGAAAGTCCGCTGTTTTCTTGAATAACTGTATTGTTCATAATGTCTCCTTTTCACATTTTAACTTCTCAACATCTTACGATGATACTTTTTGCGTCCGCCCATCTTACGTCGCCAAGGCGCAGTCGCTTCCTTGACTGCCCAATATTTATCCACCATCGTCACAATATAAGACTCCTTATAGCGCGGCGGAGCAATGGTTGCCCCCCACATGTGCTTGATGATAATATCTTCCTCAACTCGATTGAGCTTGGTAATCTTGCGGGCGTTACGGACTGCTAGACGGGGATGCACCCAAGCATGACTCTTTTTAAACTTGGTTTCACGCCAGTCATAGTAAAATAGGTCATGAAGAAGAGCACCTCGTGCTGTACTACGAGCATTCCAGCCAAATTTTTTTGCAATCTTATAACTAGTATAACTGACATTAATCGAATGTTCAAGTCGGTTGGAATGGATATGATGAGTAATCTCTTTCAGGCGCTGCACACTGGGTTTTTCAATTAAATGCCCCACATAAGCCATAAATTCTTCATCTTCTCTGTAAGGCATAACATCACCTCCGTTTAGTTTCATTATAGAAAGATTTCTAAAAACTAGCTTAAAGTAAACATCAGAATTCCAGCTGCCACAGCGACATTTAGACTCTCTGCTTGGCCTTTCATCGAAATATGAACCAAAACATCGGCCGCATCCGTTATTTCTTGGCTGATTCCCTGACCTTCATTGCCCATGACTAGGACAAAATGCTCATTTTTTTCGACTCTTTGATAGTCAACGGAATCTTCTGATAAAGTCGAAGCCAGAAGTTGCAGCTTATTTTTACGCGCAAGAGCAAGCATTTCCCCTCTGCTTACGCGATAAATGGGCAAATGGAAATGGCTACCCTGCATGGAGCGCAGCGTTTTTAGATTATAAATATCAGCAGAGCGACTGGAAATGAACACTCCCTGATAGCCTGCCGCATCCGCTGTTCGGATGATAGTTCCGACATTGCCAGGATCCTGTACATCCTCTAAAAAGAGATAGGCTCCCTCAAGCTTCTCAGGAATATTTTGCTCCTCAAAGGCTAATTCTGCGACGATTCCCTGAGGTGTTTTACTATCTGCTAAATCACTGAGAATCTCGGGACTGACAAAAATCGTCTGGGAAAATGCTGCTAAACGCTCTTCGTACTCTGCCAAGGCAAAAATTCGCAGAATCCGTGCCTGACTGGCCAGAGCCTCCTCAAAAAGATGCCAGCCCTCAATCAGATAAGATTGTCCGCGATACTTTTTTTGATGCAGTTTTTTAGCTTTTTTCACCACATTATTGGCTTTTGAGGTTATAATATTCATAAGTACATTATACCACAATCTAACGGTTTTGGACTCATCCTCCAGACTTATCCGCAAAGAAAATCTCAACCTGCTCAGTAGGCTAGGGAAAACGGAGAAGCTGACGGTTGAGTTCTGGCCCGTTACAAAAGGAGGCAGCTATGCAAAAAGTAAGAATGATTGCTCAAGGACGTGTCCAAGGTGTCGGTTTTCGCTGGGGAGTCTATTCTTTAGCTCTAGAAATCGGCGGGATTACCGGTCGTGTCTGGAATAACGATGACGGCACTGTCGAAATTTTGGCCCAAGCCGAAACATCTGCTCTCATGGCCAAATTCATTCAGGAAATCCGCAAAGGCCCGACTCCTTTTTCTAAAGTAAGCTATCTGGATATAACCATGGCCAATTTTGATTCCTATACCGACTTTAAAATTGCAAATTAGGTCTACAGAACTATTGTATATTTTGCAAAAAAACAGTAGAATAGATAAGTATTATTTTTTAGAAACAAAGGAAATGAACTCGTGAAAAAATTTAAACGTATTTTATTCTCTGGAATGAGCTTGTCCCTGCTTCTTTTATTGACTGGGTGTGTCGGACGAGACAAAGCCGGAAATCCATCTGGAATCATCTGGAACCTGTTGGGGCATCCTATGGGAGAGGCCATTAAGTTCTTTGCCAATAATATGCATCTCGGCTTTGGGATGGGGGTCATTCTTGTCACTCTGATTGTGCGGATTATTATCCTGCCTCTCGGGATTTACCAGTCTTGGAAGGCTACTCTTCAGTCGGAAAAGATGAACTACTTCAAGCCTATCTTTGCGCCGCTCCAAGAACGGGTCAATAATGCTGAAACGCAAGAAGAAAAGCTACAGGCTCAGCAAGAATTGATGGCGGCTCAACGAGAAAATGGCTTGAGTATGTTTGGCGGTATCGGCTGCCTGCCTCTGCTCATTCAAATGCCTTTCTTCTCAGCCCTCTTCTTTGCTGCTCAGTACACTGAAGGCGTGGCAAGCAGTACATTTCTTGGTATTGACCTTGGAAAATCAAGTATTGTCTTGACTCTCATTGTTGGGGTGCTCTACTATCTTCAGTCTGTCCTCTCCCTTCATGGTATAGAAGACGAAGCACAAAAAGAGCAGATGAAACGCGCTTCTTATATGAGCCCGATTATGATTGTTGTCTTCTCCTTCATGTCGCCAGCAGCTGTAACCCTCTATTGG
>NZ_KQ968976.1:566757-570281 GCF_001578725.1 Streptococcus sp. DD04
CTCTAAATGTTTTATTGAGCAATTCTATTTTAGCAAGACTATCGCAACCATGCAAAAAGCAACGGCAAATCCGTTGCTTTTTTTATAGCAAAGGGACTATTGTCCCAGACTCAACCACTTTGTATGCGATAAACTATTATGTTTATTTGCCATAATAAAAAATCATCCTTTCTTTATTTTAGAGCTTGAACTACTCTTATTTTATCAAGAAAGGATGATTTTTCAATTGTTTAACTTTTATCTCGCACCCGCATAGCGGGTGGTTTTTTGTTTCGGAGACTTCGCCTCCTCAACTGGCTAAAGCCTTTAATAAAACCGCTCTTCTAATTCACATAGAAGAGCGGTTTCTATCTTCTTCGCCACTTTCTGTTTACTTTTAAGATGCTGCAATAGACGAGAAGACTGTTGAAATTTGTGTCAAATCAACCAAGAGGGTAAAACATTCTTAGAACTATTTTTACCCCGAGTCTTATCTTTAAAAAGCAAAAGAGTATCCCAGTATTTTCTGAGTTTAAAACGAGGGGATACAATCGAAAGACGATACAAGCTGACCTTCTGTAAGCTAATTTTAACTGCTAAATCAGGACTGTAAAGCTGATGAAGCCTTTTTTATAGCTGACTGCTATTTTTCCTTTAAAAAGATTGACCAGACTTTCGGCCATGGAGAGGCCAATTCCGTAGCCTGCCTGCTTATGATTATGGGATTCATCTTCGCGGTAAAAACGGTCAAAAAAGCGACTATAGTCGACATTTTTCCCATCAGCATAGCTATTGGAAACAATCAAACGTGCCCGTTTTCTACGCTTGGCCTTGGTCAAGGTCACAAAAATCTGGCCGTCCTCATCGCAATATTTGCAGGCATTGTCAATCAAAATGCTGATTAATTCATAGAGTTCATCCTGACTTGCCTTGACATGGATATCATCCTGAACCCTGATTTGATAGTCCTTCCCAGCTTTTTCAGCTACAGATTTGAAATCTTGAGCTACCTTTTGGACAAGGCTGGAAAAGTCCACATCTACCAAAGCTATATCTGGTTGCTCCTCCAAACGAGCCAGACTGACCATTTGGTTGATTAGATTACTGAGGCGATTGACCTGATCCTTGGTGCTTTCCGTCCACTCATTTTCTCCCGTCATCAATTCCTGCAACTCTGTATTAGCCGAAATGATCGCCAGAGGCGTTTTCAATTCATGACCAGCATTGGTGATAAAACGCTTCTGCTTCTCATAATTCCTGACATAAGGACGAATGGCCCAACTAGACACAACGGAAATGACGACAATAAAGAAAATGACGCTATAAAGAGCCGAACGAATGGAAACCCACAGAAAGTCATTGCGGTCCTCAAGATATTTGGTCGAGTCCAGTACAACAGCCAAGTAGCGCTTGGTCTTTGCATCCCGCGTCACTTGATAAGAGTAATACTGACCACCAATAGTAAAAATCCCATTTTTTCGGTGCTGTTTGACGACTGATTTGGCAGATTTCAAGGCCTGTTCCTGAGAAAGGTTAGAAATATTGTTCAGATTTGAGGAATAGACCGTTCCATCTTCATTAAATACAGCGCTAAAGTAACGGTACTGATAAATGGTATCAATCGAAATGCGGTCATTATCCAAAGCCTGAGCCGTAGCCTGAACACTGGGAAACTCACCCTGATTATCTGACAAGATATTCAATACTGCTTGGATTTCTCCAGTCGTTTGAAGAAATCGGACTGAGTTAAGAGCCCCAACCAGAAAAAAGAGGATGCCTGTGACAGCTACTGATGCTATGAGGATAAAGCGAACTCTAAGTTTCCGAAACATGCTTCTCTCCTTCCACTGGCACTAAACAAAAACTACCATTTTCCTCACCTAAAATAGTCAGGTCTGCATTGATGGCCTTGAGCTTTTGGCGGAGATAGGAGATATAGATCCAGACAAAGCCTTCATCCAAGTCCTCGCTTTGCTCACCCTTCCAGACATGCTGGAAAATTTCTTTTGTTGTCAGCTTTTTGCCACTATTTAGCATCAAAAACTCCATCATTTTGGATTCCTTACTAGCCAGACGGATGGAATTTGAGCTGGCTAATTCATGCTCACTGACATCCAGACTAGTCCGACCAACCTGCAACAGATTGGGAGTGAAAGCCTCCAAACGACGGGACATGGAGCGCAGACGGGCTAACAATTCCTTGAGGGAGAAAGGCTTGGTCAGATAATCGTCCGCACCCGCATCCAGACCTGTGACCTTGTCGTCAATTTCTGACATAGCCGTCAGCATGATGACATGACTAGTATTTCCTGACTGACGAATTTCTCTTAGGGCTTCCAGACCCGTTTTCTTCGGCATCATAATATCTAAAATCATCAGATCATAGGCATTTTCCAAAGCTAAGTCAACAGCTTTTTGTCCATCAAAAGCCGCATCCACCTCGTAACCTTCGTGAATCATGGCTGTTTGTAAAACACGGGAGAGCTGCTCCTCATCTTCTGCTAACAAAATTTTCATCTTTTCTACTCACTTTCTCGGATCAGATTGCGGATGGTCTGCATAGTCACATCACAGGAAGCCAGCTCATCCGCACAGCGTTTCAGCTCTCGGACAATCCGCTTGGTATCCTTAATTTCATGCTTGTATTTCATCTGATGCTCCAGACTAGCCCAAGAATCCATGGCAATGGTCCGCAGCTGGACTTCCACAAAATAAGAGCCAGGCTGATTGCCCAAACAGTCTTCGTAGGGCGTTTCCACTTCTAAAATCAAATGATAGGAGCGGTAACCATTTGGTTTGGCCGACAGGATGTAGTCCTTCTCAAGGATAATCTTACAGCCCTCCAACCCCCGAATGATGTCAATCGTCTGATAAATATCGTCAATAAATCCACAAACAATCCGAATTCCAATCGCATCGCGAATTTTCTTGAGAGCAGACTCAGGAGTCAGTGGCAGATTCTTACGATTACATTTTTCCAGCATGCTGGCCTCATCCTTGACACGAGCATTAAAATGCTCAAACAGCTTATGTCCCGTTTCCTGCTTTATTTTTTTATTTTCAGCTTTGATACGCTGACTGATATCTTCTAGTATTTTGGGCAAATAGTCACCGTATTTGCCATAAATAGCTTGCTCTTGCATGATCCTCTCCTCATTTTTCCTTTTCTCATTATAACATATCCATCTGTAATTTCCCTACTTCTACCCTATAGTCATTCCGTTTATCTTTTATTATGTAGTTAGCTTAGTTTGCCGTACTCCCCTACTTAAATGCTAACTTTCTCATTCCTCCCTGACACTTCCCAAGGTCGCTATCTTTCATTTCTGTTTTTAGATGTTAAACTGCTCTTCACTTGCTAATCGTAAAGGTCAGAGCTAAAAAATATCTTAGACTATTTCAATCCCTCGTACCGTTTGGCTACAGAATCACTTCATCAACCTACGGAAAATCTCTTTTTACCCTTAGAGCTCCATCATACATGTTCTGACTTAAACAAATCGAAAACAAAAAAGCTGATTGTTCAGCTTTTAGATTTTAAAAGG
>NZ_KQ968976.1:571875-591709 GCF_001578725.1 Streptococcus sp. DD04
GTTGACAAAGAGCCTTTTCAAATTCATTTAGACTGTTTTTTCAACTTTTAAGATTTTAACATCATAGCTGCCAACTGGTGTTTCAACCGTTGCAGTGTCACCGGTTTTCTTACCAATCAGAGCTTGGCCAATTGGACTTTCATTTGAAACTTTACCAGCAAAAGCATCTGCTCCAGCAGAACCAACAATGATATAAACCTCTTCTTCTGTTTCACCGACTTCTTGAATGGTAACTGTTTTCCCGATAGCAACTTCATCCTTGGCAACTGCATCACTATCTACAATCACAGCATAGCGAATTTTAGTCTCAAGACTTGAAATCTGACCTTCCACAAAGGCTTGTTCATCTTTCGCTGCTTCGTATTCACTGTTTTCTGACAAGTCCCCATAAGAACGAGCAATTTTAATGCGCTCTACCACTTCTGGACGTCGGACCAATTTTAATTCTTCTAATTCTTTTTCTAATTTTTCCTTTTCCGCAAGGGTCATCGGATACGTTTTTTCAGCCATAATTTTTTCTCTTTTCTTTTATTTTTTAATAAAACAAAATTATGTGGAAAACCACATAATTTTGTTAGAACTGTCGCTTTATTGGGTTAGCTTGCTATTGACATGTTCTTCTACATTCTTAGCATGTTCTTCGTATGTGTTTGCAAAGTAGACAACACCTGTTTCCACGTTGGCTACAAAGTAAAGATAGTCTGTCTTACTTGGGTTAATTGTAGCTTCTAAGGCGGAGAGGCTTGGGCTATCTACTGGTCCAGGCATCAGACCTTGATTCTTATAAACATTGTATGAAGAATCAATATTGGTATCAATCTCAGCATCTTCTTTGAGAGTCGTCTTTTTTCCAAGCTTTCCTTGAGCATAAAGGAGCGCAATATTACTTTGAAGCGGCATTGCTTGGTTCAAACGATTATAAAAGACACTGGCAATATCTTTACGATCCTGGTCAGTTGAACCCTCTTTTTCAACCAGTGAAGCGAGAGTTAATACTTCATTGACAGTCAGGTTTTTGGACTCAATCGTTGAGTAATACTGCGACAAATTCGTATTCATGGCAGCCAACATTTGGTCAATCAGTTCCTCAACTGTAGTTTCCTTCCCATAT
This sequence comes from Streptococcus sp. DD04, assembly GCF_001578725.1. Lineage (NCBI taxonomy): Bacteria > Bacillati > Bacillota > Bacilli > Lactobacillales > Streptococcaceae > Streptococcus > Streptococcus sp. DD04. Next base: position 572,987 of record NZ_KQ968976.1, read on the forward strand.
TCATAAGTAGCTGGGAAGAGATAGCCTTCCAAACGGTACTTGACTCCACTGTCCTTTCCAGGAAGAGTTGCTAAGAGTTGCGGATATTTGGCAAGCATTTTCGCAATAAAGTCCTCATCTTGAACTTTATTTAAGAAATCTTCCTTGCTAAATGGTGTCTTAGCATTCTTTTTTGAAGTTGCAGCTGCATTGGCAGTGACCGTCTCCGCAATCTGCTCAAGCGTATAGCCTTCCGGAATGGTAATTTTCCCAAGAACTGGTGGCTGTGGCGTTTCCGTACCACCTTCTTGTAGCTGCTTAGCAATAGAGTCTAAGTCCATGCTCTTTTGTAGATTATAATAACCAGATTGGTAATTGCCGTAACTTCTGATTTTTGAATAAAGATTAAAAACTTGAGCGTTCTTAATCAGGCCATTCTTTTCAAGAATTTCACCGATTTCTTTAGAGCTTGATCCAGCTGGAATTTCGACTGTAACGTACTCCGTAGAATTTGCATCAATCGGTTTCAGAGCAGAAGAGAAATAGTTGTAGCCAACAAAACCTGTAACCCCAACACCTATCAGAACGATAAGTAGAACAGTTAGAACAATATTCCGTGCCACCTTGTTCTGACGCTTCTTTTTCTTTGTATTTCTTGCCCGATCGGCACGAGATAGATTTTCGCTTATCTTTTGAGCTGGCTCTTCTTCTACTTGAGGCTCAGGAGCTGCTTCTCCTGAAACTTTATAAGACACTGGCACCTTTGAAGAAGTCATTGATTCACCATCACGTGTTTCAGGCTCGGCAACTTTAACTTCCTGAGCATCCGCAGCTTGTGCTTCTGTGTTCAAATTAGCTATCAGGCTCTCCAGTATCATTGTTTGGCCATCTTCAGCTTTTTCCTCTTCCGAAGTTTCTGTGTTTACCAGACTATCAACTGCAGGTGTTTCTTCAGAAATCTCCGCTAAAGCTTTATGAGAAGCCTCAACAGATGAAAGAAGGGATTCAATGTTTTCGGTGAGCACTGCTTCTTTATTGTCAGCTGCTGGTTCTAAGTCCGAAGACTGTCCTTCTCCACCAGCCCCTGCCAATTCTTTTAGAATCTGTTCCTTAAAGCTCAGATTTTTCTCTTTATCTTGTGAATTTTCAGTCAAAAACTTGACCTCCTTGTTCATAATCCTTAATATTATATCTTAAAACCTTGATAAATGCAATATTATTCGGATTTCAGAACCTATTTATTGTTACAGTTTAATGACAGTTTGACTGAGGATTTTCCCAGACCATATCATACCAAACTTCACCAGCATAGGTTGACTTTGACTGCCCTTCATTGACGAAGTCATGTCTTTCATAATAAGCCGTCAGATAATCATGGCAGGTCAGATTGATGCCGTGGCGTTCATCTGCAATAGCAATTTCCTTCATAGCTTCCAGCAAGGCTCTTCCTACACCCAAGCCTTGTGCTTCTTTCGAAATAGACAGACTGGTAAGAGAGATAAAGCCGCCGTCGATAGAATAGCAGTCCTCTATCTCCAGTGTGAAAGAAACATCATGCAAGTGTCGTTCTGGTCGAATGGGTCCCTCTAAATAGCCCAGAATCTTGCCATTTTTTTCCGCAACCAAAAATGTCGTGGAAATCGTTTCAATATGCTTTGCCAATATCTCACGACTAATAGCTTCTTCTGGACTGAAATTCTCCAGTTCAATTCTATGAATCGCATCCAAGTCTGCTAGACTTGCTTGACGGATAATCATTGTCTCTCCTTAAAGTCGGGATTGTCCCAAACCATATCAAACCAAGGGGCTCCGCTGTGGAAAGATTGGGAAATGCCTTCATCGCCAAAACCATTCATCTCATAATAAGAGATAAGCTCATCATGACAGATTAGGCTGATGCCTTGCCGGTTTTGCTGAACAGCCGTCTCCTTGAGAGCCGCCAAGAGCAGAGTTCCCATACCCTGACGCTGGAAATCTGGATGGACAGACAGGCTTCGGATGGCAATAAAGCCACCAGTTGGAGGATTGGCTGTCACTCTGGTAAAGAGGATATCAGTTAGATGACGCGAGACAAGGACAGGACCAACGACATATCCCACTATTTGCCCATTGAGCTCTGCAATCAGAAAGGTATCTGCAATCAGTTGAATCCGCTCTTTCAGCGCTCCCGGACTAGCTGCCTCTTCTTTAGAAAAATTCAAATTCTCAAAATATGAACAACTTCTTCCCAGTCGCTCAACTGGGCTTGCCTAATCTTGGTGTATACTTCCACAGTTACAGCCTATTGGACATTGTTAGCCAGATTAGACAGGAGACGCTCAAAGGAATATTCATAAGTCTGGATGTCACCAGCTCCCATAAAGACATAAACTGCGTTGCTGTGGTCAAGAAGCGGAGAAACATTATCCACATCAATGACCTTGGCCCGCTTGACAATCTTTTCAGCTAGATCCTCGACCTTAACATCGCCATTGTCTACCTCACGCGCAGATCCATAAATCTGAGCTAGATAGACCGCGTCAGCCTGATTGAGGGCTTCTGCAAATTCGTCCAAGAGAGCAATAGTCCGAGTGAAGGTGTGCGGCTGAAAGATTGCCACGATTTCCTTGCTTGGATACTTCTGACGAGCTGCATCCAGAGTCGCAATAATTTCTGTCGGATGGTGGGCAAAGTCATCAATGATGACTGTTTCGTTGACAATCTTCTCTGTAAAGCGACGCTTGACTCCGCCAAAGGATTTCAAATGCTCGCGAACTAAATTCAAGTCAAAGCCAGCAATATAAAGGAGCCCAATCACAGCTGTTGCGTTCATGATATTGTGGCGGCCAAAGCTCGGAATTTGGAATTCGCCCAGTTCCTGCCCGCGGAAGGAAACTTTAAAGATGGAACCGCTAGTCGAACGCAACAAATCATGCGCGACAAAATCATTGCTCTCTTTCTGGAATCCATAATAGTAAATCGGTGCATTGGATGTTATCCGACGCAGCTGCTCATCTTCTCCATAGATAAAGAGCCCCTTAGTGATTTGCTTGGCATAATCATTGAACGCATTAAAGACATCTTCCAAGCCAGTAAAATAATCCGGATGGTCAAAGTCAATATTGGTAATGATCGAATATTCTGGATGATAAGGCATGAAATGGCGCTCGTACTCGTCTGACTCAAAGACAAAATACTTAGCATTGGCCGATCCACGACCTGTACCATCTCCAATCAGATAGCTAGTATCCGTAATATTGGACAGAACATGGGAGAGAATACCCGTTGTAGAGGTCTTCCCGTGGGCACCAGCCACTCCCAAGCTGACAAAGTCACGCATAAAGCCACCTAAAAATTCATGGTAGCGTTTGTAGCCGATACCGTTAGCATCTGCGTAAGCAATTTCTACATTGTTATCTGGACGAAAGGCATTGCCAGCAATGATTTCATAGTCTGGCTGGACATTCTTTTCATCAAAAGGCAGGATGGAAATGCCAGCCTGCTCCAGACCGCGCTGAGTGAAATAATATTTATCAACATCGCTGCCCTGAACCTTATGGCCCATTTGGTGCAGCATCAATGCTAAAGCGCTCATACCAGAGCCCTTAATCCCGATAAAATGATAGGTTTTCGTCATGATAGCTTTTACTCCTTATCTAATTTGGTCAAGTTCAATTCTTGAGCCATTCTATGTTTCTTGTGCTCTTCCTGAGGATTGCTTTGCTTATAGACTTGACTGTTCTTCAAAAAATCATAGGTATTTTTCTTAGGTTTTTCCTTGAATTTTTGAGTCTTAGGTCTGTAATCAGGCTTAATCTCTGCTAAAATATAGGATTCTTGTTTGAGTTTATTTCCAAATTTAGCAAACTCTCCCGCAGCATTTTTCTGGAAAGTTGCAGTCGGCTTTGGCTGCTCCGTGGTCGAATGAGCAACAGCCGAAACTTTCCTATTCCGAATCTTATTGGGAATTTCACTGGTCAAATAAGGAGCCGAGCGTTTCTTTTTCAAATCAGCTCTAGCTTCTTCACGCGCCTGCTCAGCATAGCGAATAGCTGGATCACTTTTATCAATTGGTCTTTTAAAATCTTGAAAATTAGCCTGTTTTTTAACTGGTCCTTTGACAGTTAGGTTGGCAGCAGCTGGTGCATACTTGCTAGAATCAACAATCGGCACCCACTCTAAATAGTTACGGTCTGTATAGTCCCCAATAATATTGCTGATGAGGTCCAATTCATCATACAAATTCATGTGTGGCATCTCTGTCAGCATGATTTCATCATCAGCAACTAGAGGAAATTGTTTATCAGTCATTTTGATTTTCCTTTCAACTCTTCATTATTATAAACTATTCAAACTATTTTTCAAGCGATTCTGGTGAAATTCCGAGAATTTCTCGAATTTCCTCCAGCGAAAGACTAGAGCGTGCTTCTGCCCCATCCAGAATAGTTGAAACCAGATTTCGTTTAGTCTCCTGCAATTCCTGGATTTTTTCTTCAATGGTTCCCCTTGTAATCAGCCGATAAACTTCGACATTGCGTTCCTGTCCGATACGATGGGCCCGGCCGATGGCCTGAGCTTCTACCGCTGGATTCCACCAGAGGTCCACCAAAATAACGGTATCTGCACCAGTCAGGTTGAGACCGACACCGCCGGCCTTGAGGGAAATCAGAAAGGCTGACCGTTCTCCTTGGTTAAAAGCCGTTGTCATCTCCTGACGATCTTTTGCAGGGGTTGAGCCCGTGATTTTGAAGGATTCCATCCCCATCTGATCCAGCTCGGCCTCGATGATATCCAACATTCCACGGAATTGTGAAAATATCAGAACACGATGATTGCCGTCTTGGATCTGCTCCAGCAGCTCACGCAAACTCTCCAGCTTACCGCTTTCCCCATCGTAATCCTCCATAAATAACTTAGGTGTGTCACAAATTTGACGGAGCCGCATAAGACCTGACAAGATTTCAATTTTACTGCGATTGATTTCCTCCTCCGTTGCATGGAGAATTCGCTCCTGCATTTGCTTGAGCAGGGCTAGATAAATCGTTTTCTGGCTGTCTGCTAGTTCGTTACGGTAAGAAACCTCAATCAAATCAGGAAGTTCCTGCAAGACTTCTTCTTTTTTACGCCTCATAACAAAGGGTTTGATATAGCGCGCAACCGTTTCTGCCGACATCTTCAAAAAAGCTTTCTTGGCCGGTAACAAGCCCGGAAGGACAATCTGGAAAATAGACCAGAGCTCGCCGAGATGATTTTCAATCGGCGTGCCAGACAAGGCATAAGTCCGCTCCACCTCAAATGCTCTCAAATATTGAGCAATCTTGCTCTGGTCATTTTTCATGACCTGTGCTTCGTCCAATATCAAATAGTCAAAATGAAGCCCCTGATACTCTTCAACATCTTGTCTGAAAGAAGCATAGCTGGTAATCGTAATCTGATGATTTTCTGCAATCGCAGCATCTCGAGCATTTTTCAGTCCATACACAACGGCAACATCTAGCTTTGGGGCAAATTTGGCAAACTCATCACTCCAGTTATAAATCAGGCTCGACGGTGCCAATATCAAGACTTTCTTAGACTTGATCAAATGAGCAGCTAGGAAAGAAATGGTCTGAAGAGTCTTCCCCAAGCCCATGTCATCGGCTAGAATACCGCCGAATCCATATTTATTCAGCATGGATAGCCATTTTACACCCGTCTCTTGATAATCCCGAAGCTCAGCCTGAACTTTCAGCTCAGGCAGAGGAAAATCCTCGGGGTGGGTCAAATCATAAGCCAGCTGGCGAAAATCTTCCGATAAGTCAACTCTTTCCTGATCTTTGAACAATTCAGAGAGTTGGTAGGCGACCAGACTATGCGTTTGGATAACCCCATTTTTAGAATGTTTGCTTCGCAATTGTTGCAAGGTCTGGCTGATTCGCTTACTATTCTCATCAAAAATCAAGACCTGACCCGTCTTGCTGATAAAATAATCCTTTTTATTCATCAGCGAATCTAGAACATCATCCACTTCAGACTGATCAATACCAGTAAAATCAAAGCCAATATCCAAGAGACCACCGTTCATACCGACGGAAACTCTCGGAGGTTCTGTGTGGGACAAGGCTTGCAACTTATCTGACAGGTGGACATTGCCCAGTGCTCTAAAACGCGGAATCAAAACGGAGAAGAAACGGTAAATTTCTTCTGGTCGCAAAGGCGGACGCTGGCTGATAAACTCATCTGCAAAACCCGCCTCCAGCATTTCTTTAAAAACCTGCTGTTCTCGCTCAAAATTGCTAGCAAAAGGCAGGTTTCTTAGTCCCTCACGACTGGTTACGGTCTGACTGCCATAATCAAAGACAAGAGCCAGTAATACTTGCTTGTCCGCCCCCAAATTAAATTCGAAATCCACGGTAAAGTCATGAATGAGCAGACGCTCAGGTGCTGTCACACGGCCAACTTTTTTAAACTCGACCAAACTCACTGCCAGTTTGGACTGCTCAGATACATCAAATTGCAGGCGCTTTACTCGTTCCTGCTCAATCGGCAGTTCCTGTAAAGCCTTGATTAATTTGGTCTGCTGAGCCGTCAGTTGATAGAATGTCTGATTATGAAAGATAAATTGACCCCCATAGAGAATCTTATAATTCTTTTCTGATATCAGTAGCTCAAAATAGTTTTCACGCTCTTGCACCTCAAACTGATAAATCTCCGCCTCTTCATGCAAGTCCTGAAAAAATACCTCCGAATAATCATAGAAGCTATATTCCAAACGAAATGACGTGAGATTCATCAAGCGAGTCACACCTTCTTCAAAAAGACTGGCTGGAAAATAGAGGTGCCGCCCTGCATTGGGAAAGACTAGCGAAGAATCCTGCCCCTTATAATCCGATGCCAAGCCCCGTAAGAATTCTAGCAAATCTTGACTGGCCTCATCAAAATTCTCTATGCGGATGGGCTCATAATAACTCTTTCCAATCTGATAATGGCCGCCCTTGTCCAAGGTTCTCAAAAAGGACAAAATATCACGTACCACATAAGAACGCTCATCTGGCAGTCGACTGATCCGCAGACTCCATAAGAATTGTCCTGTGTAAGTATCTTCCTGACCGGTCGCCGATAGCTCATAGCAGATTTGCTGCCCGGATTTATCTGGCAAAATCTTATCCAAAAAAAGACTGCCAAAAGAGACTAACTTCTGGGTTTCCTGACTGGATGACTCCTTTTCTTCCATCTTTTCTAGTAGGTCTTTGCCAGCCGCATCATTTTTCAGAAAATATTCTAAGGCAGCCAGATGGACACAATACTTCTTCTTTTGAAAAAAATCACAGGAGCAGAAAACTGCCTCATCATCTAGACTATAGCGTAGATTGTATTGATCCACGCGCGTGTACAAAAAGGAATCCTTGACTTCAAGAATTTCAACCTTTTTGCTGTCACAGAGCGCAATCCCTTCTGTTCGAATTTTACCAGGAATTAATTTAGCCATAATTACCACCTAACGTTTATCCTTTTATTATACCATATTTTGAACACAATAAGAAAAAGCAAGCATCAACTTGCTTTCTTTATGTAGAGAATGCCTATGTCTAATCACTCATTTACTTTTTGGATATGTGATACTCCACCTCAGACTTTGGTAGAAGCGGATACCAAGCTTGATAAGATTGCGCATATCCACTTAAAGACTGGTACTACTCGTTCTTTTTTCACACAGTTCAATCTGGCTTTTCCGATAAGGAGAGGAAGCATCCAAGTAGGTTTTATATACGTCCTAAAAGGCTTCTCTTTTAAAAAATCCCTCAGCTTCAAAATGGTTTATTTCATCACTGGCAGCAACTGAATTAGATATAACTTGTTCCTATCTGGATTTACTAGCTGGTGAAACTAGAACCCACCTAAAAAAACTCAGACTTGATTCGCTTAAAGCTCCTACTTCCGCTTCCTTGCAATCAAGTGAATCGGTGTTCCTTCAAAGACAAAGGCCTTGCGGATTTGATTTTCCAAGAAACGCAGGTAAGAGAAATGCATCAGCTCTTCTTCGTTGACAAAGATGACAAAAGTTGGCGGTTTAGTCGCAACCTGAGTCGCATAAAAAATCTTGAGGCGCTTGCCCTTGTCGGTCGGCGTTGGATTGATGGCAATAGCATCCATGATGACATCATTGAGCACCGCTGATGGAATACGGGTGTTTTGGCTTTGACTGATTTGCTTAATCATGTCCGGCAGCTTATGGAGACGCTGCTTGGTCAGGGCAGAAACAAAGATAATTGGCGCATAAGATAGGTACTGGAACTGGTCACGAATATCTGCTTCCCAGTCTTTCATGGTGTGGTTGTCTTTTTCCAGCGTATCCCACTTATTGACGACGATGATCATTCCTTTTCCAGCTTCATGGGCAAAGCCAGCGATTCGCTTGTCGTACTCACGAATTCCTTCTTCAGCATTAAGCACCATCAAAACGACATCTGAGCGGTCAATGGCTCGCATCGCCCGCATGACAGAGTATTTCTCTGTATTTTCATAGACCTTACCTGACTTGCGCATACCAGCCGTGTCGATCATGGTAAATTCCTGACCTTCACTGTCTGTAAAGACCGTATCAATAGCGTCACGCGTAGTACCAGCCACTGGACTGGCAATGACCCGGTCTTCACCCAAGATGGCATTGATCAAGCTAGACTTACCGACATTGGGACGGCCAATCAAGCTAAACTTGATCATATCAGGATTTTCAACCACTTCCTCGTGAGGAAGATTTTCGACGATAGCGTCCAGAACATCTCCTGTACCAATCCCATGGACAGAAGAGACTGGGAAAGGGTCGCCCAAGCCCAAAGCATAGAAATCATAGATTTCATTGCGCATCTCGGGATTATCCACCTTATTAACCGCTAAAATGACCGGCTTATGGGTCTTGTAAAGCATCCGAGCGACATATTCGTCCGCATCCGTGATTCCTTCCTTACCAGACACGACAAAAACAATGACATCAGCCTCGTCCATGGCAATCTCAGCTTGGTGCTTGATTTGCTCCATAAAAGGCGCATCAACATCGTCAATTCCGCCCGTATCAATGATACTAAACTTACGATTAAGCCAATCTGCCGTCGCATAAATCCGGTCTCGGGTGACTCCTTCCACGTCTTCGACAATGGAAATTCGCTCACCAGCAATCCGATTAAAAAGCGTTGACTTGCCGACATTGGGACGGCCGACAATGGCAATAGTTGGTAAAGCCATTACTTACCTCTCTTATTCTAGTTTAATAATTTCTTCTCTTTCAAGATATCTTGACTGGCCAAATTAGGCTTTTGACCAAATTGAGCCGCTAGACGCTGACTCCAGGTATCCTGAGCTCTCTCTCCAGCATAATCAGCCTGAACGCGGTCATAGGCCTCAATGGCAGAGCTTCCCTGCTCTTGGTAACTTTCTTCAAAAACAACAGCTTCATAAGGCAGACGCGGTTTAACCGCATGGTTCTGATTGGGTTTCCCCAAAGCCATGCCAAAGACTGGATAGGTGTAATCTGGCAGCTTTAACAGCTCTGCTATTTCTTTAGAAACATAGCGAGCCAAACCAATAATGACACCACCATAGCCCATGCTCTCAGCAGCCAAAAGGGTATTTTGACCCGCCAAGGCTGCGTCAACAGAAGTTATGAGAAGATTTTCTATGCCCTCTGAGTAAAAATCTTCTGTATGTAACCGAACGCCTTTTTCTGCTCGATTAAGGTCACCGACAAAAAGCAGAAAGGCTGAAGCCTGGAGGATAGCTTTCTGGGGCACTAGCTCAAAAAGAGCCTCTTTTTTCTCCTGACTGCGTATCACAATGATGGAATAAGATTGAAAATTTTTCCAACTAGAAGCTGCCCGTCCAGCATTGATAATCATTTTCAACTCTTCATCTGAAATCTGCTCCTCTGTAAAACGACGAACAGAGGTATGGGATAACATCAAATCAATTGTTTCATTCATCTACGATTCTCTCCTTCTAGGCGAACCTCCTGAGCCAGATAGCGAATTCGTTCCATGACCCGCTTGGCCTGCCAAGTCTCATCCCCATTTCTCGCGGTGGCAAAATGTCGCTCTAAATCCACAAAACTAAAATTAGAAGTAAAGAAAGTTGGCAGATTTTCCTGCATACGATGCTGGAGAATAACTTGCAGAATCTCATCCCGCATCCAAGGGCTGGACTGTTCAGCTCCAATATCATCCAGAATCAAGACCTGAGCCACTTTGACATCGTCAATTTTTTCTTTGACTTGACCAGAACTAATGGCGTTTTTGACGTCCAAAACAAAGCTAGGATAGTGTAGCAGAGTAGTAGATACGCCCCGTTTTTCTGACAAATCATGAGCCAGAGCCGCCATCATATAGCTTTTACCAACACCAAAATCTCCATAAAGATAGATAGCCTTTTGGTAGCTTGGATAATCCGCTACAAAATTAGTCAAGAGTTCAAAAGCCTGATAGCGGCCTATATCATCCAAGTCAACCTGAGCCAAACTGGCTTCCTTAAGACTGGCCGGCAGATTAATCAAATTTAGACGACCACGAATAGCTTCCTGACGTTCCTGCTCAATCAACTCAGGAGTTTCCTCATAAGACACATCTGCATAGCCTTCATTTTTAATCAAAATGGGTTTATAACCCTTGGCAATATAGGCTTCATCCTTGAGCAAAAAACGATTGCGCTCAGTAATATACTGGTTAAATTTGGAAATACTGCGTTGGATTTCAGCCTGCGATAACTGCTCTTGCTGAATAAAGGCAGCTATGTCCGGATCTGCCAGAATTTGCTTGACCAGTTCTTGGTAATCAAACTGCCTAACCTTATTCATGTGAGGCATCGCCTGTCCGACTTTTTCCATTTACTCACCACCTCCTTCCAATTTGGCTAATAGTCTGCGTTTCTGCTCTTCCAGCTCTGCTTGTTTTTCTAGACTGGTTTCATTTTTATAATCAGGATTGCTCCATTTAGGTACATTGCTGGACTTGCGCTTCGGTTCAGTCTGGTTACCAACAGTTTGCTGGTGTCTCTCGCGAATTTTTAGAACAGCTTCCTCAGCAGAAGTCACCTTTTGATAAGCAAAATCATTGGCCACTTTTAAGGCGTATTTTTCGTTAAGATTGGCCGAATCAATCTTGTTAAAGGTTAGAAGTAGGACGAGGTTAATCACTTCATCCAAAAGGCCTAGTTCTGCCATATCTTGTAAGAGTTTTCGCTCAGTCCGAGTAATCGCTGCCTGACGGGTTTTCTTAATTTCGGCTAAAAAAATCAGCGACGTTTGACGTTTGGCTTCTCTAATGATGGACTGTTCCTGCTGACTAAATTTACCGTCAACTGGCTTTTGATTCAGTTTCTGTCGCATACGTTTGGTCGAGATAACCTGAGAAATAGCAGTTTCTCTAGCCAAAAGATAAGTTTCATACCAGGTCCACTTCTTTTGCTCGGCAATGGCAAAAAGTTCTAAGAGATCTTCCTTTTCATCCGCAAAACGTAAATTTTCCTGAGCCATTCGCTGTTTGAAATTTCCTAAATCAAAATCTTTCATTTTTTGAGAGAAATCAAGACGCTCAGCTTCCAAACCAAAGACCTGCACAAATGGTTTTTCAAGCTTCTGTCCCTCAGCCCTGCTAGGTTTCAAGGCATCTGTTGCTGCTTCGCCAATTTTTTTCTCCAAGAGTTTCGTATAGACGTTATGCTGAAAAAAATCATCCGCTACTAGAGGGGCAGAAAGGCGAATGTAATAATGCTCTTCCTTCTGATAAAGAGCTAGGAGCTCCATAGCCGCTAGACGCTCTAAAGCATTTTCTAAAACATCCATGCCAAAATCCAGATGATTGAGAATATGCCCAAAGAGATGATCCTTTTGCCCATTATCCCAAAAGGCAAGCAGATAGAAATACAGGGTCGCCGCATCTCTGCCAACAATCGGCAAATATAGCCTAGTAAAATTTCCCACATCCTGATGAATCCGATTATTTCGTAAGAAAGAAAAATGACTGTTTGGTTTCATTTATTTTTCCTTTTTCTTTTTGGATCCCTTAGTAATCTGCTTCAATAGACTTTCCAGCTCACCGACATCCTTGAAACTACGATAAACACTGGCAAAACGTACATATGTGATTTCGTCTAATTCTGCCAACTCATCCATGACGAGAGAACCAATATACTCGCTATGAATTTCATTATCACTTTGACTTCGGACCTTTTGTTCAATCCGATTTACAATCGCTTCAATTTCATCGCTGGAAACAGGGCGTTTTTGAGCAGATCGAATAATGCCATTAAAAATTTTATCTCGCGAAAACTGTTCACGTGTCCCATCTTTTTTGACAACTACCAAGGTTCTCTCTTCGACACGCTCATAGGTCGTAAAGCGGTGCTGACATTCTTCGCACTCGCGACGACGACGAATAGTATTTCCATCTTCTGCCTGTCGGCTATCAACTACACTTGACTTACTTCCACCACATTTGGGACACCGCATGACACATCCTCCTAGAATCCTAATACTTCATTATACCATGTTTTGAAAAATAACAAAAGGCAGTTGATTGCTCTATCAAGTTCTAATTCATACTCAAAACCCGCTAATGCTACATAATCGCCCCTCATTACTAACCCCAAATACTTCTCTGTACCGAAATCCATTGTTGCTCAATTTTTCCCATCCAAAAAGCAGCCTGTATCTCTTACAAACTGCTTCAACAGCTACTATTTCTCTAAACTTCTGACAAAGGCTTGATAAGTCTGCTCCATCAGCATAGTAATAGTCATCGGGCCAACACCTCCAGGTACAGGGGTAATCAGACTGGCTATTTCAGCTACTTCATCAAACTTAACATCGCCAATCAGCTTGCCGTTTTCATCTCGGTTCATACCGACGTCGATGACAACAGCCCCCTCCTTGACAAAGTCCTTAGTTACAAAATGTCCTCGTCCAATAGCCACAACTAAAATGTCCGCCTGCTTAGCAGTCTTAGCTAGATTGTGGGTCCTCGAATGTGTCAGTGTTACCGTCGCATTCTTAGCTAAAAGCAGCTGAGCCATGGGCTTACCGACAATATTACTCCGCCCGATGACGACCACTCGCTTACCTTCCAGTTCAACGCCATATTCATGAAACATCTCCATAATACCTGCAGGAGTAGCCGGAATCATAACAGGATGGCCGCTCCATAGTTTGCCCATATTAAGGGGATGGAAGCCATCAACATCCTTGTCTGGATCAATAGCCAACAGCACAGCTTCATCATCAATCTGATCAGGTAAAGGCAGTTGGACTAAAATCCCATGCCAGTCAGGATTTTGATTATAAGTTTCAATCAAGCTCAACAACTCTTCTTGACTGGTCTCTTCCGGTAGACGATCTACCTTACTCCGAAAGCCAGCAGCTAAAGCCGAGCGCTCCTTATTACGCACGTAGATTTGACTGGCTGGATTTTCCCCAACCAAAATAACTACCAAGCCAGGAACCTGCCCTGTTTCTTCTTTGAGTTTCGCTGTTTTTTCTGCTAATTTAGCTTGAAGTTTTTCCGCTAAAGCTTTCCCATCAATAATTCTAGTCATTACTTTCTCATTTCTTTTTCAGTATCTTATCCATTATACCAAAAATCTCCCAGTCGCACTTATACATTTTTCTTATAAAAACTTATAAAAATAACCAGCTATCTTTTAGGATAAAATAAAAAAGCAGGTCTCTGCTTTTTTAGTACAATAATTCATAAATTTCCATTGCAATCAAGTCGATGCTATCGAAAGTGTAGGTCTCACGCGCTGCAACATCACGCAGGGTAAAGACTGGACCGTTTTCTTCGTCGTAGCTGTAAGCTACTTCTGCGACAACAACTCCTTCACGCTCAAAATTACGTTTTAAATTTCCACCATCTTTGGCCATAGCTTCCAAGCGATTGATGATTCTAACTAAATGTGATTCCATTTTATTTCTCCTATTTACTTGGTTCTTTCCTATTTTACCACAAAAAGAAACTGAAATACCAGTAAAAGGGCATCTTTTTCTTATTTTTTCGCCAAAATTCTTGCAAATTCTTCAGTCTCAGCTAGGATTTTATACTTAATTCTTGCAATGTTTTAAAATACTGATATAATGAAATTATAAAAACTTTGACTATTTTTGACCATTTAAAAATAGGCAATTTCGCTTCCTATAGAAAGAGGTAGAACATGCTTTGTCAAAACTGTAAAATCAATGAATCAACCATTCATCTCTATACAAATGTAAATGGAAACAAACAGCAGATTGATCTCTGTCAAAACTGCTACCAAATCATGAAAACTGACCCTAACAACTCTTTACTCGGCGGTCTTTATAACACAAACAATCAAAACATCGATCCTATTGACGATTTCTTTAACAGCCTCAGCAATTTCCAACACCCTCAGGAGCCAAATCCAAATATCCCTCCAACTCAATCAGGAGGAGGTTATGGAGGCGGTGGTTATGGTGGGTCCAGCCGTGGAGGTGGTCAACGTCAGCAAGCTCCGCAAAAACCCAAAGGACTTCTAGAAGAGTTTGGTATCAACGTGACCGAGTTGGCTCGCCGAGGCGAGATAGATCCTGTTATCGGACGTGATGAAGAGATTGTCCGTGTCATCGAAATCCTCAACCGCCGCACCAAGAACAATCCTGTCCTCATTGGAGAGCCCGGAGTCGGAAAAACAGCTGTGGTCGAAGGCCTAGCTCAGAAGATTGTTGATGGTGATGTGCCTCATAAACTCCAAGGCAAGGAAGTCATTCGCCTAGACGTTGTCAGCCTAGTACAGGGGACTGGAATCCGTGGCCAATTTGAAGAGCGGATGCAAAAGCTCATAGATGAGATTCGTTCTCGTCAGGATGTCATTCTCTTTATTGATGAAATCCATGAAATTGTCGGAGCAGGCTCTGCTGGCGATGGCAATATGGACGCTGGGAACATCCTCAAACCAGCGCTGGCTCGCGGAGAACTCCAAATGGTCGGAGCGACTACCCTCAATGAATACCGTATCATCGAGAAAGACGCAGCACTGGAGCGCCGCATGCAGCCCGTCAAGGTAGACGAGCCGACGGTAGAGGAAACCATTACCATCCTCAAAGGGATTCAGAAAAAATACGAAGATTACCATCACGTCAAGTATACAGATGCGGCCATTGAAGCTGCTGCGCTTCTCTCCAACCGCTACATCCAAGACCGCTTCCTGCCAGACAAGGCTATTGACCTTTTGGATGAGGCTGGGTCTAAGATGAATTTGACCCTCAACTTTGTTGATCCTAAGGTTATTGACCAGCGGCTGATTGAGGCCGAAAACCTCAAGGCTCAGGCGACTCGTGACGAAGACTTCGAGAAAGCGGCTTACTTCCGCGACCAGATTGCCAAGTACAAGGAACTCCAGCAGACAAGCGTGCTAGACAAGGATACTCCGATTATCAGCGAGAAAACGATTGAGCACATCGTAGAGCAAAAGACCAATATTCCAGTCGGCGATCTCAAAGAAAAAGAACAGTCTCAACTAGTCAATCTCGCCAGCGACTTAAAAGCCCATGTCATCGGTCAAGACGATGCCGTGGATAAGATTGCCAAAGCCATCCGCCGGAACCGGGTCGGACTCGGAACTCCCAATCGCCCAATCGGCAGCTTCCTCTTTGTTGGACCAACTGGTGTCGGTAAGACTGAGCTGTCTAAGCAATTGGCTATCGAGCTCTTTGGCTCTGCTGACAGCATGATTCGCTTTGATATGAGTGAGTACATGGAAAAACACAGCGTATCTAAACTAGTCGGTGCACCTCCGGGCTACGTCGGTTATAACGAAGCTGGCCAGCTGACAGAACGCGTCCGCCGCAACCCGTATTCGCTCATTCTGCTGGATGAGGTAGAAAAGGCACATCCCGATGTCATGCACATGTTCCTGCAGGTGCTAGATGATGGCCGCCTGACTGATGGTCAAGGTCGGACTGTCAGCTTTAAGGATACGATTATTATCATGACATCCAATGCCGGAACTGGCAAAGCTGAAGCCAGCGTTGGCTTTGGGGCTGCGCGTGAAGGCCGAACCAACTCCGTTCTGGGGGAACTGGGCAACTTCTTCAGTCCTGAGTTTATGAACCGCTTTGACGGCATTATCGAATTTAAGGCACTCAGTAAGGACAACCTGCTGCAAATCGTCAATCTCATGCTGGATGATGTCAATCAACGCTTGGCTAGCAATGACATTCATCTGGAAGTCACCGAAAAAGTCAAGGAAAAACTGGTGGATCTGGGCTACGATCCGAAAATGGGTGCTCGTCCGCTGCGCCGCACCATCCAGGACCATATCGAAGATGCCATTACCGACTTCTATCTAGAAAATCCAAGCGAAAAAGATCTCAAGGCGGTCATGACCAGCAACGGCAAGATCCTCATCAAATCAGCTAAGAAAACTGAAAATCCTACTGATGAACCCAGCAAACCGACAACAGATGAAACCGAGCAATAAAATATAAGAAAAGAAACCCAACTTAGGATTTAAACTAGGTTGGGTTTCTTTATAATAGAATAGATGTAATATTTCTAGGAAACTACTTATTTATATAAAGGCCAAGTCCAATCGTCACCTTTGCAGCATTCGTTTTAAACTCCTGCATATTGTCTGAGATGTAAAATAGTCTATAATTCCCGATGCTAAACAAGTTTCTTGTCAATCTAGTGCCTACACTTTGTGCTTGTCCACCCATCTGAATTTAAATAACAAGCAGCGACTACTAGACAAAATTTTTGTCATTTGGGGCTAATTTTCTTATTATTAATATCTTGTAACTTCAAATATATTTCCAACAAGATAAGAGAATAGTATCTAACTGCTCTTTGAAAGCTTCAAAATAGATTTTACTGGAACTTTCACTCTATTTTCTTATCAAGAAATCAAAAAAAATACTAGTAAAGTCTTGACAGAGGCTCTTCAGTCCTTTATGATAATAGTAAACTTACTAGAGAATGAGGAAAATCATGACACTCCCAACCTTTGGATTAAAAGAAGAAAATGTAGAATATGTGACCCGTTACGGAGTCTATGCTGTTATTCCCGATGAGAATAAAGAAAAAATTATTCTAGTTCAGGCACCGAATGGAGCTTGGTTCCTTCCAGGTGGTAAAATTGAGGATGGCGAAGATCACCTAACAGCTCTCAAACGAGAATTAATCGAAGAACTGGGCTTCACAGCTCAAATTGGAGAATATCTTGGCCAAGCAGATGAATACTTCTATTCCCGACACAGAGACACCCATTTTTATAATCCAGCCTACATCTACGAAACAATTTCCTTCACTGCGATACAAAAACCTGTTGAAGATTTCAACAATCTAGCTTGGTATCCAATCGAAGAAGCAATCAAAAAAGTTAAACGTGGCAGTCATAAATGGGGAATTGAAAAATGGAAAAGCATCCATAAAGCCTAAAGAGAATCGTTCACAATTTTCCAAAAAGATGTTATAATACTAGCAGATACAATGTAGGAGGAAATCGCATGAAGCTTATTAATACAACAAATAGTCACGCCGAACTTGTGAAAAGCCAGCTGGAAAGCACAGACGCGACACTAGTAGAGGTCTATTCAGCAGGAAACAGTGATGTTGTTTTCACACAAGCTCCTCTTCACTATGAAATACTGATTTCAAATACACACCGTGCTATACGAGAACAAGAAATTGAAAAAATTA
The DNA here is from genome assembly GCF_001578725.1 of Streptococcus sp. DD04. Taxonomy (NCBI): domain Bacteria; kingdom Bacillati; phylum Bacillota; class Bacilli; order Lactobacillales; family Streptococcaceae; genus Streptococcus; species Streptococcus sp. DD04. Next base: position 590,623 of record NZ_KQ968976.1, read on the forward strand.
GAGAATTCTTTTTAAAAAGAAAAATCGATTCTAAAATGATTGACTCATCTGCAATCCGAACTATTTACGCTAATAATCTAATAGAAATCTCAATCCCTGTTAAAGATTGAACTCCCAGATATAGAAGCCTATAAAGCAAAATGACTTATTATCAACTAAAGTGAATGGTCAATTTTAGCATTGAGAGTCTGGGACAAAAGTCCGACCTCAAATATAAAAAGCGAACAAAACTAGTTTTCTGGTAATCAGAATTCTACTTTGTTCGCTTTTCGCATTTAATTATATATTTGAAGGGCTTAATAATTAAGATTTTTAAAAATTGAAATCTTTTTGTCCCAGACTCTTTTTTATATGTTGAGCATTAACTAGAAAATATACTAAATCTGATGTTCTGCAATTTCACAGATACCTATTGTATAATATGTCATATTGTTTTCTAATATTAATGTTAAAAAGCATATCATCATAAGTGCACAATAAAAACTCATAAGATTTTCTAGTAAAATAGAGTTGAATGAACTAGTTACGAAAGGAAATCTTATGAGCTACCACCATTTTACCATAGATGAGCGTGAAATTATTCTGATTTACCGTACAAAAGGACTGAATTTTTCTCAAATCGGAAAATTACTTCATCGTCATCCTTCCAGCATTAGTCGGGAATGGAAACGTCATACTAAACTCCCAACAAAGCACAAGCAGCATATAAACTTGCAAAATCACATTGTGGGCGAAAGAGAAAGCTTGAAATAGATCATCATTTAAGTAATACTGTCAAACACCTTTTTCTCGATCGCCAATGGTCTCCTGAAGAAATAGAAGGCCGGTTATACCTAGAATATGGGAAATCTGTTATTAGTTATCAAACGATTTATAGAGCCATCTATTGCGGTCACTTTGACGACAAGCTTTCACATGGCGCTCGTGGTGTGGGAGGATAAACTAAATAATAGACCACGAAAGTGTCTCAACTGGAAAACGCCTTATGAAGTATTTTATGGTGAAATTGTGCACTTATATTGTATGTTCAAGAGAAAAAAAGTCCCATAAGACCTATAATGAAAAGCAACGAAACCATCATTAAAAA
>NZ_KQ968977.1:0-4185 GCF_001578725.1 Streptococcus sp. DD04
TTTTAGAGAGTTCTCTCAATAGGTTTTTGTTATAAAATATTTTTCGGATTTGGTTGACTTTTATATTTTAGAGTAAGACAAGACGAAAATCTGTCTTATCTACAAAAGCAGGTTAGTATTGTCAATCATATCAATGACTTGGCGAGGTGAGATTGGCATGCAAATATGGCTATAATGAATCTCTAAGCTAGCCGATCGATTGTCATACAACTTTCTTCTAATCAGCAATTCGAAATGTTGCTAGAAGGCAGATTAATAGCTCTCTAGCTCTGTATAACCACTTGTATGATAATCGAGAAGTACTAATTGAACTTATCTGAGACAACTAATCCGTAAGACTTAGCATATTTTTCCTATAAGAAAATTTTAAGAATTTTATATTATTTTATTCTACAGGAAAGAAAATGAAGGTTTAACTTTCCATTCTAGTTCAACTGATGTATATCATCGGCTGCTATATACTTCTCTAAAAGATGGGTGTTTTAGAGATAGATTGAGGAGTAAAATGAAATTCAAGAAAACATTACTGGCAGCAGGAGCTTTAGTAGCTGCCCTCTTTACCATTTCAACAGCAACGGCTGACACAAACGTACAAAAGGTGATTGACGAAACCTATGTGCAACCTGAGTACGTTTTAGGCTATTCCCTAGATGAGAGCCAGAAAGCACAAACGTTACAGCTGCTGGGATACAATGCATCCAGTGATTCTAAGCCACTGAAAACAATGACCACTGACATCTATTCAAGAATTATGAATGTGGCAAATGATTCTAGCTTACAGCTGTATTCTTCTGTTAAAATCCAGAAATTAGGCAATAAGAAACCATTGCAAGTCAAGATTGTTACGCCGCAAAATATCACTAAGGTTACAGAAGATATGTATCGTAATGCAGCCGTTACACTAGGCGTGCAGCATGCAGAAATTACAGTAGCAGCACCTATCCCTGTAACTGGGGAAAGCGCTCTAGCCGGTATTTATTACTCGCTGGAGGAAAATGGAGCAACCGTTCCTCAAGAAAATAAAGACTTGGCTCAGGAAGAATTAGCCGCACTTTCAAATATCAATGCCGAAAACCAAGGTAAGGACGGTTATGATGCAGATAAGCTAAATGTGGCTCTGGCAGATATTAAAGCAGCCGTTGCCAATGCTAAAAAGAATAACAGCAATCTGACAGAAGATGATGTCCGAAAAATCGTTGAAGAAACGCTGAAAAACTACGGACTCAGCAGCTCAGTTACAGCTGACCAAATCAACCTGATTGTCAACTTCGCGGTCAATCTTTCAAACAGCGGAGTCATCACAAATGCTGATTTCACAAAGACACTCAACGACTTAAAAAATAGTATTGTCTCAAAGGCCGGTGATACCTTCAATAATATCAACCTTAATTTTGATGCGAACGGACTTCTTGAGGATGGCAGTAATTTCTTCAGCAATATCTGGAATGCGATCGTCAATTTCTTTAAAGGATTACTTGGCCAATAAGCTTACCTTTAATTTTAATGCAAGAGAATCTAACATATCTAAAAAGTCCAACTGAGATTCCAGTTGGACTTTTTGAACATCTATTCCCACTCCACAGTTGCAGGTGGTTTGCTTGTAATATCGTAGACGATACGGTTGACGTGGTCTACTTCGTTGACGATGCGGACAGAGATCTTTTGCAGAACATCCCAAGGAATCTTGGCAAAGTCAGCTGTCATACCATCGATAGAAGTGATAGCACGAATGGCAATCGTGTAGTCATAAGTCCGGCCATCGCCCATGACACCGACAGAACGGACACCTGTATTGACAGTAAAGTATTGCCAGATGTTGCGGTCAAGACCAGCCTTGGCGATTTCTTCACGGAGAATAGCGTCTGACTCACGGACGGTTTCCAATTTTTCCTCTGTGATTTCACCCATGACACGAATAGCAAGACCTGGTCCTGGGAACGGCTGGCGCCAAACAATTTCATCAGGCATACCAAGTTCTGTACCGAGAGCGCGGACTTCATCCTTGTAAAGTGTATTTAGCGGTTCAATCAGCTCAAACTGCATATCTTCTGGCAGGCCGCCAACATTGTGGTGAGATTTGATAGTTTGAGCAGTGTCAGTACCAGATTCGATAACGTCGGTATAAAGTGTACCTTGAGCCAAGAATTTCACATCTTTCAGTTTGCTAGCTTCATCGTCAAAGACATAAACAAACTCGTTTCCAATGATTTTACGTTTTTGCTCTGGATCAGATACGCCAGCAAGTTTATCAAGGAAACGTTTAGCTGCGTCCGCTTTAACGATATTGAGCCCAAACTTGCCGCCCAGCATCTCCATAACTTGATCAGCTTCGCCTTTACGCAAAAGACCGTGATCCACAAAGATACAGATTAGCTGATCCCCGATAGCTTTCTGCAAGAGGACACCTACGACAGAAGAGTCAACACCACCTGATAGGCCGAGCAGAACCTTCTTATCTCCAACTGTTTGGCGGATTTTTTTGATTTCCATGTCGATGAAATTATCCATAGACCAGTCGCCTTTAGCCCCACAGATATTGAGAGCAAAGTTGCGCAGAATGTCGTAACCGTACTCAGAATGACGAACCTCAGGGTGGAATTGGATTCCGTAGATTTTCTTGTCAGGATTTTCAATAGCCGCAAAAGGACAGTCAGCAGACGTACCTGTACAGACAAAGTCTGTAGGAATCTCCGTCACCGCATCACCGTGGCTCATTAGCACGACCTGCTCTTCTGGAGTACTTTCGAAAAGAGGAGAAGCAGTACGCATTAGTTTGGATTGACCATATTCACGATTGCCGGCATCACCTGCGGGCACCACTTTCCCACCCAATTTATGAGTCAGGAGCTGCATACCGTAGCAAATCCCCAAAATTGGAATACCCAACTCAAAAATTTCTGGATCAATATCAAATGAACCTTCTTCATAAACTGAGTTAGGTCCGCCTGAGAGGATAATCCCAAGCGGACGAATTTCACGGACTTCATCAGCTGTAATCTTGTGGCTTTTTAGTTCAGAAAAAACACCAATTTCACGAATGCGGCGTGAAATCAGCTGGTTGTACTGGCTGCCGTAATCAAGCACGATGATTTTTTCAACATCTTGCAATTCAGTTGTAGTTGTCATCTTTTCCCTTTCTTAAAAGAAATAATCTTTCCCCTCATTTTAACACAAAAAAGGAATTTTTCCAAGGCGATAAGAAACAAGAGTGGTGAATAACGATTAAAAGAGACAGTAAAATCTTCTTCGTTCGATAAATCAAATAAAATTCTGCAAAAACTAGCCTTTTAAACACTAATCCTTCATATTTAGTTTGACATTTGAAGTATTTGGTATTAAAATAAAGGAAGGTATCAAATAAGAAAGAAGAATCAATATGTTACCCGCATATATCAAAATTCACGATCAAATAAAAAAAGAAATTGACGAAGGAATTTGGGAAATTGGCGAACGATTGCCTAGCGAGCGAGACTTGGCTGAGAGCTTTAAAGTTAGCCGCATGACCTTGCGCCAAGCCATCACTCTCTTGGTCGAAGAGGGAGTTCTTGAGCGGCGTGTCGGTAGTGGTACTTACGTTGCTAGCACACGCGTTCAGGAAAAGATGCGTGGAACGACTAGTTTTACAGAAATCATGAAGTCCCAGGGGAAAACTCCATCCAGCCAACTGATTTCCTACCGACGGACGTTGCCTAGTGAGCGGGAAGTCGAAAAATTAGGCATTCACAAGACAGAGAATGTCATTCGGATGGAACGGGTTCGCTATGCTGACGAGGTTCCTGTCGTCTATGAAGTCGCCTCTATTCCAGAGAAATTTATAAAGAATTTCAAAAAAGAAGAAGTGACTAGTCATTTCTTTCAAACTCTACAAGAGCACGGCTATAAAATTGGCAAGTCTCAACAGACTATTTATGCTCGTTTGGCCAAGGAAAAAATTGCTAAATACCTAGGAATCCCTCGCGGTCATGCTATTTTAGGCTTGACACAAGTTTCTTATTTTGATGATGGAACGGCCTTTGAGTATGTAAAAAGCCAGTATGTCGGCGAACGCTTTGAATTTTATTTAGAAAACAATTAGTTACATAATTTAAATTACGTCACAAAAACTGTCAGTCGACAGTTTTTTAGGCTCTTTGTCAACTGTAGTGGGTTGATGTCAGCTAACATCTGGAGAGGACCGGATTGGTT
>NZ_KQ968977.1:5180-8261 GCF_001578725.1 Streptococcus sp. DD04
GGTGGATTTACCCACTACAGAAATTATAGAGCCGTTTTTTATAATTCTCTATTTTCAAATATACTGAAAGAGTGGAGTTTAAAGGGATTATTTGATATAATATTCCTTATGGAAATTGAAAAAACAAATCGAATGAATGCTCTGTTTGAGTTTTACGCGGCTTTGCTGACCGATAAGCAGATGAACTATATCGAGCTCTACTACGCAGACGACTACAGCCTTGCTGAGATTGCCGAGGAGTTTAACGTGAGCCGCCAAGCTGTCTATGACAATATCAAACGCACAGAGAAAATTCTGGAAGACTACGAAATGAAGCTGCACATGTACTCTGACTATATCGTCAGAAGTCAGATTTTTGATCAGATTATGGAAAAATACCCTGACGATCCCTATTTGCAGGAGCAGCTTGCGGTTTTGTCCAGCATTGATAACCGAGAATAAAACGGATAGCAACCTATCCATTTCCATCATTTGATAATTAAGAGGAGAAATATTTATGGCTTTTGAAAATTTAACTGAACGTTTGCAGAACGTCTTTAAAAACCTACGCAGAAAGGGCAAAATTTCTGAGAGTGATATCCAGGAAGCGACCAAGGAGATTCGTCTTGCTCTCTTGGAGGCTGACGTTGCCCTACCTGTTGTCAAAGACTTCATTAAAAAGATTCGTGAGCGAGCTATTGGACACGAAGTTATTGATACTCTCAATCCAGCTCAACAGATCATCAAAATCGTAGACGAAGAGCTAACAGCCATTCTGGGTTCTGATACTGCTGAGATTATCAAGTCACCAAAGATTCCGACTGTTATCATGATGGTCGGTTTGCAGGGGGCTGGTAAAACGACCTTTGCGGGTAAATTGGCTAATAAACTCAAAAAAGAAGAAAATGCTCGCCCGCTCATGATTGCGGCGGACATTTACCGTCCAGCGGCTATTGATCAGCTGCAAACACTGGGGCAACAGATTGATGTGCCAGTCTTTGCCTTGGGTACTGAGTTCCCAGCAGTAGAGATTGTCCGTCAAGGTTTGGAGCAAGCCAAGGCTAATCACAACGACTATGTCTTGATTGATACGGCTGGTCGCCTACAAATTGATGAAAAGCTCATGCAGGAGCTAGCTGATGTCAAGGCTCTGGCACAGCCGAATGAAATTCTGCTGGTTGTCGATGCTATGATTGGTCAGGAAGCAGCCAATGTAGCCCGTGAATTTAACAATCTGCTGGAAGTAACTGGGGTTATCCTGACCAAGATTGATGGGGACACCCGTGGTGGTGCGGCTCTGTCTGTCCGTCAGATCACTGGCAAGCCAATCAAGTTTACTGGTACTGGTGAAAAGATTACCGATATCGAAACTTTCCACCCAGACCGTATGTCTGGCCGTATACTCGGTATGGGGGACATGCTGACCCTGATTGAAAAGGCCTCTCAAGAGTACGATGAGAAAAAATCGCTTGAAATGGCTGAAAAAATGCGGGAAAACACCTTTGATTTCAACGATTTCATCGACCAACTAGACCAAGTTCAGAACATGGGACCTATGGAAGACCTGCTCAAGATGCTGCCAGGTATGGCCAATAATCCTGCTCTGAAAAATATCAAAGTAGATGAAAAAGAAATTGCCCGTAAACGTGCCATCGTATCCTCTATGACACCAGCCGAGCGGGAAAATCCAGACCTGCTTAACCCAAGTCGTCGTCGTCGGATTGCAGCTGGTTCTGGTAATAGTTTTGTCGAAGTCAATAAGTTTATCAAGGACTTTAACCAAGCCAAACAGATGATGCAGGGAGTCCTATCTGGAGATATGAACAAAATGATGAAACAGATGGGGCTCAATCCTAACAATCTGCCTAAAAATATGCCGGGCGGTATGCCTGATATGTCAGCTTTAGAAGGCATGATGGGTCAAGGAGGTATGCCAGATTTATCTGCCCTAGGCGGAGCAGGAATGCCAGATATGAGCCAAATGTTTGGTGGTGGCCTCAAAGGGAAAGCTGGAGAATTTCTCATGCGCCGCAGCATGAACAAAATGGCCAAGCAAATGAAGAAAAACAAGAAGAAGCGGAAGTAATAACAAAAAAACAAGTCGCATAACTAAGTTTTATGTGGCTTGTTTTTGAAAACATCAGATTCAGATACGGAGACTAGAATGAAGCCTTTTTTGACTCAATTGATTCATCGACTTGCTAAAACCTTTCAAAAATTATTGAATAAGCTGCCTTCCCACCCTATTTCTCATCTACCTGCCAGCAAGGTCAAAATACATCCTATTATCATGATTCCAGGTAGTTCTGCGACTGAGAATCGTTTTAATCGAATGGTTAAAAAGCTCAATCGAAATCAGCATTCACATCATAGTCTTGTTCGGATTAAAGTCTGGAATGATGGACACATGACTTATCGGGGGCATTTGAAGCGGAAGGACAGAAATCCTATTTTTGTGGTTGGCTTTCAAAATAATCGTGATGGTTATGAAAATATAAAGCAGCAAATCGAATCCCTTAAGCTCGCTTTAACCTACCTTCTTGACCACTATTATTTCACAGAATTTAAGGCAGTAGGGCACTCCAATGGTGGACTAGTTTTGACTGGTTTATTGGAAAGTGGCTTTTTAGAGAAAAAGAAGTTAGCCGCAAGCAAGATGGCCATTATTGGAAGTCCTTACAAATTCAACCAAGAGATGTATGACGATTTTCAAAGGTGGAAACATCGCTTAGAAAAAGAAGTAGAGGTCCTTAACTTTGTCGGCAGCTTTGCTGGAAAATCAGACGGCATCGTTCCTCTCTCTAGTGCACAAGCAGCAAAATCAATTTTTGAGAATCAAACTTATTCAGAAGTGAATTTAAAAGGTCGTAAGGCTCATCATTCAGCCTTGCCAACCAATCCAGAATTGGTGAAACTATTAAGTCAATTTTTAAATCTATAGAGATTGCATAATTTAAGTTATGTATTTTTTGATATACTTGTATAATTTTTAAGATGTTTTTAAAGCTATTAAAAGGAGTTCCAATGAAAAGAAACAAGGCTCTTTTAGTTTATTTGATAGGAACTTTTAGCCAGTTGTTATCGGTTTGCCTAGTTGTATTT
>NZ_KQ968977.1:8907-11110 GCF_001578725.1 Streptococcus sp. DD04
ATCGGTTTGCCTAGTTGTATTTTCTTTGAATTATTACGGTTTTCATCCAAATTTAGTAAAATTTTTTGGAATTATGATAGGTGGCATTTCGACATCCTTATGGGGAAGTATAGTTGCCGTTCGGTATTATCAGATTAATTTAAAGAAAATAATAAAAGATTTTTTTAACATTCATACTAGTTATAAACATTATTTATTAGCATTTTTGCTAGTTATTCTTGATTTCTCTTTTCTATTATTTGGTGGAAAAATCAAACAATTTATTTGGTTTTTCCCTTTTCTGATGTTTTTAAAATTTGTTTTATATGGTGGTTTGGAAGAAATTGGTTGGAGATACGTATTTCAGCCGATTTTACAAGAAAAATTGCAATATTTTCAAGCAACAATCTTAACATTTTTTATCTGGTCAATTTGGCATTTATTATTCTTTTATATAGATGGTTCCCTAGTCGGTCTTCAAATTGTTCCTTTTTTATTTGGATTGCTTACAAATTCTTTCATGCTTTCAGCTCTTTATTTAAAAACAGGAAATCTCTGGATTTGTGTTATGACACATTCAATTATAAATGTTCTTTCTCAATTAACTATCAGTGACGATCGTTCCGAAATCTATCTAATCAGAATTATTGTCATTCTTGCATCATGTTATCTGGCCAAGTCCAGCAAAGTTAAACATAAAACAGCTTAGTACTTAAAATGATTTAAAACATTATATTTATGTATACAATAGACACAATAAGAGTTAAACCATTGATACATCTGAATAAGCAGCATAAATATTAGAGTGTCTAAAAGAGCATTTAATCATGCCAGAATATGCCCACGAAGCTATGAATGTTCAAGTCAATGATCGAGTCTATAATTTTCTCTGTGGTAGCAAAATTCCATTTCGATATGTAGAAAAATAAGTTACAGAATAAAATAACAATCAGTAGATCCGTAAGATTTGCTGATTTTATCATTTTTAAAAGATATAGATTATAGAAAGGAAAACAAAACAGTCCTATATATCCCCTATGAAATCTTTCCGAAAAACTATAATTTTCTTGAAAAATATAGCTGGATATGCTATACTACTATTATAGAAAAAACGGAGAATTGTAATGAGACGTGAATTGCTGTTAGAAAGAATTGACAAACTCAAAGCCACTATGCCCTGGTACGTTCTAGAATACTACCAGTCCAAACTGGCAGTGCCTTATAGTTTTACGACCTTGTATGAATATCTTAAAGAATACGATCGATTTTTTTGCTGGGTTTTAGACTCTGGTATATCTGACGCTTCAGAGATTGCTGAGATTCCTCTCTCGGTATTGGAAAATATGACCAAGAAAGACATGGAAGCTTTCATTCTTTATTTGCGAGAGCGGCCGCTCCTAAATGCTAATACGACCCAAAACGGTGTTTCCCAGACAACCATCAACCGGACTCTTTCAGCCTTGTCCAGCCTCTACAAATATTTGACGGAGGAAGTGGAAAACGAGCAGGGTGAGCCCTACTTCTATCGAAATGTGATGAAGAAGGTGGCTACTAAGAAGAAAAAGGAAACCTTAGCTGCTCGTGCAGAGAACATCAAGCAGAAGCTCTTTTTAGGAGATGAGACAGAAGGTTTTCTCCAGTATATTGATACGGAGTATCCCAAGAAGCTCTCTAATCGTGCCCTGTCCTCCTTTAACAAGAATAAAGAACGAGATTTAGCCATCATTGCCTTGCTGCTTGCCTCTGGTGTGCGTCTGTCTGAAGCTGTTAATCTCGATCTGAAAGACATCAATCTCAAGATGATGGTCATTGAGGTAACAAGAAAAGGCGGAAAAAGAGACTCTGTCAATGTTGCTGCCTTTGCCAAGCCCTATTTAGAGGAATATCTGAGCATTCGGAACAAACGGTACAAGGCCGAAAAGACGGATACAGCCTTCTTTTTGACTGAATACCGTGGTACTCCGAATCGAATCGATGCTTCCAGTGTCGAAAAAATGGTGGCCAAGTATTCTGAGGACTTCAAAGTGCGAGTGACGCCTCACAAACTCCGCCATACGCTTGCTACACGTTTGTATGATGCAACCAAATCTCAAGTTCTCGTCAGTCATCAGCTAGGGCATGCCAGCACTCAGGTGACTGATCTTTATACTCACATTGTCAATGATGAGCAAAAAAATGCTTTGGATAGTTTATAATAATAAAATCCGTATCACTTAAAATGAGG
>NZ_KQ968977.1:12002-16268 GCF_001578725.1 Streptococcus sp. DD04
TAGAGGCTACTAACAACCTCATCAAAGTTATCAAACGCAACGCTTTCGGCTTTCGGAACTTTGACAACTTTAGAACTAGAATCCTCATCGCTTTGAATATCAAAAAGGAGAGAACCAATCCGGTCCTCTCCAGATGTTAGCTGACATCAACCCACTACAGTTGACAAAGAGCCTAAAATGATACGGATTTTATTTATCATATTTAGTTGCTATTTCTACGACGTCGTTTATTTGCTCCTACAAGCGTTGCTGCACCGATTGCCATTCCAAGAACAGCCAATCGCTCAGCTTCTGACCCTGAACCTGTATTAGGTAAAGTTGTCGTCGTCGCAGAAGCTGAAGCAAGTGGAGTAACTTGAGTTGCTGTTTTTACTCCCTGAGTGTTTGTTCCAGTCGTTACCAAATTATTTTCTTCATCTGAACTTGCGGTTGGAAGTCCATTTGTAGACGGAGCCTCTGCATTTGAACGGTATTCAAGAGAGGTATCTTTGCCACCAGCTGCAGCACCTCTATAAGAGAGCTGACTAGCATTTCTATTACCTTCTTCTTTAAGGAGGATTGATTGTAGGCGGCTATGTTTCGCCTGAAGATCTGTGTAAATACTTTGTAAGCCGAGCAATTTCATATTTTCTTCTTCAGCGATAGACTTTTTAGCTTCAAAATCAGCTTTTGCAGCAACCAGATTTTGTTTAGCTTTTGCTAACTGCTGAGGAGCTTCTTTCAAGCTGACCACTCTTTGTTGAGCAGCCAACACACGCTCTTGAGCAGCAGTTAATTCTTCCTTGATTTTGCCTAATCCACTCTGCAACTTTTGTTCAGCAGCTTTCAAAGCAACTAACTGAGTTTGGGCTTCTCCCAGAACTGTTTGGGCTTTTGCTAATTTTGCCTGATATGGTGCTAGAGCATTAGAAATTCTGGTTGTAGCAGCAGCTAAAGCAGCTTTTTTATCAGCCACATTTTGTTTCGTTACAGCTAGATTTGTTTCTGCTTCATCAACTTGTTTTCTCGCATTTGCTAGTGCCGTTGCGCGAGCAGCTTCGCTATTTCGTACATCAGCCAACTGAGAATTTAGGATGTTAATCGTGGATTCCTGACTAACTTTTTGAGCTTGCAATCCTGCCAAACGGTTTTTCAAAGCAGTAACATTAGCACTAGAACCTGCAGAACGTCCACCACCGCTACGAAGTAATTGAGCTAGTGCATCAGCGCTCATCAAAGTCCCATTATTCACACGTTCATTGAAATTGCGAATATTGTGGAAACCTACTTCTGAAGTACCATATGGAGTTCCCCACTGGTTCGGACGAGTATCATAGGCTGCAGAGATTGCATTAGCCTTGTTATCCATCATTTGAACATAGTGACCAATTTGAGCAAATACACTTGCTCCAACTTTCATATAAATTGCGTTGGCATCAATCTGTCTTTCATCCGTTGGCAATCCATATTGGGCAGCAATTTTTTGGTACAAAGCCTTTTCACTGTGCCAGAAATTAACAGCACCTTGCGGGGTGAAACTGATGGCCACATTTTCGTTTCCAATTAGTTTGCCCATGTGCCAGTTAGCTTTTTCAAAGTAGACTGTTTGAATTTGGCTGGCTACATTAGCATAAGGATCGACTAATAGCTCTGGAAGACCAGCGTTACGTCGGTAAGCGTTGATAGCTTTAACCAATTCAAGGGCTTGGAGGTTGTTCTCAAGGCTTGCCGGACTAGTTGGATCCGTTCCAACTGTAATGCCATATTCTCGCTGACCACGTTGATACATTGCCAAAGCATTAGTAGCTGCATCCCTTACAGCTTGACTCGGAGCATTATTTCGCAAATTCTCTAGGAATTGGGAATAATTAGTATTTCGAAGATCAACCGGTGCTGTTGCAGCATCTTTCTGTTCAATAGCCAACTCTGTATTCGTTGAAGTAATCAATTGCTCAGTCTGTTTTAACTCAGCCTGTGTTTTGTTGATCTTACTTTGGATGTCTGACTGAGCCTGCGGCGAATCTTTCACATCCTGTTCCGCTTTTGTTAACTCATTCTTTGCATGTTCTAACGCGTTCTGTGCTTGATTTTGCTGATTTTTAGCTGTTTCTACAGCTTCTTCTTCTGCATGAACTGGTTCTTTAGCTTTATTGAGTTCAGACTCAGCTACATCTACCAATGATTGTTGGGCTGCAATTTTATTTTCCTGATCTTTTACAGCCTGACTTGCGTCAGCAACAGCTGTCTCAGCGTTTTCTACTGCTGCTGCTTTAGCTGCCGCTTCTTCCTCGGTAGATTTTACATGCTCTTCTGCTTGAGAAATTTCTTCGTCTGTAGCTTCTTTTTCATTCTCTGTCGCTGTTTCTACAGATTTTTCGGCTTCTGTAACTGCATTTTTTGCCGCTTCAACATCAGATTGAGCCTTATCAGCTTGTTCTTGTTGTCGATCAGCATTTGCTTTAGCAGCGTCAGCTTGCTCTTTAGCTTCTGCCACATCTGCAGTAGTAATAGGCTTCTCTGTAACTGCTGTTGATTTTGGTTCTACAGTAGTTGATTTAACAATTTCTTCAGCTTTTACCTGATGACTGAGTCCGCCAGAGATGATCGTTGTCGCTGCGATACCAGTTGCTACAACGGATTTCCCAATCCTTTTTTCCATATATCGTACTCTCTCCTTCTTGTAGTATCCCTTACATATATCGGACACAAATATCGTATGCTATAATACTAACATAAAATGGCCGGATTCACCAGTCAAAACAATATCATTTTGATAGAAATTTTGTTACAGTTTTATGACGAAAACAGTTAGTCACCAGCTGACCTTCTATCCCTTCTTTGATGAATGTTCCAAACGAATTTCTTCCAACATTTTTGCTTCTTCGGCTATACATTCATAGTTTTCCAGCAAGTCAGGACGTCTTAGATAGGTCTTTTTCAGACTTTCATAGAGACGCCACTTGCGGATATTTTCATGATGGCCGCTCATAAGGACTTCAGGAACAACCATGCCCCGATAGTCATAGGGCCGAGTGTACTGAGGATATTCCAAGAGTCCAGACGAAAAACTGTCATCTGTATGACTGGCTTCCTTGCCAATAACCTCTGGAATCAGGCGAACTGTCGCATCAATCATGGTCATAGCCGCCAATTCTCCTCCGGTCAGCACATAGTCACCCAGCGAAATTTCATCCGTCACCAAGGTCTTAATCCGCTCATCATAGCCTTCGTAATGGCCACATATGAAGATGAGTTCCTCTTCCTTAGCCAGCTCCTCAGCATAGGCTTGATCAAAAGTCCGGCCAGCAGGATCCAGCAAAATCACGCGCGGCTGCTTCTTTTCAATAGCATCATAGGCATCAAAAATAGGCTGAGCCCGCAGCAACATGCCCTGACCGCCACCATAGGGCTCGTCATCCACATGCCGGGATTTTTCCGCGTTTTCTCGGAAATTGTGGTAGTTGATTTCCAAGAGACCTTTTTCCCGCGCCTTGCCCACAATCGAGTGCTCCAAGGGTGCAAACATCTCCGGAAAGAGGGTCAAAATATCAATCTTCATCATCCAGTCCTTCCGGTATCTCTACATCAACCCGACCTTGCTCGATGTCAATTCCCAGCACCACTGGCGGAATATAAGGCAGCAGCAAATCACGCTTACCTTTACGCTTGACCACCCAGACATCATTGGCACCTGGCTGGAGAATCTCCTTAATCGTGCCTAGTAGGACATCATTTTCATAAACTTCGAGGCCGATGATTTCGTGGTAGTAAAATTCTCCGTCTTCCAAATCAGCCAAGTCTTCTTCGGCCACTTTCAAACTAAAATCACGAAATTTCTCGATATCATTGATATGGTACATGCCCTTGAACTTGATAATGTCAAAGTTCTTGACCTTGCGGTGGCTAGCAATTTCCACGTCCATGACAAACTGGTCCTTCTTATCGAAAAGGGCCAGTTTATTACCTTTTTTAAAACGCTCCTCTGCAAAATCCGTCACCGACAGAACCCGCATCTCACCTTGCAGACCTTGGGTGTTAACGATTTTACCAACATTAAAATAATTCATTTTTGCTCCAGTTAATCATTTTACTATTCGTTTTATTGTATCATTTTGCTTGCTTTTTCTCAAGACAGGCAGTTGGCTCAGATAACAGAAAAACCTATAAGTCAATACCTTTTTCTTTGAGGTTTTGCAGACATTCCTCATAATATGCTGCATCATGCTCAGGGTAAATAGGCCTTGTGACAGGCACTTCTTCCAGATGCACATAAGCCGGACAAGCCTT
>NZ_KQ968977.1:16288-17149 GCF_001578725.1 Streptococcus sp. DD04
GACAAGCCTTGCCACGATAGTCCCGCTCCAGCCATTCTGGCGATACACGATAACCTCGCTTGCTCATCTCCTCCATAATCAGCTCATGGTAGCGATAAAGCAAGTAAGGAGAGTGAGTAAAAACATAGTCAACGGTCGCATGTTTCTTGCCCCAGCCATTGCCACGAAGAGCGCAGCATTCCCGATGCTGGCCAAGCAGTTGTGGACGGGGAAGTTTAGGAATCAGCTCTTGATGCCAAAGTCTCATCGTAACCTCCATATAGTAAAGATGAATTTTGCAAATAAGGATTCGGATAATTTTCTAAAAGATTTCGCACTGCTAGAATCAGCTGCTCTTGAGGAATTTTGCCATACTCATATCGACTAAGCAGATACATGAAATCTTCTCTTTCTTTTTGGCTGGTCTTTTTCTTAAAATATCCCCAGACATGCTGAAAAGCATTGATAACTTGGCCCCTGCTTTATGGTAAGGCTACTGCCTGCTCAATATAATGCCGAATATCTTCTACAAAAACCGTATCTTGCTTTAAATATTCACGTATTTCTTTATAAATCACAGCCGAATGGCTCAAAACCAAGTATTTATGTCGAGCCCATAGTTGCTCACACTCATGGCGGTCATTTCGTAATCTCATTTTCTTCTTTCTAGTTTTTAGTCACCCAGTTTTTTAGTGCTGTTTCTGATAAAGTTCCTGACTTTTCATCACCAGTCTATAAAAACACTTTTTGCAAAATTGTTAGTACGCCGTCGTCATCATTGGAAGGACAGATGTACTTAGCTCTTGCCTTCACTTCATCTGTAGCATTGGCCATTGCGTAGCTCTCACCGCAGTAGGATAGCATTTCTAAATCATTACCTCC
>NZ_KQ968977.1:17169-22042 GCF_001578725.1 Streptococcus sp. DD04
AGCTCTCACCGCAGTAGGATAGCATTTCTAAATCATTACCTCCATCGCCAAAAGCCATGTACTGGTCCGGCCGGATGCCCCAGCATTCTACCAAGCGCTTAAGTCCCGATGCCTTATGACAGCCCGGAACGATTAAGTCAATAGAACCATGGCCACTGGTAGTCGGCTCGACCTTCCCAGCTAGCTTTTCTCGAAAGAGATCATAGTAGTCATAGGTCTTATCCGCTGGCACTGTCGGGGTGTCGGGGCAAATTTAAGAACAGTATCTTGTACGTCCTTGAAATCATCTACCCATTGCAGGCGATGATAATAGTGATTGGTCAGCTCATAAAAATCTTGACTGATTGTCCCTCGCTCGCAATAGGCACTTTCTAGTCCGCAGAGGACATTCTTTATCTATCGCAGCTAAAATTCGCTTAAAGAGTGGCACATCATAAGTATAATCTGAACGGACAAAGGTTCCATCTACATCTACTGCCACTAGTTTAATATCCTTATCCATTATATCCCTTCCTTGCTGTTCGATTATTTTTCTACATAAGCTGAACTATAACTTTACTTTCATCCTTTTTCTTAAGCAAAGGCGACAGTTTCTACCAATAAACTCTATTTTTAGTAGTCGCTGAAACGTCTGTGCTTGATTTCAAAGTCGAAATAATGCTCCTCCTGAAGGCGGCGGAAGATATCTCGATAGGCTTCCTCATCAAAAGATTCTCCTCGATAAAGGATTTCAAAACTAAGCTCGTCATATTCCAAAAAAGCATTGGCTGAGCGGAATCCCTTACGCTGATAAAAGTCCCAGCGAGCCTGGCGTTGCTCAGGATTGTCACAAGGCTCATCCAGACGCTCAATCTCTAAGAGCATGGTCCGCTGATAAAAATTTACCAGCTTATCAATGATTTCTCCACCATAGCCATGGCTGCGCAGGTGAGGCATAATGGCAAAAAAACTGACATAAAAAGCCTGTTCATTGGAAATGGCAAAAGCAAAGCCAACAAATTCATTTTCATGATAAAAAGCAAAAAAATTGGCCTCTTCCTGATCTTCATAACGCAAAAACTCGCTGAGCGGCACCCTCTCCTCTTCCGGAAAAGCCTCAATATTTAAGGCTTCTACTTTGTCCAAATCTGGAAAATCTGCTGTAATAAGCTGGCTGGTTAAGCTCATAAAATCACTCCTTTTCTATTGATAGTATAACAAATTTTGCAAAGGGTTTCAAAAACGAGCAAACTAGTTGGCAAGAATTCATAAAAACCAAGGGAAACATCTTGGCTTACTGATTGATTATTTACTTGCCTACACTAACCTGCACTGGAAACCTCCCTGATTGGTCATTAGTCTGTTGATTTCATCCTTGGGGGGGCCACCACTTTCTACTGTTACTATCTGGACAAGGGGGGTATTTGTTTAACATCAACTCTATAGTAGTAAGGAATCATAATCATGGATGCTCAGGATTTAGGTTATCGCTTTCCTCATCTCAGTCTGAATATCCATGACATGAGTCAGGTAGTAGCCTGCCAGCTGGGTATTATGGTAAGTAATAACGGAATGAGCAAAAAATAGCCAGTTCTCGCATGTGGCCCACAGTTGCTAGGCATCCTGCCATACTGCTTTCGGATTAGAAATATCGTTCCCACCCTTAACTCATATACTAATTTCTCATTTCTGATTCTCAAAATTCAAGTTTACATATCATCCATTGTATAAAATAAAAGGTGTTGAAATCACAGTATCAGTTCCAACACCTTTTGAATTTTTTGATAGATAGCCCTTCGTCTGCTAAACCTATCTTCCATGAATACAAATTCTTAATTTTCTAATTTGTCCCCATACTCATGGTTTCCGGCAAAGTACTGCCTCCATCAATAACAACTTGAGAACCTGTTAAATAAGAGGATTCATCGCTTCCTAGAAATGCAAAAAGTTCACCAACCTCGTTTGGTTTTGCCAGACGTTTCATTGGTACGCCACGGGCAATATCATTGATAATACTTTCGGGATCGTCAGGATTTGACTCTTTTGCCATCTTTTCCACCATAGGCGTTCGAGCATAGCCGAGCTGAGTGCAGTTAACCCGAATATTACGATCTGCATATTCAACAGCCAAAGATTTTGTCAAACCGACAAGAGCTGCCTTTGTCATAGCATAGGCCGCTTCTCCAGCATCAGCTACAATGTCTCCTGTCACTGAAGAAGCAATAACAATCGCACCTTTTCCTTGTCTGAGCATGGGTTGGATAGCAGCTTGACAGGTATTCCAAACACCCTTAATATTCACATCGATATGGAAATCTCTCATTTTGTCACTCATTTCCTCAAACGGAGCCAACTGACAAACACCGGCATTGCAACATGCAATATCCAAAGAAGCAAATTGCTCCACTGTCTTTCTCACCGCTGCTTCCATATCTTCTTTTTTCGATACATCTCCGACAAAAGTAATGACCTCTGTCTGATAAGAATCTCGAAGTTCTTGAGCAGTTTTTTCCAGCTCTATTGAATCAAGATCAATCAAGCAACATTTCGCCCCATATTTAGCATAAACAAGGGCAATCCCTTTTCCAAGTCCAGCAGCAGCTCCTGTGATTAAAGCTACCTTATTATCTAATTTTGCCATTTTCAACATCCTTTCTAAATAATAGTATATGAAAACGCTTTCCAACCTAAGTGTAGTCTAAAAAAACGCCTTTGTCAAATATTAACAGACTATGAAATCCTCAATGAATACTATGATATAAAAGCTTTGTTAAGGACTTAAATGAGTCATATTGAACTATAAAAAAGAGAGAAGCTGCGTTCTCTCTCAATGTTAAAATTTGTCAGCTATTACAGTAACAAAATCTATGAATATTCTCTAGATCGCTTTTACTCTTCTACACGTACACCTTGAGTATCCACTTGCAACTGGAAGACTTGCCCATCAAAGCCCTGTTCCTTGATTAGTTTGTAAATCTGCTCAGCTTTGTTCCGCGGAGATAAGACCATCACTGTCGGTCCAGCCCCCGAAATATAGGTCGCAAAAGCTCCTTGTTTTCTGGCTAAAAATTTGATATCAGAAAACTCTTTGATGAGCGGCTGACGGTATCTTTCATGGAACCGATCTGATTCAATAGCACGACCAGCTGTTTTCATATCTCCCTTTAAAAGTGCTGCAATGGCCACATTTGCTATGGAGCTCGCTGCAACTGCTTCCTTATAAGACAGACGGTTTGGCAAGACACGGCGGCTTTCAACTGTTCTTAACTCATAATCAGGGATGAAAGCGATAAAGCTAGCCTCTGGAAAGTCTGATACAACTGCTGAGACCTGATTGTGGAAGGAACTGGCAACCACTAAATTCCCGTAAATTGCGGGTGCAACATTATCAGGATGACCTTCGATTTTTGTCGCAATCTTAAGCTTCTCATGATCAGATAAATTCAGATTTGCTAGTTGATTGGCCAGTTCAATTCCTGCAACGATAACGGAGCTGGACGATCCAAGACCACGCGCCAAAGGAATGTCACTGGTCATTTTCAGACGGCGAGGATGAAGGTCTGGGGCTAATTGCAGGGCAATCTTAATTAGTAAATTACGTTTATCAGTTGGGATTCTAGGATTGATGTCATGCTCAATGACCCACTCCTGACTCTCCTCCAAGACTTCAATTTCCAAATATTTGGAGACAGCGACACCAACTGAGTCAAAGCCAGGCCCAATATTGGCACTAGTTGCTGGTACAATAATTTTCATCTTATTCTCCTAATACTTTAAAGGTATTGAGCAATTCAAACTCTGGTACCTCACGCAACTTAGCCACTACATTTTCTAGCTGAGTTTTGCTAACAGCGTGCGTAATAATCACCACACGAGCTGTTTCGCCATCGCTGCTTTCTTGAAGAATCTGCTTAAATGATACTTCCTCAGCATTGAAAATTTCAGCCAAATGCAAGACTTGACCTCTAGCATCTGGAGCCAAAATAGAGAAATAATAGCTGCTCTTCACATCCTCAGGCTTAGCCAGAACTAGCTCACGACTAAATTCATTGAAGGCTTTGCCGACAGTGTCTTCGTTTAGACGGCGGACAATACGGACGATATCTGCAACAACACTGGTAGCAGTTGGTTTCTGACCTGCACCTGGACCATAATACATGGACTCTCCAATACCGATTGACTCGACAAAGACAGCGTTCATTACGCCATTTACGCTAGCTAGGGGATGTGCTTTAGGCAAGAAAGTAGGTGTCACCTCAGCTGCAATTCCAGATGGTGTTTCCTCGATAGACCCGACTAATTTAACCACATAGCCCAATTCCTGAGCAACTGCGACATCTTCAGGTGTGATATTGCGAATACCTTGGTGGCCAACATCTTCAAACTGGATATTCATACCGAAAGCAAATTGGCTGAGAATGACCATTTTATAAGCTGCGTCGATTCCATCAACGTCGTTGGTCGGATCACTTTCAGCAAATCCTAGGCGTTGTGCTTCTGCAAGGGCAGCTTCGTATGACCAGCCTTCTTCTACCATCTTGGTCATCATGAAGTTAGAAGTTCCATTGACTACCCCCAGAACGCGAGTAATCTTATCAGAAGCTAATGAATTGACTAAGGTACGCAAAATTGGGATACCGCCTGCAACAGCTGCTTCATAGTAGAGAGCAACGCCATTTTTCTGAGCAATGTCTAACAATTCTGAACCGTGAACTGCCAGTAAGTCCTTGTTGGCAGTTACCACTTGCTTACCTGCTTCGAGTGCACGTGTAATAAAGGTTTTAGCTGGCTCAATCCGCCCCATCAGCTCCACTACAATAGCAATCTCGTCGTCATTTAAGATTTCATCCACATTGGTCACAAAGTTGAAATCATTCCCAGCAGCTAAGAGACG
>NZ_KQ968977.1:22474-30081 GCF_001578725.1 Streptococcus sp. DD04
AGCTACCTCAATCTCTGAATGGGCAGCCTGAACAATCTTTTCACCGTTTTCTTTCAGTAAGAAAGGAACACCGCTGGCAACCGTTCCAAAACCAAGTAAAGCAATTTTAACAGACATGAAGAACTCCTTGAATATTTCTTATATAAAAAATATTATAACAAAATTATATAGAAATGCCTACAAATCTATTTGTAGATTTGTTATAATATAGGTAAAAATTTAAAAGTTCATAAGATTAGAAGGAGATATTATGGCAGGTAAACACACTGGAAATCGCATGCAAAGACGCAAAGCTAAGAAAAGAGCTATCTTTTTAGCTATATTCAACCTCTTCTTACTCCTCGCTTTGGTCATAGGAGGATTCTATCTTTGGAATACCAAATTCTCCTTCAACAAACAGATCACTGAAAGTAGTCAGACAGTGCAATCCACCTCTACACCTGCTTCTAATGTTGCAAATGAAGATGATTCGAGCAAGGCTTCAACCGTAAAATGGGTAAAGCAGGATCAGCCAGTTAAAATTCCAATTTTGATGTATCATGCTATCCATGTGATGGATCCCTCTGAAGCTGCAAATGCTGGTTTAATTGTAGATCCTAGCACTTTTGAAAGCCACTTGCAGGCTCTGAAGGAAGCTGGTTATTATACTTTGACTCCTGATGAAGCCTACAAGGTCTTGACAGAAAACGTCCTGCCTGAAAATAAAAAAGTGGTCTGGCTGACATTTGATGATAGTTTAAAAGACTTTTACACCAACGCCTTCCCGTTGCTTCAAAAGTACCAAATGAAGGCCACCAACAATGTCATCACTGGATTTGTCGAAGCAGGCCGAGAGGATATGTTGACTCTGGAAGAGATGAAAGAGATGAAAGCACAGGGCATGTCTTTTGAGGATCATACTGTCAATCACCCTGACCTTTCTGCTACATCAGCTGATCAGCAAACCACTGAATTACGAGATTCAAAAGCCTTTTTGGATAACAATCTCTCACAAAACACCACAACTGTTGCCTATCCATCCGGACGCTACAGCGATACTACTCTGCAAATAGCTGAAAGCCTCGGCTATAAGATGGGAGTAACAACCAATCACGGCCTTGCTTCACTTGCTGATGGTCTACTCTCACTCAATCGTGTTCGCATCAATCCAACAACCACTGCTGACGATTTATTAAATGAAATCGCAACGAATTAGATTAAAAAGCTGCTCCATGTGAAGCAGCTTTTAAAAAACTTTTATCAACAGTAACAATAAGTGAAGATCCTCTTTTGCCCACTTAAAAAAGCAACGAAAATTCGTTGCTTTTACTTTTCATCAATGACGATGCGTACTTTTTTGTACTCGGTTGGGACAGAGTAAACAATCGTCCTTATAGCGGAGATAGTACGCCCCTTACGACCGATTACACGTCCAACATCACTTGGATCAAGATCAAGATGATACTCTAAAAACTCAGGCGTATCTTCAATCTTGATAGTTAAGGCATCTGGCTGTGAAATCAAAGGTTTCACTATCGCAATAATGAGATTTTCAATCGTGTCCATATATCAACCTGCACTTCTATTATTTAGAGTATTTTGAATCGTGGAATTTCTTCAATACGCCTTCTTTTGAAAGGATGTTGCGAACTGTATCTGAAGGTTGAGCTCCATCAGCCAACCATGCAAGAACGCGATCTTCTTTCAAAGTCACTTGGTTTTCAGCTACAAGTGGGTTGTAAGTTCCAACTGTTTCGATGAAACGACCGTCACGAGGTGAACGTGAGTCTGCAACATTGATACGGTAGAAAGGTTTTTTCTTAGAACCCATACGAGTCAAACGGATTTTTACTGCCATTTTTAAAATATCTCTTTTCTTATTTTTTATTTCGGTGAAATAGCTGAGCTATTAAGCACATGTTCTATTATAGCAGATTAAAAACAGCTGTCAAGTTTTTTTCTTGACAGAGTTGAAATTTTTCTTGAGATTAGTCTTTCTCGTTATTTAAAATAATCTGTCCAGAAAAATTTTCATATTTTTTAAAATACAATTTGACTGAAGCATCTTTAGGAAAAGCACCTAAATCCATATACTTATTAATGGTCTCCGGAGCATAATACTCTGTGCCTCCACTACGACTATTATAGGACCTGCTTTTTACCTCGTCTTCTGATATAGCTTTCTCATCCAGTACTTGGTCTGAATGAAATTCGAAAGACCATTTTAAAAGACCTGCTTTATCCATCTTTTGGACAATCTCTTTTAGCTTATCATGATTTTCCGGATTGTTCCTGGATTCGACTAAAAATATACTATATAGCATGAGATATTTATTTAGGCTGTCTGAATCATCAACCTTTTTAGAGGGCGATATACTTATAGTTTGAAAGATAGCTCTGTCAAAGCCTGATTTTTGCTGGTATTCAGCTATCATGTCATCTTCCATTTCTTCTTGAGTTTTAAAAATTAAGCTCGTTACTTCTTGGTCTACCAAACATTCCAGTAGCTGGTATGCCGTACGCTCTCCGTAAAATATCTCGTAAAACTCTATTTTACTCCCCTTTCGTTGTGGATGGTATTTTAGAATAGGATACTTTTGGATATCTTCTTCTGAGAAATACAAATCTACCGTCGCACCGCCTCCCTCATAATGGTAACTCCCATCAGAAGTAATTTTGATTGGTTGAAAAGGCATTTTTTCAAAGAGAGCCTTCGTCGTGCGGATGCTTTCGTCAACCTCTTCTTTACTAGCATAACAGGATGACAGTAGCAATAAACTAGCCAAAAGAGAGAATAAGGCAAGAATTTTTTTCATTAACGACCTCCTTACGGAATCAATAGTCTGATAATCTCGTTATAAGAAGAGACAGTATAGGTCGGTTGAGCAAGACTTTCATTTTCTAGCTTTTTGGGATTGTACCAGAGAGAGTCCAGGCCTGCATTATTAGCACCAGCAATATCTGCTGTCAAAGAATCTCCAATCATCAAAGTCTGATACAGGTCAAAATCTGGTATCTGCTCTGCTATTTTTTCATAAAACAAAGCTTCGGGCTTCTGAGTTCCCATCTTTTCCGAGATAAAAATATGGTTAAAATAGGGTGAAATATCGGAATGGGCCATACGGCCGGTCTGAATAGCCGTGATGCCATTGGTGGCTCCGTAAATCTCATAGTCAGCTGCTGTCAGACTGTCCAAAAGCTCGCTAGCACCAGCATATGTTTGTCCTTGCTGAGCAATATGCTGCTGATAGAGAAAGGCTAACTCGGCTCCATCCTTCTCAATGCCAAAATGGGCAAAAAGACGAGAAAAGCGAGTGTTGACCAGCTCCGGCTTAGTAATTTTACCCTGCTCCAGTTCCCGCCAAAGCCCCTTGTTCATGGGAATATAATAGTCTTTGTAGGTCTGAATCTCCGTCACACCCTGCTCCTCCAAAAAATGAGTCAGGGCGATGTCTTCTGCCGTATCAAAATCCAGCAACGTATGATCTAGGTCGAAAAGTAGAAATTTGTATGACAAGGTTGAAGTCCTTTCTGTAACTATAATAGCTTCATTATACCACAAGCCACAAAAATATCAGCCGCTCAAAAATAAACGGCTGATTTCTAATCTATTTTACCTCTGGAATCAAAGTTCCATTTAATAGCTTGGCATCCCTTCCTTTGATCCTGCTGCATTACATTCTTTTATTTTCCAAACAGCATCTTCGTTTTTCTAACTTCTTCTACTCTTCTTTATAGTGAATACACAAATCTCTAAACTTATTATCTAGCGCTGCAATATCAAACAAGACTTCTGATAGTTTCTGATAATCTTCCTTGATACAAAATAGATGAGCTTGGCCAAACAATTTTGCTAAATTTTCTTTTAGTTCAAATCTGACCGTATCGTGGTCTTTTAAGAAGTTGCTCATGTATAGATTTCTGATAGAAGCTAATTTGAAGCTAAAGTATTGATGAAGATGCTTTTGTTCTTCATTCAAGCCATTGTCCGCTACCGACTTAGCATATCTTGCTATCACATTCTCCTCGCCACGTTCATATTGTTGTTTCATCAACATAGATGTTTTCTGGTAAACTTCTTTGAAAGTAGGAGATTTGATTTTTTGGAAGTTTCCCCACATGGAGAAAGAACCTCTTTTATAGTCGATATTTTTAGCTTCCCAGGCATTCGAAAATTCTGAGAAACTCATTTTCATACAAGCAAAGCCTGCTGGATCATGCAAATAGATAAATTCATCATCTAGATCATAAACCGAAATAAAATGGTCCACCCCATACAAATGGATATGATTGGGATTATAAGTGAGATAACCCATGTCCAAAGAGCCAAGAACAACTGGCCCGCTGAGCAAGAACTTACTTAACATTTCTCTGATAGAGAGAAGATTCACCGCATTTGAATCCTTTATATAGTATTCATCATATGTAAAACCCAGAATGTCTAAAGAATGGCTGATAGAACTATCTGGCATCCCATTATCAAAGAAGACTAAGGGGTGTTTTTCATCTTCCTTTATAATACTAGCGCCATTTCCCATTACCATAATGGCTTCCAAAAACTCAGGGCGAACATCATAACCATACGAATGCAGCGCCATCGCAAGTGAATATGTATAACAAAGAGAAACGTCCCCAAAATACATCTGCATAGCATCATCCTCCTCTGTAATCAACGCCTAAAAAATGACTTGCAATCACCATTTTATTTCACCACTGGTATCCAGAGTTCCATTTGATAGTCTGGCGAGGACATGTCTCCCTCGGTGTAAACTTCAAAGTCTGGTGCTCCTGAGTGGCGATAACCTGTTTCTGGGAAGAAGACTTCCAAAACATATTTCCAAGCATGGTGGATGCTGGCAGGTATAGCCCCCTTGACTGGTACGATGGCATATTCAGCTGCTGGGATTTCCTTGATAGAAAGGCCTAGGGCTTCTGCTTTCGCTTTATCCGTCACATCATAAGCCGCCATGTAGTTAATGATTTCACCCTCTTTGACATCAGAGCAGAGGCCAAAGGATTGGCCACTGCCCATACTTTCTAAGCTTTCAAAGCTGTGATTTGCATAGAGCTGCTCCCAAGCAGATGGGCACTGGCTATTGTCGATAGCTTCCAATAGGACGCCTGCTACAGTAAAAGCAGGTTTCTTTTGAATCTTGATATCCATATTCTTTCCTCCTGTAATCTTTAAGGATAATTGAAGTCTAGGAAAGACCCGATAAGGTTTTCCATTCCTAACTTCTGAGGGGGTTGCACCATGGAATTTCTTAAAGGCTGCGCTGAAGGCATCCGCAGACTCATAGCCGTATTTCATCGCTATGTCAATGACTTTCTCAGAGCTTTCCCGCAAGTCCGTCACAGCTTCTGACAGCCTGCGATTGCGCAAGTATTCTGCTAAAGTCGTATCTGCTAGGATGGAAAAGAGCCTACTAAAGAGAGCATAAGAATAGCCCGATAGCTGCTGGAATTTCTGCAAATCCACTTCTGCGTCCAACTTGCTTTCCAGATATTCCATGGTTCGATTGAATTGATGCATCATATTCTTTTTCACCTCACAAAAGATACTAAGGCCATTAAAAGCAAAGTGAAAATAGGAAAATTGACGGAGGGGCTCCTGCTCCGAGAAAATTTCATCTTTTTCACACAACTTTTAGGCCGTGTTCAATTCTAACTATAGTCTAGCAGTTCTAAGATACTTTCGCCCCAGAATTTTTGTACAAGATTTAGGGGATTTCTACAATCTCTCCCGCAGCTTCTCCACAAAGAGATAAGCCGCTGGGCAGGTCAGGGTATTTTTGATGGTCAGATGATTAATCTGATGAATCTTCTTGCGGTCTGTGTGAGGGAACTCACGGCAGGCCTTGGGACGGACATCGTAGATTGAGCAGAGATTGTCTCCTCCTAAAAAAGGACAAGGCATCGCCTTGAAAACCTTGTCACCGTCTTCGTCCACCTGCAGAAACTCCTCTTCAAAAACTGGCAGCTTCATCTTGAAATACTTGGCAATGCGGACAATGTCGGCTTCCTTAAAGTCTGGCCCCAGAGTTTTACAGCAATTGGCGCAGGCTGTACAGTCAATCTCCTCAAAGACTTCATCATGGATCTGCTGGGCAATCTTATCGAGGTTTTTTGGTGGCTTTTTCTTGAGACTGGCTAAAAATTTTCGGTGTTCTTTCTGCTTTTGCAGGGCTAGTTGGTGGTACTTTTCAAGGTCAATTTCTTGAGGCATGGTCTCTCATTCTCTCTATTCATAGGCATTTGACACTTAGCATTATACCATAAAATAAAAAAACGGCAGCTTTTAATAAAAAACTGCTGTTTCATTTTTAGATATTCGATTTTCCTGACTCTTCTAGCTTTTCATCCCAAGTGTATTCAATATAATAAACGAATTTACCGAGAGTATCTGAGTCCCCTTCAAAGGAGATGAGATAGATCTTATCCTTTTGTTTGAAAATCCAGCTAGTGAGGTATTGACCAGATTTCATATTGACATTTACTTGATAAGCATCATTTCCTGAAACAGTCGTTTTTGCTCCCCAAAATTTCTCAGCCTCTTTATTCTCGCTCCAATTATAATATATGCGATTTGCGATTGTCTCAGCCGTGAAATCCTCACCTTCTCCAATATTAGCTTTTTCCTTCGTATAGGCATTCATACTGACAATGTTGTAGCCGGAACCATCTGTATACTGGATACTGTCTCCACCACCTAAATCAGTAAACTTAACCCAGTTCTTTGGAATGCTGATGTAGCCATAGTCATCTGAACCGACACGTTTGGTTTCTGCAGTGACCAAACTATCATCCGCACTGGTGCTTGAGCTGCTATCGCCTCTTAAAGAGAAAGTCTCACTCGTTGAAGACGACTTGACTCTCCCCGTTTTCCTAGGAAATAATACACAGGAACTCAATGTCAAGCCTATTAAGCCCATCATAAGCAATAAAATCCATTTCTTTTTCATAGAAAAACTCCTTTCCACAAGAGTAAATTGTACCAATAACTATATTTTACCATATTTATCCACTTGCAAAAAACATTTACTGTCTAATCTGATAACTAAAGACAAGGAGCGTCATTGTGGTGTAATCTATACGAAGTTAAAAACAATATCTCCATTTGATTGCTACACTTCCGATTTTAGCCCCTCTGGACCTGACTAAAGATTTGATTTTTGTCAGAACTACCAACTCTGGCTTGATTCTGGTATTTTTGTTACAAACTGTTTTAGAACATTCTCAAGTTGATAGACTGCTTCTTTTTAAGATTTGTTAAAAAGAAAGTTTCACTTTTAACTCACACATCCCAGAGGCACTATGCAACGTAATATAACCATCTCCGACAGCCTCGAAACGAAAAGTTTTGAACAAATTCAAGCGATTTTTCTAGTACATCTTTCTTTTGTAAGGGATTGATTGTGTGAGAAAAGCCCTTCTTTCAACTTTTCTGTTCATCATAGTAGTTTCATTCCATCTTGTTCTAGCTCATTTTTACACGATACATAAAGAGTCTGGGACAAAAGTCCGACCTCAAATATAAAAAGCGAACAAAACTAGTTTTCTGGTAATCAGAATTCTGCTTTGTTCGCTTTTCGCATTTAATTATATATTTGAAGGGCTTAATAATTAAG
>NZ_KQ968977.1:30101-36409 GCF_001578725.1 Streptococcus sp. DD04
TTTGTCCCAGACTCTAAACTGTCATTTAATTTATCTCTTGAATCGGGTGAATAACATCCACTGGATGTTATTCATCATCCATACTCAAGACACTGAGGAAGGCTTCTTGCGGAACTTCAACAGATCCGATAGCTTTCATCCGTTTTTTACCAGCTTTTTGTTTTTCTAGGAGTTTGCGCTTCCGAGAAACGTCACCACCATAACATTTAGCCAAGACGTTCTTACGCAGGGCCTTGATATCTGTCCGAGCCACGATTTTCTGACCGATAGCGGCCTGAATTGGTACTTCAAACTGCTGGCGCGGGATGATTTTCTTGAGCTTGTCCACAATCAGCTTACCACGCTCATAGGCAAATTCCTTGTGAACGATAAAGCTGAGAGCATCAACCTTGTCGCCATTGAGGAGAATATCCATCTTCACCAGCTTGGATGAGTGATACTCAGAGATTTCGTAGTCAAAGCTAGCATAGCCACGAGTAGAGGACTTGAGCTTGTCAAAGAAGTCAAAGACGATTTCAGCAAGCGGGAGCTGATAGATGACATTGACCCGATTATCATCGATATAGTCCATGGTCACAAAGTCACCACGCTTGCGCTGAGCCAGCTCCATAACTGCTCCGACAAATTCTTGGGGCACCATAATCTGTGCCTTAACGTATGGCTCCTCGATCGAATCAATCTTGGTCGGGTCCGGAAACTCGCTTGGGTTGGACACATCAATAGACGCCCCATCTGTCATATTGACTTTATAGATAACAGACGGCGCTGTCATGATCAGATCAATATTAAACTCACGCTCCAAACGCTCCTGAATAACGTCCATGTGCAGTAAGCCCAAGAAGCCACAACGGAAACCAAATCCTAATGCCTGTGATGTTTCCGGTTCAAATTGCAAGCTAGCATCGTTTAGCTGGAGTTTTTCGAGAGCCTCACGCAGATCGTTGTATTTATTGGACTCAATCGGATAGAGACCAGCGAAGACCATCGGGTTCATCTGCTTGTAGCCGGCTAATGGCTCCGCAGCTGGATTGTCCGCCAAGGTCACTGTGTCTCCGACCCGAGTATCCTGTACCGTCTTGATAGAGGCTGCGATATAGCCAACATCCCCTGTCGCTAAGAAATCACGGCCAATGGCCTTAGGAGTGAAGATGCCGACCTCAGTCACGTCAAAGGTTTTACCATTGCTCATGAGCTGAATGGTATCTCCTGGCTTGACCACACCGTCCATAACCCGCACTTGCAGGATTACTCCACGATAGGCATCGTAAACCGAATCAAAAATGAGAGCCTTGAGCGGTGCTGCCACATTGCCTGTCGGTGCAGGAACTTTCTCCACGATTTGCTCCAAGATTTCTTCAATCCCGATACCAGCTTTAGCCGAAGCCAACACAGCTTCACTTGCATCCAAACCAATGACATCTTCAATCTCTGTTCGAACTCGCTCTGGATCAGCAGCTGGAAGGTCAATTTTATTGATAACTGGTAAGATTTCCAAATCATTATCTAAAGCAAGATAAACATTGGCTAAAGTTTGTGCTTCAATACCTTGTGCTGCATCGACCACCAGAATAGCCCCTTCACAGGCTGCCAATGATCGCGATACTTCATAAGTAAAGTCCACATGCCCTGGTGTATCAATCAAATGAAAAATATAAGTTTCACCGTTCTTAGCTCTATAATTAAGTTCAATCGCATTGAGCTTAATAGTAATGCCCCGCTCCCTTTCCAAATCCATACTATCTAAAAGTTGAGCTTGCATTTCCCGGCTGGATACAGTATCCGTCGCTTCCAAAATTCGATCTGCCAAAGTTGACTTACCGTGGTCAATGTGAGCAATGATGGAGAAATTCCGAATCCGCTCCTGCCGCTTTTTTAATTCATCTACATTCATTTTTCTCTTCCTTTTCGGGTATTCTATTTATTATAACATAAGAAAGGTGATTTTTACCAGTCCTGAAAAGGCATACCATATTCCGTTTCATTTATGCTATAATAAAAATAAATACATTTACAGAAACGAGAATGCTATGATTAAACTAATCGCATTAGACATGGACGGTACGCTTTTAAATAGTCAAAAAGAAATTCCCCAAGCACATATTCAAGCGATTCATCAAGCTGTCGAACATGGAGTAAAGCTGGTTCTTTGTACAGGTCGCCCTCTAGTCGGAGTGAAACCTTATTATGAACAATTAGGACTGAGTGGAGATAATGAATATGTCATTATCAATAACGGCTGCTCCACTCATCAAACAAAGGATTGGAAGCTTGTTAATTGGAAAGAGCTAAGTGCAGAGGATATGCTTTATCTGGATAGAATCGCCAAGCAAACTCCTGCCCAACTGACTCTTTTTGACGAAGAACGCTATTTAGTAGTTAACGAAAAACCAAGCGACCTAGTCACCTATGATGCTAGCCTTGTCTTCACAACCCCAACAGAAATCAGTCTCGAAGAAGCTATCAGCAGTAAAAATATTATATTTCAAGCTATGTTTTTAGCCCAGCCTAATGAGTTAGATACCTTTGAAAAACAATTTGGTTCGCAGATTTCTCAACGTTTCAGCGGTGTTCGCTCACAACCGGTCATTTACGAAGCCATGCCAAAGGGCACTACTAAAGCAACAGCTCTTAAGCAATTAGCTCAACACTTAGAGATTGAACCTCAAGAAATTATGGCACTTGGTGATGCCAACAACGACATTGAAATGATCCAATTTGCAGGTCTTGGCGTGGCTATGGGCAATTCTAGCAACTATGTTAAAAAACTAGCCAATTATGTGACAGATACCAATGATGCGAACGGTGTCGCCGCAGCTATTGAAAAGTTTATTTTGAATCAATGAGATATAAAAGATGGTGGGACAGAAGTAATTTTTTAAAATTTTACTTCATCCTCTTGCCTCTAGACTGAGATTAAAAGGATCTTTCAGACATTATTTTGTTATCACTTAGTTTATCTTTTATTACCTTATTAGATTAAACAGTCTGGGAAACTGTTGATCAGAACAAAGCGAGGCTGAAACAAAAGTGTCTCAGCCTTTTTTGTTGCAATCTAAAAAGTATCGAGATTAGAAAATCTCTATTCCCTTCTTTTTTCACATTTTCCAGTATACTTGCAGGTGGCTGGTAAGATGGGAGTGCCTAGCTCCTGTCAAAAAGCTGCTGATACGGTGCAGTAAACAGATCTTAACACAATGATCCTAATCCAACCAGAGTGCTCCGCTACATCTCCTCCATAATTAGAAAATGATAAACATAAAGCCGATAAGGATTATGTCCAAAAACATAATTGGCCATCGCAACGGCTTTCCTCCATGTAAAGTTACATATTCTTAGTGCTGGCACAAAGACTACTGGCAAAGCAGTTCCCTGATCAAATCTTGGTGCCAAAGTATCGCGAATTTCCCTTCTGAAATCATGTTATAAAGTCAGCAACGAAAATGCATAATCAGCTTTTAGGCAGTTTTCCTGCTTTCTCCAGCATTTTCTTGACAAAGTATGGCATTTTAACATTTTCGCGGCCTTTTTTCTCAATCAATTTCTTGACAAAATCTGGCATTTTCAGCTCTGCACCTTCTGCCAGAATCTGACTGCTCTCCTCCGACGGCTGCAATTCATCAAATGTTTCTTCTTCTGGAAAACATTCTTTGAAAGGTTCATGCTTATGGCGGTGGATACTTTGAATCAGAGCGTCAATTAGACGGTCATCTGCATTGGGCATAGGCGGTCTATGATAGGCAACACCCAGATCTTCGCAAAGTTCCTTGCACTCCACGTCATTGTCAAAAAGGACCTCTATATGCTCACTGATAAAGCTAATCGGTACAAAAATATAATGCTGCGGATGTGTTTCTTGCTGACGCATGTAGTCCAGCACGTCAGGTTTGATCCAAGGGAGTCCAATGTCACTCTCACTTTGCCAAACATTGAGATAATCCTCCTCTGTCAAACCCAACCTGTCAGCAATCAAGCGGACATTGTCATAGATCTGATCAATGTAAGGATCTCCAAAATCTAAAGCCAGAATAGGCACACTGTGGGCTGAAAAGAAAATCTTGAAGGTCTCCTCTCCAACCTCTTCTGTAAGAATCTTTCTCAGTTCCTCTGCCCAATAATCAAGAATAGCTTCTTCTTGATACCATTCCTTAATGATATTAAAGCGGATGGAGTCACTCTGGATAAACTTCTCATAACCCATAACAGAATAGTAAGAAAAATGCGGCTCTAGGATCAAACAGATACAATCCTCAATACCATCCTCTTCCATCCGCTCAATCACATCTGGGATAAAAGGACGTGAGAATTTATTGGCAAAATAAACCGCATACTCACCAGATAAACGCTGACGGACCTTTTCCACCTCTTCTAGACTGATACGCTGCAGAGGCGTTCCGCCAATGAGGACATAGTTATCATAGAGGGTCTGAATCTCATGGTCTTGCGGCCTGACACCGCGGCGAATATTGGTAAAAAATTCAGCCACTCCCTCAAAGCTAATCTCCTCTGGCGAGCCAAAAGTCATCATTAGAACTGCTTTCTTCATCATCTTTCCTCTTCAATCACCTTGTGAAAACCAAACTAGCCTTTCAATGGTTTACTTGTAATTTCTTTCATTTTAACATCTTAAAAAAGACTTGAATAGCCTAAAATCCCATTCTCTACGAAGAAAATACAAATTTAATAATTCAGACATTTTAACAATTGAAAAACAAAAATAAAACAGAACGGACTGCTGCTCTCCAAAACTGAAAAATAGTTTGCGACTTCATCTTTTAAAGCCTTCCCTGTGAAATTCATATTTTTTAACGCTTATATAAAATGGTTTTTAAGACGTTAGTTAGAAGCGACAGCAGTAAAAAATATTTCTCACCTTTCCCCAATTATGCTAAAATAGATTTGAATAAATGAAAGAGGAGTTTTTATGAAATACCCTAATCTTTTAAACCGTTTTCTGACTTATGTTAAAGTCAATACACGCTCAGACGAGACCTCCACTACTACTCCCAGCACCCAGAGTCAAGTGGACTTTGCGACTAATATCCTCATCCCTGAGATGAAGCGGGTCGGCTTGGAAAATGTCTACTACTTACCTAACGGCTACGCCATCGGTACTCTTCCTGCAAATGACCCAAGTTTCACGCGCAAAATCGGTCTTATTTCTCACATGGATACTGCAGATTTCAACGCAGAAGGTGTCAATCCACAAATTATTGAAAATTATGATGGCGAAGTGATTCCGCTTGGGCAGTCTGGTTTTAATCTTGACCCTGCTGATTTTGCTAGTTTGAAAAAATACAAAGGACAAACCTTGATTACAACCGATGGAACGACTCTTCTTGGATCTGATGATAAATCAGGTATCGCTGAAATTATGACAGCAATTGAGTATCTATCAGGTCACCCGGAAATCAAACACGGCGAAATTCGAGTTGGTTTTGGTCCAGATGAAGAAATTGGTGTTGGAGCTGACAAGTTTGATGCGATAGATTTCGATGTAGATTTCGCTTATACGGTTGACGGTGGCCCGCTTGGAGAACTTCAATTTGAAACTTTCTCTGCAGCTAGTGCAGAAATCACTTTCCAAGGACGCAATGTCCATCCAGGGACAGCCAAAGGACAAATGATTAATGCTCTGCAATTAGCTATTGACTTTCATAATCAATTGCCACATGGTGACCGCCCTGAGTTAACAGATGGCTACGAAGGCTTCTATCATCTTATGAATGTAGAAGGAACTGTTGAGGAAGCAAAAGCAAGTTATATCATTCGTGACTTTGATACAGTAACCTTTGAAAAACGCAAAGAATTCATGCGCTCCATTACCAATAAAATGAACGAAAAACATGGTGAACGGGTTCATTTAGAACTGAAAGATCAATACTACAATATGCGCCAAGTCATTGAAAAAGACATGACACCAATCAATATCGCAAAAGCAGTCATGAACAAATTGGACATCAAACCGATTATTGAACCTATTCGTGGCGGGACGGATGGCTCTAAAATTTCCTTTAAGGGAATTCCAACACCAAATATCTTTGCCGGTGGTGAAAACATGCACGGTCGCTTCGAATATGTCAGCCTAGAAACAATGGAACGTGCTGTCGATACCATTATCGGCATCGTCTCTTATCAAGAAAAATAAACTTTAATGAATATAAAAAGCGAACACAGCTAATCTCCCACGAAATTAGTATGTTCGCTTTTTCATTATTGACTTTCAGTCTGTCTCGCTCCGCTAGGTGCGAGACAAATAAACCACCCGCTATGCGGGTGCGCATCAAAGGTTATACCAAAAAAACTCCAAA
>NZ_KQ968977.1:36729-47086 GCF_001578725.1 Streptococcus sp. DD04
TAAGTGTAAAAGAATATGAGGATCCCTTTAGGGATAGTGGTAAGTAGTACTAAAGTCTCTTTAAGAGGCAAGTGACGAGTCAAGAGCAATGAGGCTTGAACAACGTGAAAGCCAGCGTCTTTAGGCGCTGGCTGGTGATTTGGGCTTATAGCCCTGGTACAAACCACCCGTTAGACGGGTGGTTATGATTCTATTTCCTAATTCTGATCCAATTTCCAGAGTAAAATTTATCCTTGTTGAACCTACTCCAACACATTCTGGAACACAGAAGTTTTCCTGAGAGACAGCATTGATTAAACCGCCTACCTCTTATTGTCCTGCTACTTCATTTGTTGAAGGATCTTGAATAGAAGACTGAGCCGACCTTTCTTGCATGGTATTGCCCCCTTGATCCTTTGATTCTGGAGCAGTGTTATCAGAGACTGCTTGACTGGGACTATCGCTTGCTGAATCTTGAGTCTCACTTGACACCTTAGCAGAGGCAGCTTCCATAGATGTTTCAGCAGATTTCCCTGCTTCGGAATCTTTCTCTTCAGATTTACCTGCGTCAGAGAGCAGATTTTCAACTTTACCCTGATGTTGAAGGCCTTCGATAAAAATCTGAACTTCTGTAAGCAATTCCTCTTTATTGACCTTGTTATCCGCAAGCTTATCAAATAGAGCATCTAACTTAGTAAACAATTCATCCGAGGCATTTTGCTCCTCAAGCAACTTATGGGCAGCCATGAGGAGGACATAGATTTTCTTATAGAGCTCTTGGTCTTTCGGACTGCTTTCTGCTTGCTGAGCTTTGATGGTCTCAACCATCTTAGCCAAGAGAATCTTGCCATCTGCTAAAATAGCTTCTCTATCCTTGCTGGCTGCTTGTAAATCTGCCCGAAGTGCCATTAATTGATTCTTATAATCTTCCTGACTAGCAGAATCTTTGATTCTTTCTAAAAGCGTTTGCCCTTGCTGGAAGAGAGCTTGGAAAGTTTCATCCGGAATCTCTACTTTTGGCTGCGGTGCAAATTCACCGTACAATTCTTTCAAGAATCCATAGATAGCTGTTTTGTAGTTTTGATCATCAGTTTTTTCTGTATCTAGAATTGTTTTACCCTTTGCTGGAGCCGTCTCACCACTAGCAAGAGCCATATCAACTTCTAGCTTCGTCTGATAGAGATCCAAGAACAAGGCTTTCAAATCAACCGCTTCGATAAAGGCTTGTGACTTGTAGAGCTTCATAGCTAAGTCTGCAACTTTTTTACGAAGCTCTGGCTGCAATCGTGCATCATCGACGGCTAAATAAAAGGCCTTGAGATATTCAACAGAAGTTACCCCTGTCCGGTCTTGATAATCTTGAAGACTGGTCAGCAGTTGATCGATTTCATTTATCTTGACCTCATTTTTCTCAATCTTTGCCATCTGTAAGTCACTGAGCAAGGAAGTCTTATTGACATTGTAGCTGTCTGTTTCCAAGCGTTTGATTTTATCGACCAGTTCCTGATATTTCTTATCTACTTCCGTCAGCTTCTCAGTTTGGGCGCTCTTATCTACGTGAATATAGTGCTTATCAAACTGCTCCAAACTAGCCAAATAGCCAGCTGTCGAATTGCTTGGCAATTGCTTCATGGTTTCTACAAAGTTTCCTAAAGCAAGCTCAATTCGGCGCTGCATCAACAGATCGTCAGCATAAATCGCTCGACTCGCTGTAAGCAGAGCTTCCACTTTCTCAAGAACGGGCTTTTCACTATAGGTTCCGGCCTGATAGGCTGATTGTAAGGCTGGCAGTTTATTCTTTAGACCTAAGTCAACACCTTTAGACTGTACACGAATGTAATGATTGTGGTCCCCATGGGGAATAACAAACTGACCATTTTCTACTTGAATGCTGTAAGGCGACAAACCTGAACGCAGAGCCGTTGTATAGAGCTCATTTAAAAAGTCCAGCTCAGGATTCCCAGTTTCTAAAGGAATACGGACATGCTCTTTTCTGACAGCATAAGGGTGGATATGAGTCGGGTCATAAGCTTGATCTGGATTGTTAAAGACGAAGAAGCCTTTGGAAATCTTAATCGCTTCGCGCGGAACTCCATAAGTCTTGGAGATATAAGCCATCTTTTCCTCATCACTGGCATCGCGAGAATAGCGATCATATTCTGCGCTGACTGGACTGGACTGGCTTGAATGTTTTTGCTTAGCCAAGTTAGCTTCTGCTGCTTCAATTTGATCTGCCGTCAAATCCTTTTTAAAGAAGTAATGAGCATGACCTCCATGTTGAACAACATAACCTTCCTCATCTTTTGAGATGACAGCTTCCGCATGGAAACCATGCTCGTGCTCAGACTGAGACGGTAGCTGAGGCTTCAAAGCTTGCAGAGGATCTCCCAGCGGCTGATAGGTATAACCTATAGGAATCAAGCGGGCAATCTTTGCTTCCAAGTCTGACAGCTTGTCATAAGGAATGAAATGATGGTGGTCTCCGTGGGGGATAACAACCCCCTTCTCTGTCCGACGACTAATTTTCAACGGGTCAAATACTACGCCATCCCCTTCATGGTAGCGCTGAGACTGAGGCAGGGCATAGAGTTGCTGCAGCAGACTCGGCAAGGAGGGCTGAGATGGTTGAGACGGCTGGAGCGGATTGGATGGACTCGGCTGAGAAACCGCTGAGCCAGGACTTGGCTGCTCAATCTTTGAATGATTTGGCAACTGTGGACTCGGATTTGACACAGGTCCACCCTGACTGCTAGCACTATTCTGGTTCCAAGTATTTGAAGAAGCTCCTGCCCTAGCGTACTCAGGCTGATTCGCCTTTCCACCTGCCCGCCTGCTATTCCAATAGCTCTGAGCCGCCGCTAATTCTGCTGGCGACAGCTCGCTCTTCGGGATGTAGTGAAAATGACCTCCATGCGGCACGATAAAAGCATCGCCAGTATCCTCGATGACGTCAGAGGGACTGAAAGTATAACCATCATCCGTCCTATATCCCCCTTGGCCTTGGTAAGAAACTCCTGCAAGGTCTGCGGCTGTCTTTCCCGCAGCTAGGTACTTGCTGGGCTGGCTGAAATCTCGAGTCCTACTCGCTTTTGTACTGGAGGATTTGGCGCTATCGCCTTCTTCCTTGGTCTTATGAAGCTTCTTCTGCCGGGCAATCTCCTCAATTGAGCGGACATTGCTGGTATGCTTGGCATCCTTGAGGTAGAGATAATACTTCCCCTCCACCTTAATGATATAGCCATCCTTAACCTCATTGACAATATCTGCCTCCTGAAGCGTGTAGTTAGGATCTCGGATAATCAGCTCTTCACTGATAATAGCATCGAAAGGCACCTTGCCATCAAAGTAATGATAATGGTCTCCGTGGGAAGTGACGTAGCCCTGATCTGTGATTTTCACGACAATCTGCTCCGCTTCAATACCTTCCTCGTCATTGATTTGGTCAGATATCAAACTTTTATTTTTATCCGTCTTGCCATCCGAAGTCTTGTCCTCAATATAGGCTACTTGGTTATCTTTGATCTGGGGTCGGGATTGAGCTTGCCATTGGATGAGCTCATAAGTTCCGAATCCGAGAGCTAGGACAGCGACAGAAGCAAGAAAATATTTCTTTTTCATGATTCTCCTTTATTCTTTCAAATCTTTAGCTAAAACAGCTAGATTTTCTTCTAAATTTTCTAAATAAGACAGTTGATTGGTTGGGTCTGCTTCCAGAGGATTCAGCTCCTTAATTTTTACACCAGTCGCCTTGACCAAAGTCTGGGCGATTTTCGAGGAAGCATTGCTTTCCACAAAAATGGTCCGCACCTTGTGCTCCTTGACAAAGTCTTCTATCTCTGTCAGCTGGCGTGGACTAGGCTCCTGCTCTGGTGAGATACCAGCAATGCCCAGCTGGGTCAGCCCAAAACGCTTGGCTAGATAAGAAAAGGCGGTATGCTGGGTGACAAAGGTCTTGTTGGGCACTTTATCGAAAATCTTCTGGTAACGCTCGGTCAGCTCCTTGGCCTGTTCTTGAAATTTTCGAGCATTAGCCTGATAAGTCTCCCGATGGTCGCTATCCAGCTCCGACAGCTTGTCGGCAATAATCTGAGCTTCCTCCGCAGCTTTTTGAGGATCCAGCCAGGTATGGGGGTCATAGAGTGTCTTCTCATCCACTCCCTCTCCTGCTTGGACATCTTCTAAGCCTACGACCCGATCCAGCTCCATACCTTGAGAAGCCTCAAGGACCTGAACCTTAGAATGCTGCAAACTCGGATTGAGCTCGCCTGCCCAAGACTCCAAAGTCCGGGAGTGGTAGACAAAGACATCTGCATCATAGATAGCTGCTACGTCATTAGCCGAAGGTTCAAAATCATGAATGCCGCTGCTAGACTGAATCATGCGCACATCATTCAGGTCCCCCGATATAGCCTTGACCATAGAATAGATAGGATAAAAACTCGTCACAATCTTCAAGCCTTGGGATGGATTAGCGTTGCCAGACTCCTTCTGAGACTGACAGCCCAATAGACATAGGGCCAGAGCCAGCAAACTTAGCCAAGTTGCAATTCTCTTACTTTGTTTCATAAAATCTCCTTAATTATCATTAACCAGTTAATTAACTGGTTAATATCATACACTTTATCAATATTTTTGTCAAGTTATTTTGAAAAATATCAAAGAAAAGAGGAAAAAGGGTAGCAAAAAGGAGAAGACCAAACTGATCCTCTCCAGATTTTAGCTTTTCTCTAATCGTTACAGTTGACAATGAAGCGCAACAACCCATAGATTCTCACTTCCCTCGCTCCTATATTTTCAGATTCGAGCTAAATAGCGTTGATACCCTCATTTCAAACCAAGCATCACCTACGTCCCACAATACAGCTGTATGAGGAACTACTTTTATCGGATCTGCTCAAAATGCAGATGAACAGCGATATGGTCTCCGTAGCCACTACGTTCCAAATCACGCTGCAAGCGGTACGAAATGTAATGCTCAGCAATGGTAATGTAGCCCGCTCCCAAAAGACGATTCTCTACCATGGACTGAATCATGCTAATAGTCGCGCGCTCTACCTTGGCTTCTTCCAAATCTAAAACAACTTTTTTAGTCACCAAAGCCAGATTTTGACGGAGATCGTCCGTCAGAACATACACAGTCTGTGCTGCCTTCAAAACAGCTTGATAAATCTTATCTGGGTCAAATTCAACAACTTCACCGCTACGCTTAATAACTTGCATAAATGCTCCTTTTTATTTTTAAATATTTCTGAAATAGTGTAAATCCCTGGCCTGACTACTATCAATCCAATTTTCAGTAGCATTTTCAAAGCCAAAGCCTTCTTTTCGTAGAAAGAAATACCGAGAGTATTTCCTTCGGTCACTGTGACAGCTTGTTCCACAGCTTGATGTTCCGATTTTTGATAATCCGTTAAGGTACGGACCAAGGCATGACCAACTCCCAATCGTTGAGCTCGAGGCAAAACATAGAGAACATAGATATTAGCTCTACCGTCCTCCCCCATACCGCCTCCAATGCATCCGAGAGCTTGGTCATCTGTTTCTGCCAGCCAGTAGCCATTCCATTCAGGAGAGAGCTCGGTCAAGTCCTTTACTAAGCGCTCTTGACTGTAAAATATTTCAAAAACTCGCTGGATGTACTGGGAGGAGTAGATTTCTTGATAAGTGCTTAGCCAAGTTTCGGTACAAATGTCCTGAATAATCTGCCAGTCCTCTTCGCTGGCTTTACGTATAAGCAGCACCATCACCTCCAGAGCTCAAAGCTAATGATCTCCTTTTCATTATACAATCTTTTTCATTATTTTTCAAAAGAAACTCCCTATCTGCATAATAACCAAATGATGAAAAACAATCACAGCAACATTAGCTCTTATAAACAAGTTTAATTCCCCCATTTTACTGATTCAGCACAAAAACTGGAAGAACTCCCCAGTTCACAACCATTTTCCCATATGCAGATTATCCTCATTGCTGACCTCTATTCACTAAAAGCCATTAATATTATGCTATTTTTAATGAAAAAGAAAAATCCAGCGAATATCGAAATTTCACTGGTTTTTTAAGAACTTAGATTTTGCAGAATCAATCTAGCTCAAAACGCTCACTCTTTTGTTTATTTGGCAGAAAAAGTGAAAGAATAATACCTGCTATGGCTGGGAGTAACCAAGGAAGAGAGGCTCCGGCAAGAGGCAGAGAATTTATCATATTCTCTAGCCCCTTTATTTTAAACTGGGGCGCCAAAACGCTGGCCGCAGCAATCAAAGCAACTATGGCAATCGTAAACTGCATCCCAGGTTTCGAAAGTGGCAAAATTTTATTAACAATCACAATCATAACAATGGTAATCGTAATTGGATAAAGAATCATCAGGACTGGGAGTGAATACTGGATAATGGCATTGAGCCCAAGATTGGCTATAGCAAAGCCTATCAAAGTAAAGACAGTCGCATACACTTTATAAGATAATTTAGGAAAAGTATTATGGAAAAACTCACCAGTTGAGACAATGAGACCAGCAGTCGTTGTAAAGCAAGTCACCGTTACCATGACCGCTAGGAAAATCTGAGCCGCTGAACCAAAAATTGCCTGAGTTGCTGAGGAAAGAACAGAAGCTCCAATATTCGCCCCTTGAGGCAGTTGAGCTGTATCAAGCGGGAAATGATTCCCCAAAAATCCGAGTCCAATATACAGGATGCTAAAGCCCATGGCTACAAGGATACCAACCACCCAGATTGTTGAAACATATTCTTTTCTATTTTTAAATCCGAGCTGGTTCAGGGTCGCTACAGCAACCACACTAAAAGCAACTGAGGCCAGAGCATCCAGAGTGTTATAGCCTTGAAGGAAACCTGCGCCAAAAGCGGCCCCAGCATACTCAGCAGTAGCGGGCTGGGGAGCAGCCACTCCATATCTGAACGCCCCAAGAACAACCAAAACGACAA
The DNA here is from genome assembly GCF_001578725.1 of Streptococcus sp. DD04. NCBI lineage: Bacteria > Bacillati > Bacillota > Bacilli > Lactobacillales > Streptococcaceae > Streptococcus > Streptococcus sp. DD04. The sequence goes on from NZ_KQ968977.1 coordinate 43,650, forward strand.
TCAAAATCGCGAAAATTGGAGTCAGATAGCGGCCGATACTGTCCAAAATCTTTGATGGATTAAGAGCGATGATATACGCCAACACAAAATAAATTGTGGTGAAGACAAAAAGCCAAATCGTATGAGAATCTGCCGGCAGCATTGGCTCAATTCCGACAGAGAAAGCTGTTGTAGCGGTCCGTGGAATGGCGAAGAAAGGACCAATCGAAAGATAGAGAACCACAAGATAAGCAATTGCAAACCAAGGAGCAATTTTTTGTGAAATTTCATCCATATAACCTTTAGGATTCGAAGCTCCGACAACCAAAGTCAAGATGGCAATCCCAACTCCAGACAAAACAAACCCTGCAATCGCTGGCCAAAATTGAGGACCCGATTCCAACCCAAGCTGAGGGGGGAAAATTAGATTTCCAGCTCCAAAAAACATTCCAAATAAAAGCAAGCCTGTTAAAGCACCCTTTTTAATCATTAGAAACTCCTCTCCCACTTTAAAATGCTTTTCCATTATAACTATAAACTCACTTTTCTGCAAGATATTTGGATAAGTTATACTGAATAAAAGGGATTTATAATACAAAATATGCTTTAATACGAACTTAATGAAATTAATTTTGATTTAATTTGAATATTTAGAGAGCCTTTTTTGATAATCGTAGCTTGTCAAAGAATATAGCACTTCGCTTTTAAATCTTAAAAAAAATTGTTTTATATCGAATTTTTTCTTTATTAAAAATGCTTTTATGGTGTACTAGGAACATGATTTTACGCTGGAGACTTTCTGTTGCTAGACTTATTCTGCCTGTGTTCAAGAAATTACCTATGTTTTTATCCTCTACTGCAACTGGCCTACATCTTCCTTGAACTCCGACTCTTACCTTAGTTCAGCTCAGGAATCAATCCCTTATTTTTACAAATACAAAATAAAATATATAGTCAATCATCATTTTTTTGATCTGACAATTGCTCTAGGCACCACACGACGTGGAACTGTCCTATCGTAAAAGCAGATATGAGTTCTTAAACATTCCTCACCCAAATCTCAGTCAAATTCTTCAATATTTTTCGTCATTTTTAAAAGGAAACTCAGCTGAGTTTCCTTTTATATATATCTAGGCTTCTTTCTTGTCTGAAAATTGGCTCATATACAAGTCATGATAGAATCCCTTGTCGGCCAGCAGCGACTCGTGATTGCCCTGCTCAATGATTTGTCCATCCTTGAGCACCAAAATCTTGTCTGCTTCTTGGATAGTGGACAAGCGGTGAGCAATGACAAAGCTTGTCCGCCCCTGCATGAGAGTTTTCATGGCTTTCTGAATCAAGAGCTCCAAACGAGTATCAACTGAAGAAGTCGCCTCGTCCAAAATTAGAATCTTAGGATCGGCCAAGAGAGCCCGTGCAATCGTCAGGAGCTGCTTTTGCCCTAGCGAGATATTGCTAGATTCCTGATTCATTTCCATATTGTAGCCACCTGGTAAGGTGCGGATAAAGTAATCTACATTGGCTGCTTTAGCTGCTTCCACAATCTCCTCATCGCTAGCTTCAAGGTTACCAAAGCGGAGATTTTCCTTGATAGTCCCTTCGTAAAGCCAAGCATCCTGCAAGACCATACCAAATTGCTTGCGATAGTCTTGACGGGATAGCTGGCGAATATCGTGGCCATCCACGCTGATAGAGCCTTTAGTCACATCGTAGAAGCGCATGAGCAGGTTGATCAGCGTCGTCTTACCAGCTCCGGTCGGTCCGACTATAGCCACCATTTCACCCGGCTTGACTTCCAGATTAAAATTGCGAATCAGTGGCTTATCTGCTACATATTGGAAGTCTACATCTTTGAAGCTGACTTGACCGGTCAAGTCCTTGTCTAGCTGGACAGTATTATCCATGACTTCATCTGGCTCATCCAAAATCTGGAAAATCCGATCCAGCGAAGACTTGGCACTCTGGAGCTGACCTGCCAGCTGGGTAAGGTTTTGGATAGGCTGATTGACCTGCCAGACGTACTGGACAAAGGCTTGCATATTCCCGATGGTCAGCTGACCAGCAATAACCTGCAAACCGCCTACCAAAGCGACGATAAGATAGGTCAAATCAGAAATTGCATTAAGAACCGGCATCATGAGCCCTGAGATAAAGCTGGCTTTAAATCCGACTTCCTGCAGATTTTGAGTAATCGCTCGAAAATCCTCAGCTGAAGTCTCTTCCCGACCATAAAGCTTGAGAACATTAAAACCTGACAGATTTTCCTGAACGAAGCCATTCATAGCACCCAAAACATCCGCCTGCTGCTTAAAGTATGGCTGGGATTTTTTGAGGATAAATCTAGCTCCCATATAGGTCAGAGGAATGCTGACGATAACGATCAAGGCCAGCTGGACATTCAGATACAGAACCATCCCGATGACCAAAATCAGGGTCATGACGGCATTGACCACCTGCAAAAAGCTTTGTTGGAGAGCATTTGAGACAGTCTCCACATCACTGGTGAAGCGCCCAATCAAATCACCGAACTGGTGCTTGTCAAAATACGAAACAGGAATTTGATTGATCTTATGACTCAGCTCGTTGCGCATGTCGCGGACAGTGCTCTGCACAGCATTGGTCATGAAATAGTTAGAAAAGTAAGAACCAATCTCATAAAAGAGGGCACGAATGAAGTAGAGCAGCATGATCCAAGCAATATAACTGCTATTGATAGCTGCACCGGGTACTCCCTTGGCCATATCCAGCAGATTTTGCGTCAGTTCTGTGATGGCAAGACCTAGGACAAAAGGCTCTAGGACACTCATGACCACGCTGACAATCTTGAGGAAGACTGCAAGAAGCACGGCGGCTTTATAGACTTTTAGATAGCCCCATAAGCGGACAAAACTATTTTCTTTCATCTCTTCCTCCTATTCTTCTGTTAGTGATTGACTATTAAGCTGGGAATTGGCGATTTCGCGATAGATGGCATTCGTTTCCATCAGCTCTTCATGCCGGCCGCGACCCACGATTTCACCCTTGTCTAAGACAATGATTTGATCCGCATCCATAATGGTTCCGACCCGCTGAGCCACGATGAGAACCGTTGCATCCTGCGTTACTTCCTTGAGTCGGCGGCGCAAAGTCGCATCCGTCTTGTAGTCCAGCGCCGAGAAGGAATCATCAAAGATATAAATATCTGGCTCCTTGACAACCGCACGCGCAATGGACAAGCGTTGCTTTTGTCCACCCGATAGATTGCTGCCGCCTTCAGCCAAGTGCGTCTCGTAGCGTTCTTCTCTGCTCTCGATAAAGTCGCGAGCCTGAGCCACATCTGCTGCTTGATTGAGCTCTTCAGAGCTAGCATCTTCCTTACCATAGCGGATATTTTCAGCGATCGTCCCGGTAAATAGCAGAGCTTTCTGCGGGATAAAGCCAATCTTCTGACGGAGAGCCTTGAGCTTATAGGCGCGGAC
>NZ_KQ968977.1:47471-50158 GCF_001578725.1 Streptococcus sp. DD04
GGCTTGGCCTTGAAAGAAATATTATGCAGGACAGGATTTTCTGTCTCACCTGGATAGGCAAAGGTTACATTGTCAAATTCCAGATAGCCCTGAGTCGCTGTTTCCGTGATCCCATTCTCATTTGGATCGATGGAAATCGGCATATCCATGACTTCCTTCAGCCGTTCACTAGAGACCGCTGTCCGTGGATACATGGTAAAGAGACTGGACAGGAGAAGGAAGGACAGAAGGGCATGGAAACTGTACTCGATAAAGGCAACCAAATCCCCGATTTTCAACTCGCCGCTGCCTAGTGGTTTCAAGGCAAACCAGACAATGGCCACAATCATGGCAATGATAATCTGCACAAAGAGAGGCTCCGTCAAACCTGTCAATTTAAAGAGACGGTTGGAATTCTCCGCATAGATTTCATTTTCATTAGCGAAGCGCTCTTCCTGAAATTTCTCACGGGCAAAGGCTCGAATGACCCGCAGACCGTTCAGATTTTCCCGAGCATACTGGTTGATCTTGTCCAGCGTCTTCTGCTGCTTTTCAGACAGGGGACGCGTCTTGACCGCCACATACCAGACTACGATTGCCAAAAAAGGCACTGAAATCGCCACAATCCAAGCCATGGACGGACTGGTCAAGAAAATCATGAGGATGGACGACAGCATCATGATAGGCGTGATAGCACCCATCTTGAGCGTTTGCTCAGCAAACTGCATGAGGACAAAGGCATCACTGGTAATCCGCGTCACCAGCGAAGAAACGCCAATCTGCTCATACTCATGATGGGAATACTCCTGCAACTTGTCATAGAGATCATTCCGCATATCCCGCACCATGCTGGTCGTTAATTTTCCAGCAGCATAGGAAAGGACAATCCGCCCTAAAATCCCAAGGATAATAACCAGAAGCATGATAAAGCCCCAGAAATATAGGCGTTCCTGATCGCCTTGGTTAATCCCTTCGTCAATCATGCGCGCCAAAACCGTTGGCAATCCTAGATTGACCACTACAAAAAAGATGGCCGACACAAAGTCTAGCACCAACCACTTGGGGTAGCGTTTCAAATAAGACCAAATGTAAAGCATAATCCCTCCAATTTCTATAATAATAAAAAAGCACTGAAGAGTACTTTTCTTGATTATCCATGCAGCAGGCAATGGCTCTGCTACAATCTTTAACTACTACTAGTATAGCAAATCATGACGGAAATTTCAAATAATCCTACCAAACAAAAGGCGAACAAATTCTCATGCTTCCCAGCAGACATGAATTTGCTCGCTTTTTTGGTGCCTTGGAGACAGACAAAGACACACAAGTAATTCCTTATAGGTAAGGTATAACAAAAGAGAACATTAAAAAATGACAGAATTTAAGAGTGTCTCAATTCCTTATAGGTAAGGTATAACGGTAGAGGAGATAGTTCAATTAATTGCTTTTAAGGCTTTAGGTCTCAATTCCTTATAGGTAAGGTATAACAAAATAACACATTCGAAAAAGCATGAAGAGTTAGAAAGGATAAGTCTCAATTCCTTATAGGTAAGGTATAACCTAAAAGCAAATATTACTAATCGAGTATTAACGGTCAAAAAAATGTCTCAATTCCTTATAGGTAAGGTATAACAGGCTCTAGCTTTTGTTGTAGGAAGCAACGATCCAGATAATCTAGTTCCAAGTCTCAATTCCTTATAGGTAAGGTATAACTCTTATAAACGCTCAGGTATAGGTTATCTAACCATAGCGAACATGTCTCAATTCCTTATAGGTAAGGTATAACAAGCAAGAGCTTCTGCTGGCGAAAAAAAGCTCGCGAGTGCAAGTTTCAAGTATGTCTCAATTCCTTATAGGTAAGGTATAACAAAGAAGATGTCTTCGTAGCGATACCTTACGTGTCACACTGTCTCAATTCCTTATAGGTAAGGTATAACTTGCGATGGTGACTTTGATGAAAGTGTGCCATTACTTGCCTTTGATGTGAGTTTCTCAATTCCTTATAGGTAAGGTATAACCAGCCTCAAGGGTCAGATGGCGCACCGTTCGACTCTGAAGGGTCTCAATTCCTTATAGGTAAGGTATAACATAGCGTAGAGCGCCGGACAAGTACTTGTTAATTTGTCTCAATTCCTTATAGGTAAGGTATAACAGGTAGTATTTGATTACTTTCCTGATGGGAAACATAGAAAATCGCGAAATGTCTCAATTCCTTATAGGTAAGGTATAACTGGGAGATTACCGAAAGCCTATATAACTTCGGTGAAATAATAGTCTCAATTCCTTATAGGTAAGGTATAACGAAAGAAACTCCGGGAGAAGGAGTTTATAGTGTCGAAGTAAACAAGTCTCAATTCCTTATAGGTAAGGTATAACTCCAAAGGTTGATCAAAGAAGGTCAATCAGAATCGGAAGCGTTAAAGTCTCAATTCCTTATAGGTAAGGTATAACAACCATAAAATTGAAAAGCTCAGCGAGATTGCAAGAAATAGTCTCAATTCCTTATAGGTAAGGTATAACAACAGCATTTTCGCTGTTTCTAGATTGATTGTATCAAAAAACAGGGCTTTTTTCAAGATTTCAATGAAAAAAGTCGGTCGATCTTTTTTGTCCTAACGCTCATAAACCGCTTGGTTGACAGCTTTTGAAAAAGAGGCAAAAAATCGAAAAGATCGACCGACTTTTTGAAAGATAAAATCAGAAAAATC
>NZ_KQ968977.1:50675-53688 GCF_001578725.1 Streptococcus sp. DD04
GCTCATAGCGGCGGACATTTTGTTCTTCAGTCTTGACTGCTTCCATTAGTTGTTCGATTTGGTCCAGCATTTTATTGAATTGCTGAGCCAAGTCAACCAACTCTGGGGACCCCTTTGCTTCCGCTCGTAAATTTGAGTCACCTGCCCCAATCTTCAGAATGACAGCCTGTAGATTCTGAAGAGGCTTAATCCACAAACGTAGAACAAACCAAATACCAGTCAAGCACAGCAGGAGTGCTAAAATGCCCATTCCTACAAAAGAATAAAGCATCTGTGACTGAAGCATCTGTAATTGCTCTAATGAGGCAACGCCAATTAAAGTCCAGTCGCTGTCCGCAATATCAATCTGGTAGACAAAAGCCTGTTTCTGGTCTGCGTAACCGTCCTTGACCGAGATATAGGGCTGCATAGCTTTCATTTCCTGACTGGATGAATAAACACTCTTCTTGGGATGATAGACAAATTCATGCTGGCTGTTGACAATAAAGCTAAAACCCTTCTTCCCGAGCTGAAGCCGATCCAAATAGGCTTTGAGACTCTTATAGCCGATATCCAAACGCAAAACACCGAGATTCTGCCCTGCTTCATCCACTACTTCCTGAGTGACGGAAACAACCCACTTCTCCTTCTCTAATGCTAGAGACTCCTTGCGAGCAGGAGTCAAGACAGGCATGGCTCTGGTATGGACGGCTTCCTGATACCATTTTTCATTCATCATATCAGAGGATGTCTGCATGCTGATTTGAGAATCTGTCGAGACCACGCGCCCGTCCTTAGTAACCAATACTGCCGACACCAAATCCGGATCTGTCTCAATGATGGTTTTCATCAAAGACTGAACTGACGTTTCGCTGCTTTCTTGATTCTGAGCATACTTCCGAATCGTTTCTTCCTTGCTCAGTGTGGAGGTGGTTTGTTTTAATTTCTGCAAATAGGAAGCAATGAACTGCCCGCTTTGCTCCATACTATTACGAGTCGTCCGCTCTGTCAGCTGCCGAATGGTTTCTGAGCTAGTCTGATAGTAAAGACTCCCAACAACCCCCAAGAGTAAAAGAACCAGCAGAAAAATATAGACAATCAACTGGATCAGAAGCGGATACCGTTTCATTTCTCCTCTCCTTTTTTAAACTGCCGAGGTGTCAGCCCAACCACCTGCTTGAAGCGCTGAGAAAAATAGTTCATATCGTCAAAACCTACCTGCTCTGCTATTTCATAAATCTTCAAATCTGTAGTTAAGAGTAAGAGTTTTGCTTTTTTCATCCGCTCTTGAATCAAATAATCTTGAAAGGGCAGGCCTAATTCTTTTTTGATAAGAACACTTAGATAGGACGGACTAAACCCCAATTGAAAAGCCAAACTTTTCAGGTTTAATTCTGAATCAGCTAGACGCGCATGAATAGCCTCTTCCAACTCAGAGTGCTGTCCCTGATCGACCAAACTTTGAATCTGGGCCTTTTTACGCTCCTTATCAAGCTTGATCTGCAGCTTGGCCAACATCTCCTCGACATCATCTTTTGAAAATGGCTTGAGAAGATAGTCATCTGCACCTAGCTTAATGGCCGTCCGAGCATAGTCAAAATCATCATAGCCCGTCAGAAAAACGATATGGCAAGTAGGAACCTGATCTCTGACTAGCTTGGCTAGTTCGAGGCCGTTCATCTGTGGCATATTGATATCGGTCAGCAGAATGTCAGCAGGATTTTCCTGAAATTTCTGCCAAGCTTCTATCCCATTTTCAGCTTGGGCAATGACTTGCATACCAAACTGTTCATAGTCTACCAAGGACGCAATCCCCTGTCTGACCAGATACTCATCCTCTACAATCATAATTGAATACACAAGATTCAACTCCTTATTTTTACTGGATTTATTATAGCAAATTTTCGATCAAAATGCTCTTAAACATAATCCAAAAGATAACCGTAGCCCTTCTCCTCCATCTCAGCTTTTGGAATGAACTTAATTGACAGACTATTGATGCAATAGCGCAAACCGCCCTTGTCCTTAGGGCCATCAGTGAAAACATGGCCCAGATGTGAATTTCCAACCCGACTGCGAACTTCTGTCCGTGTCATGTTGAAACTCTTATCTTCTTTGTAAGTCGCAACATCTGGACTGACAGGACGGGTGAAACTCGGCCAACCGCAGCCAGAGTCAAATTTATCCTTTGATGAAAAGAGAGGTTCTCCTGTCACCACATCCACGTAGATACCAGCATCGAACTTATCCCAATAGCGATTAGAAAAAGCTCGCTCTGTGTCATTCTTTTGTGTGACTGCGTATTCTTCTGGAGAGAGCTTAGCCTTAATCTCTTCATCACTAGGCTTAGGATAGCGACTAGCTTCGATAACTGGGTAAGCAGCTTGATTGACATCGATATGGCAATATCCATTAGGATTCTTTTTTAAGTAATCCTGATGGTAATCTTCTGCCTTGATAAAGTTTTTCAGAGGTTCTTTTTCGACAGCTAAAGGCTTATCATATTTCTTAGCAACCTCATCAAAGACCTGATTAATAGTCTCAAGATCAGCTTCGTCCTTATAATAAACACCTGTCCGATATTTAGTACCTTGATCATTACCTTGTTTATTTTTAGAAGTTGGATCAATAATGCGGAAATAGTGAAGCAGAATTTCTTTTAGCGAAATTTTCTTGGCATTGTAAGTGATGTGAACAGTCTCAGCATGACCAGTTTGGGAAACTAATTCATACTTGGTTGTGTCGCTCTTACCATTTGCATAGCCAGACTCAGCATCAATGACACCTGGTACTCTGGAGAAATATTCTTCTACACCCCAGAAACAACCGCCAGCCAGATAAATCTCCCGCTTATCTTCTTCCTTGACGTCTTCTTTCTTTTGTTTGGTCACTTCTGTCTTGCTCATAGAGGCTTTCTTGATCTGTTCAGGAGATGATTGCTTACCATTCCCTGCAATCACATAGACCAGTCCAAAACAGAAAAGCAAGCCAATTAAAACCAGAAGAATCTTCCATTTACCTTCCATTTTCTTTA
>NZ_KQ968977.1:54899-57090 GCF_001578725.1 Streptococcus sp. DD04
ATGTCAGACGAAATTATTGACTTTTTTTATAGTTTGTCTTTCTACTTGATCTCCTTTAGTGTTTTTTCAATATCTTCCTTGCTCATATAGCCTATATGCGTCTTGGCAAAAGAACCATCGCTGCCAACAAAAAGAGCAGATGGATAAGAGCGAATACCGTATTCTTTCAGTAATTCTCCCTTAGTATCCATAAGAACTGGCATGTTCTTGTAATCCAAAGATTTATACCATTCCTTGAAATCATCAGCAGACTTTTCTCCATTAAAAGTCGGAGACACCACCGACAGGACAACATAATCTTTTCCTGACTGCTCCTTGGCCAAATCATTGGTATCTCCAAGTGTGGATAGACAGATAGAGCACCAAGAAGCCCAAAACTTTAGATAGACTTTCTTGCCTTTAAAATCAGACAGCTTATAGGTCTTGCCGTCCACTCCTTGCAAAGCGAAATCCTTAGCCATTTTTGTAGCTTGGTTAGAATTTGACTTGCTAGTCATGGAACTTTTATCATTTTTGGAAGCTTCCGAATTCATTTGCTGATTTGAACAAGCTCCCAATAATCCTACACAAAGCAGCCCTGCGGTTAATAGAGACAGTTTTTTCATAGTATTCTTTCCTCTCCAAACAAGGAGAAAGCCGACAAAATTGACGACTTCCACTCTCATTGATAATTTTATTTATCAGATGACATTTCGGATGAATCTTTCATTTCATCCTTCATGCTTGAATCACTTGATTTCATATCATCTTTCATGTCAGACTTACTGTCGGACATCATAGAAGAGTCCTTCATATCATCCTTTTGCATCTTGTCATCAGACATGCTAGAGTCTTTCATATTCTCCTTCTTCATGTCATCTTTTTTCATATCGTCTTTCTTCATCATGCTGCTGTCGTCCATCTTTTTCATATCTGAATTTGACTTTTGACTGGAGCAAGCAGCCAAGGCAAAGATACTAAGAGTAGCCATTGTAAGAGTTGCGATTTTTTTCATGATATTTCTCCTTTAATCATATAATATTTATCCAAATAGTGACGCTAAAGCGTTTAGATTTCCGAGCATAAGCAGGATTCCCATAAGAATGATAAGTGCCCCGCCGATTTTCTTAAGCGTTCCCATATAAGGTTTGAGTTTTGCAAAGCGCTGTAATACCCAGCCGGAAGCCAAAGCCATAGCTAGAAATGGAAGGGCTAATCCAAGTGTATAAACCAACATAAGCAAACCGCCCTGAAGAGCACCAGCTCCCCCAGAAGCAGCAATCGCTAAAACAGAGCTCAGAACAGGCCCAACACAGGGTGTCCAACCAAAGCTAAAAGTAATCCCTAAAATAAAGGCATTAAGCAAGTCACTCCGTTTACTATTCTGTTTAAACTGGATGCTTTTTTGCTTTTGCAGCTGCTGGATATTGATGACGCCCGTTTGGTGGATTCCCAATAGTATGACAATTCCACCCAAAAGATAGCGAAACCAAGGGGCGTATAGGACTTGACCTAGAGCACCAGCACCGTAGCCCAAGACTAAAAATACAGTCGACAATCCCGCTATAAAGCAGAGTGTTTTGACCATCCCATACCAAGAAACCTCTCGTCCTAGAATCTTGAACGTCCTCGGCTGCTCTTCATCTAACAAGATTCCTACATAAACCGGCATAAGCGGTAAGATACAAGGGGAGAAAAAGGAAAGAATCCCTGCCAGAAAAACTGAAATAAAGAACAAAAAACTTGTAGCCATTTCAAAAACCTCTCGATCATTTTCTGACTATAGTATAAAATAAAAATCCCCCTAAAAATAGGGAGATAGATTTGAAAAAACTTGAATTTGATTTTATCTTTTCTACACCATGAGTTGAAAGTATTCACCACTGACTGAGGATTTATGTTAAGTTGAGAGCAAATGTAAAGGTGCTTCCTAGGCCACACTGGCTTTCGACCGTAATTTCTCCACCCAGCTGATGAGCCAACTCACGCGCAATCGCAAGGCCCAGACCATGGCCACCTGTCTTCATATTACGTGAAGTTTCCACACGGTAGAGGCGTTTGAAAATCTTATCCAAATCCTCGGGAGCAATGCCCTGTCCTTCATCTTTCACACTAATTGTCAAGACTTGCTCAGTTAATTGAGCCGTAACCTCAATTTTAGGGCTCTTTTCTACCATTTGTCAAGTCTGTCAAGGCTTTAAGTGAAAAATGA
>NZ_KQ968977.1:58477-61377 GCF_001578725.1 Streptococcus sp. DD04
ATAGAGCCTACTTTTCTTGATTATCCATGCAGCGGGCAACAGCTCCGCCACAATCTCTAACTGCTACTAGTATAGCAAATCATGACGGAAATTTCAAATATTCCTACAAAACAAAAGGCGAACAAATTCTCATGCTTCCCAGCAGACAAGAATTTGCTCGCTTTTTTGGTGCCCTCGGAGACAGACAAAGACACACAAGCAATTCCTTATAGGTAAGGTATAACGGTTCTTCTTTTGCTCAAAAAGAAGAAGAGCTAAAATCTACGTCTCAATTCCTTATAGGTAAAGTATAACAATGTACCCACAGGGATACCTCACCCGGATAACGCTGCGGAAAGGTCTCAATTCCTTATAGGTAAGGTATAACGAGATAGTTGTCGACAACATCGATTGGTTAGATTCTTTCGTCTCAATTCCTTATAGGTAAGGTATAACAACAAGTATTTCGCTGTTTCTAGATTGATTGTATCAAAAAACAGGGCTTTTTTCAAGATTTTAATGAAAAAAGTCGGTCGATCTTTTTGTACCCATCGCTCATAAAACGCTTGGTTGACAGCTTTTAAAAAGGAGGCAAAAAATCGAAAAGATCGACCGACTTTTTAATAGTATTTGTAGGGTTTAAAGCGTTTTAAGTCCCCATCCTGCTGCAAGATTCTCTTAAACTGACGAATATCGTGCTGAATAAGCTGGGCATAGGTATAGGTTGAACGCCCCATGACCAGCCTAGTCTGTAGCTTTTCCTCAAAACTCCGCAAGACGATATATTTCCCTTCACGATTCAGATAAACCGATCCGTCTTCCCTTTCTTCAAAATGATCTGTAGCATTGATTTGATGCTTATTGATCAAACTCAAAATCACTCGATCCACGATAACTGGCTTCATATAATCCGCAAAATCCAGATGCAGACTATAAGGACGATTATTTGAAGCATGCAGCACTCCGATTTTAGGATCCAGTCTAGCCTGCCAGATCAGGCGCAGAACACGACTATACAAAATCGTATTGCAAAAGCTAATCAAAGCATTTAGTGGATCTCGAGGTGGCCGTTTGGTTCGCTTAACAAAAGAAAAACCGCTTTGATTCAGAATCTTATTGAAGATAGGATAAGCATTGTCGGGATTGTGGCTTCTCTAGTTTCCCCCTCTTCAGCAAAATACAATTAAAAATTATCTTCTATCTAAATGATCCGTCTATCATATTTTTCTACGGCTCATTAGTCTTAGAAACAAGGCGAGGATTCTGGGCGATAAAGTCCACTGTGTAAGTTTTTCAAACGTTTTTTCAGACTTGAAATTTTCTTCATCCAATACCCAATAAACCTTGCTTTCACTGAACGAGCAAGCAAAATTAGTTCTTCAAGTTAAAAATGAATAATTGGTGCATGACATTTTAAGTCAAGCTCTAACTTACAATTTCTAAATTTCATATCCATTTTATCCTCCTATTCTTCAATCACAAACATCCCGAATCCCATCGAATTCTTCTCACCAAGTCCAACTTGATAGAGGAAATCCAACACCTCCGCATCCCCTCTTATCTCAAATTCTCCTCTCCAACCTGTTATGAGATAATCTTTGTATTTGGTAACAAATTTATTTTTTAAAGAAAAATTTATCGGCTCTATATCAAATCTACCTGTCGGTGCTTTATGATAATAAGCTTGATATTTCCTCTCAAAATTCTCCATGATTCTGCTCTTAAATTCCGTATCAAACGGATTGTAATACAATGTTTTTTTGGTGTCAGCATCTGTAGAACGAACCACCAAGGGAGAAATCATCCGAATCTTATAAGAAGGCCCCGTTAATTGCTTCTGTTCAATTTTTACATTTAAAATTTTTACAAGGTTTCGACCAATTCGCAATTCATTTAGATTTGACAAGGCCTCTGCAATAGTGAATAAAATGGATTGATCAATCGTTCTAATTTCGAACCGCACCTTATCAAGAAATTCTATTCGTTTTCCTTGCATTTTATATTGACCTTGCAACAATGAAAATGTAAACAGCTTAAAATGTTTATCCTCTAACGGATAGCCCCTCTCATGAAGTTGCGCAGATAAGTCTTCCTTGTTTTTCAATAAATTATAAATCATCGATTGAAGGAGGTAATTATAGTTCACCGGCAAGATAAACTGATCTATTTTTTGCAGTTCAATCAATAATTGCATCCTAGTTTCCTCCTTAAATGAATATATGTTTGTCCTATAGTATTGATATTACACAAAAATGGAAACGCTGTCAATTTATAACATTAAAGTTTGTTAGTTTTAATAAACCATAAGGTTACTCCCCTTCAAGTCTCAAAAATCAATAAATCAATCTCCAATTTTGGTATAAAAAATTTATCTAAAAATGCAAAAACACCCCACAATAATTTGTGGGGGTATTTTTAGTGGTGTTTCAAATAAAACATCCTTTTTTTAAATCACCTTAACTCAACGAAAAGGCTTTAAAACTAGGGTTTCAGTCCTAAGCAATCGCTAAACGATTATTTAAGAGTAACTGAAGCTCCTGCTTCTTCCAATTTAGCTTTGATTTCTTCAGCTTCTGCAGTTGCAACGCCTTCTTTAACAAGTGCTGGTGCACCGTCAACAAGCGCTTTAGCTTCTTTAAGTCCAAGACCAGTGATTTCACGTACAGCTTTGATAACGCCGACTTTCTTGTCGCCTGCTGCAGTCAATTCAACGTCAAATGAATCTTTAGCAGCTTCTTCAGCGCCACCAGCAGCAGCTACAGCTACAGGAGCAGCCGCAGTTACACCAAATTCTTCTTCGATAGCTTTTACAAGGTCGTTCAATTCAAGAATTGAAGCTTCTTTAATTTCAGCAATAATGTTTTCAATGTTCAATGCCATTGTTATTTCCTCCAAATAAGTTTTAAATTTATAATAGTTTT
>NZ_KQ968977.1:61687-67311 GCF_001578725.1 Streptococcus sp. DD04
AGCTAGGCTACGCTGCGTAGCTTAAGATTAAGCTGCGTCTTCTTTGCTTTCTGCAACTGCTTTGACAGCAAGTGCAACGTTGCGAACTGGCGCTTGAAGTACAGAAAGGAGCATAGAAAGAAGTCCTTCGCGGTTTGGAAGAGTTGCAAGTGCAATAATCTCTTCTTTTGATGCGACAGCGCCTTCGATAGCACCACCTTTAATTTCAAGTGCATCTGCGTTCTTAGAAAAATCGTTCAAGATTTTCGCTGGTGCGATAACATCTTCGTTAGAAAATGCTACTGCAGATGGTCCAACAAATACTGATGCAAGATCTTCAAGTCCAGCTTTTTCAGCTGCACGACGTAAGATTGAGTTTTTGATTACTTTGTACTCAACTTCGCTTCCACGAAGCTCACGACGAAGAACGGTATCTTGATCAACTGTCAAACCACGAGCGTCAACAACGACGATTGATGCGGCAGCTTTCATCTTTTCAGCTACTACGTCAACTAATTCCGCTTTTTTAGCAATAATTGCTTCACTCATTTAGTGTTTCACCTCCGTAATTATTTTGCTTGGGGAATTTTTCCAAAAGAAAAACGCGCCCAAACCTAGACACGAAAGTACAATACGCTTCTTTTACATGATACGTTTTGTCCTCGGTAGGATCTTTATGAGTCAAGCTCCCCTACTGTCTTAGGCAGTTTTTTCAAACCGTTAATAATGATAGCACAGATAAAAAAAGATTGCAAGTCTTTTGTGCAATCTTTTTAAAATATTTTTTATAGAATTATTGCAACACCAAGCTGCAGATTAATCTACATAATGTTCTTCTTTTTTATTGAACCAAGCGTATGGCAGACCGATCAGAAGACCACCACCAATCAAGTTCCCTACGAAGGTCACAGCCCAGTGACGCAGGATATTTCCGATGCCAAAATTTGCCACCTCTGATGCAGCTGAGCTAAACTTAACGATAGCAAAAGAAGCAAAGTTGGCTGCCAAGTGTTCGTTGGTTAAGAATACAAACATATAAATGGCTGAAATAACCAAGAAAAGCTTGGCTGTACTATCCTTGACTAAGACAAAGGAAAGAATAGCAATATTAACAAAGACATTGGCCAATATGCCCTCAAGTAAAACAAGTTCATTAGAACGAGCAAGCTTCATCTGCACAACACCAGCAATGAAACTGTCCTTGCTAAGTCCTGCATAAGCCGCCGAATTGGCAAAGAGCCAACCAGCAATCAGAGCCCCAATCAGGTTAAAGAAGGTACAATAGAACAAAATAATCAGCGCTTTTTTCCAATCAATCTTCTTTAGGAAAGTACCAGCTGTCAGAAACATCATATTGGATGTCACCAGCTCGGCATTTAGAAAGACGATATAGGCCAAGCCCCAAGCGAAGATAAAGGGAAAGAGAAAGCGTCCAGTTCCTGGGACAATCTTATTTGTCAAATCTGCTGCAATAGCTCCTGCTCCTGTACTAAAGGTTAGAAAAGCTCCCGCAAAGATAGAGCGGACAGCATACTTACCCTTGTTTGTATCGAACAAGCCTTCTTTCTTGCGACAAGCTGCTTCTAGTTTTGGAATAAATGTCGATTCGACCATTATAATTTCTCCTCTAAATTAAACTATGTACAGTATATCACAAACTTTTATTTTTCGAAAGCGTTTTCTGTAAGTTTTTCTAAAAATGAAATTGAAAATCAACATTTTCAATTTCTTAGACTACTAGCTAGCTGCTTGATATCTTCTGGCCGTGTTCGACAACAACCGCCAAATAGCTGAACTCCCTGCTCTCGCCAGAGTTTGCTGTTTTCCAGCAAGTCCTTGTCCTGTTTAGAATTATCATGCCAAGTATTGGTCACACCATTATAAATTTCTCCAGAATTTGGATAGGTCAACAAAGGTTTATCGCACACTTGTCGAAGTCTCTCTAATAAGGGAGCAATCAAATGCGGAGCTGTACAGTTAAAACCGACCGCCAACACTTGCAGGCTAGATTGAGCCAAGGCTCCTACTTCTTTGATAGGCGTCCCATCTGAGATAGCTGATTCTGTCTGAGCGGTAAAGGACAGATAGGCCTCCGCCTGCGGAAATTCTTCTGCTAAGAGTCGGAGGAGCGCTGCCGCTTCTTCTCCATTTGGAATCGTTTCAATAGCTAACAAATCACTTCCTGCTTCTAGTAAAGCTTGGATACGCGGACGATGAAAATCACGGAATTCTGCCTCACTCAGCTGATAGTTTCCCGTGTATTCTGAACCGTCAGCCAGATAAGCAGCATAAGGCCCTACCGAGCCTGCCACCAGAGGATAGGAGCGCTGCTTCTGCTCATCTAACGATAAACCCTGCCAGACATTTTTGATAGCAGTCTGCGCTAAAAAGACCGTCTCTTTGAGAAGGGCATAGGCTTTTTCCGTATTTAGACCTGCATCTACAAAAGATGGAATACTAGCCTGATAACTAGAAGTGGTGATGATGTCACTGCCAGCCCGAACATAAGCCTCATGCAAGTCTTGAATAATCTGAGGTTTATCTAACAGATACTTAGCTGACCAGAGCTTGCCTGAAACGTCATAGCCCCGACTTTCCAGCTCTGTCCCCAAGGCTCCGTCCAAGATAATCATTTCTTGCTTTTCAAGTAAATTTTTAAATTTTCCCATTTCTTTCTCCTAAAACTTTAGATGACGAAGATGATGATAAATAAAGTTATGTAACCCTGTACCTTCTCTTGATTTATATCGAAATCCGCTCATTCAAGCAATATTCGTGAAATAAAACAGCCCAACTCATTTCATTCAGAGTCAGGCTGTTCCCGTATGTCTCACTCCGTTTTAAGAAATGAGTATCCTATTAATTGTACTTACTTGCCCAAGCAATATCGACATCTAAAACTTCTTGTGAGGTGTATTGTTGTCGATAAGGGTTGTAAACCATGCCATCAAATCCATATTGGAAACTGGGAGTGTCAAAACGAGTTAAATCGTATTTTTCAATAATAGCATTTAATTTCAGATTATAGCTACTGTCTGTTGCGTAGACGCCAGTCAGCGCAGCTGTTGCATCTTGATAGGTTGGAGCATTACTCTTCCAAGCCCCAGCAAAATGATTTTGTTTTAAAACGTAAGCATAATCTTGAAGTGATTCCGCATAACTAGGATAAGAACGAAATTCATCATGGATAACGCTAGCATTTCCCTGACCATCATCTTCCCATGTCTGCATCGTTGCAGACTGACCTGCATATTGCCCTTTAATGCCAAATAGATTGTAGTGCGGTGCATCAGATAAACCTGATTGACCAGATCCACTCTCCAAAATAGCTTGAGCAATCATCACAGAGGCATATAAATCATTGTCTTGTGCCAACTGTCTCGCTGGCTCACCAATTTGTGAAATGAAATAATCCGTTTGACTCATCGGCTGTTGTCCGTTATCATCATAAGCACTTGCTGGGTTGATGCGGTTTACCAGAACAAAACCAACAGTAATGGCTGAAACTAGCACAAAGATATTAGTAAGAAGTTTTTTTCCTCTTTTAGACAATCTTCTCTTTTTCATCATTTTCTCCTAAATTATTGTTTCTAGACTTCATTATTGTACCATATTATATGATTAAAAAGTGCTATTGGAAAGTTACAAGTTTGTAACATTTTGCAAAAAGAAATCTGGGTCTAAAATGAACCAGACTTCTTTTAAATTTTCGCTAAAATAGCATCCCAAGCTTCATCCAAACCAGCTTTATTGACTGATGAAAAAATGATAAAATCATCATTCTTGTCAAAGTCCAGCTTTTTCTTGATAGCACTTTCATATTTGTTCCACTTACCGCGCGGAATCTTATCCGCCTTGGTTGCTACGACGATGACTGGAATTTCATAATATTTGAGAAACTCGTACATCTGAACATCATCTGCACTAGGGTCATGACGCAGGTCTACTAGGCTCACGACCGCTCTCAGATTATCACGGCTAGTCAGATATTCCTCGATCATCTTGCCCCACTTGGCCCGCTCACTCTTGGAAACTTTGGCATAGCCATAACCAGGTACATCCACAAAACGCAACTTGCCATCGATGTCAAAAAAGTTTAGCAATTGCGTTTTACCGGGTTTTCCCGATGTCCGAGCTAGATTTTTGCGGTTAAGCAGTGTATTGATAAAGCTGGATTTTCCGACATTGGAGCGACCAGCCAGAGCAATTTCAGGAATACTATCTTGAGGATAGTGTGATTTATTGGCTGCGCTCAGCAAAATCTCAGCATTGTGTGTATTGATTTCCATAAGCACCTCGTTAGGCAGTTTCCAGAATCGGCTTATCTGTTCCATCTACTGCTGCTTTGGTAATACGGACCAGTTTGACATTTTCCTGACTTGGAACTTCAAACATGACGTCCATCATGGTTTCTTCGATGATTGAGCGGAGTCCGCGGGCACCTGTTTTGCGTTCGATCGCTTTATTTGCAATCTCTTGTAGGGCATCCTCGTCAAATTCCAATTTGACATCATCATAAGAGAGAAGGGCTTGATACTGCTTGACAAGAGCATTCTTTGGTTCACTTAAAATTCGAACTAAATCGTCAACAGTCAACTGCTCCAAAGCTGCAAATACTGGCAAGCGTCCAATCAGCTCAGGAATTAGTCCAAATTTCTGGATATCTTCGGCAATGATTTCCTGCATATAGGAACCACCTTCGTCAATGGCACGATTATTTTGGCCAAAACCGATAATCTTCTCACCAAGACGTTGTTTGACAATTTCTTCGATACCGTCAAAAGCACCGCCAACAATGAAAAGAATATTCTTGGTATCAACTTGAATCATTTCTTGCTGCGGATGCTTGCGGCCACCTTGAGGAGGCACACTGGCTACTGTTCCTTCGATAATCTTTAGCAAGGCTTGCTGAACACCTTCACCTGAAACATCACGGGTAATGGAAACATTCTCGCTCTTCTTGGCAATTTTGTCGATTTCATCCACATAGATGATGCCACGTTCTGCCCGCTCAATATTAAAGTCTGCCGCCTGTAAGAGCTTGAGCAGGATATTCTCTACGTCTTCACCGACATAGCCAGCCTCAGTCAAGGCTGTCGCATCCGCGATAGCAAAAGGAACATTGAGACTGCGTGCCAAGGTCTGAGCCAGGAAGGTTTTACCAGATCCAGTCGGACCAATCATGAGGATATTGGATTTTTGCAGCTCCACATCATCCTCTTCACGGCTATCATGAAAATTAATCCGCTTGTAGTGGTTGTAAACAGCAACAGCCAAAGCTCGCTTCGCTCGATCTTGACCAATCACATAGTGATTCAAAATATTGAGCAATTCTTGCGGTTTTGGTACTTCAGAAAGATCAGCCAGGACTTCTTCAGCTAATTCTTCTCGGATAATTTCCTGCGCTAATTCGACACATTCATTACAGATAAAGGCATTGTTGCCTGCGATGATTTTTTGGACTTCGTCCTGATTCTTTCCGCAGAAAGAACAATACACCATCATCTCATTATTACGATTTGTAGGCATTTTCTACTCCAATTCTAAATTTCTATTTCATTATTCTCATACATTTTAAAAGAGGGTCATGTAAAAAGCATGGATGGAATTGACCAAATTAGTAAAAGCATTTAACAAAAATAGAA
>NZ_KQ968977.1:67350-69208 GCF_001578725.1 Streptococcus sp. DD04
GAGAACAAATCAGACAAATCACACATAAAAAGGCCGTAAAAAAACCAAAAACACTTCGCTCCATTCTTACGAATCCTTTCTTTGATATTTTTTAACAGTAAAGTCATAAATATTTTTTTCGTCTTTTGGATAAAATTCGCTGCTGACTTCTTGATAAAGAGACCAGTCAAAACTCTGCGGGAAATAGGTGTCCCCATCCAACTTGGCAGCAATCTGAGTCTGAATCAATTCGTCCAAATAAGGCTCAAAAGCCGCTATAATCTGAGCGCCACCGATAACATAGAGATTCTTATCCTGATGTTGGTACCAGTCCAGCACATCCTCGATAGTGTTGAAAACTAAGGCATTTTCATCATCTATCTGATAGTCTTGATTATTAGTCAAAATAATACTGGTCCTATTCGGCAAGAGGCGACGGTTCAATCCGTCAAAGGTCACTCGCCCCATCAAAATAGCATGACCAGTTGTCGTTCTTTTGAAATGCTGGAGCTCAGCCGGAAGATGCCAAGGCATGACTTGATCTTTTCCGATAAGACCAGCCTCTGCCTGAGCCCAAATGGCAATAATTTTCTTTGTCATTATCCCATCCTTCTAATTGGTAATTCCATTCTATCAAATTTTGCAGAAAAAGGCTTTTTTCAACTATGCTTTTCGGAAAAATATCATTCCTTCATTCAGACAAAAGATTGGTCTGTTTTTTCCAAAGGAATCAAATCGCCAAATCAAACTTGAGCTGAGGTTTGACCGGATCATAGTCTAATAACTCAAAATCTTCTGCCTTGATATCAAAGAAATTGGTTCCGTCTGGCACATTTAAAACGAGCCGTGGTTGGCAGTTGCTAGGTTCCCGACGCAAGAGTTCCTCCGCCTGCTCAAATTGATTATCATAGATATGCAGGTTATTGACAAAGTAGAAAACTTACCGACCTTCCAGCCAAAATGTTTGGCAATCATCATCTGCAAAGCTACATACTGCATGGCATTGATGTGGTGGGCAACCAGCATATCATTTGAGCGCTGCGTCAGAGTCGCATCCAGATAAATCTCACCATCTACACGGCGAACGTCAAACATGGTCTGAAAAGCGCACGGAAGCAAGCCTTCTGTTTCTTCAAAAGCTTCATAATCCCAGAGAGAGATGATATTGCGACGATTCCAAGGATTAGCCTCCAGCTGTTGGAGGATTTTATTGATAATATCGTGCTTCTTGACAACGGCTCCGTAGCGCTGACCAATGGTGCCCGTATCGCCAACTTCCCAGTCATTCCAATAGTGAACATTGTACTTGTCATTGAGCAATTCCAGACTATTGGACTGGTCTTGATAGATCCAGAGCACTTCCTTGATGGCAGACTTGATGGCAATAGGCCGCAGAGTTGTAATTGGGAACTCGCCCTTGCTCAAATCGTATTCTGCAAAAGAACCTGTGATATACTTGGAGTTAGCCACATTTCCGTCCTTATAACGCGGACGGGCATTTTCAGAAAAAACTCCTACTTCTAAAATCCTGCTAATATTTTCTTTAAAAATCGTATCTGCTTTGGTCATGATGTCTCCTGAATCCTTAAACTTTCTTTAGTATAGCAGATTTTTCAAAAAAATTCTCCTGCTGAGTTTAGCAGGAGAATAAATGAATGAAACTTGCAAATTATTGTAAAACTAATGAAGCTGCTCCAATCACGCCGGCATCATTTCCAAGCGTTGCCAGAGCCAATTTGGTTGAAGTACGCACTTGCGGGAAGCTGTTTTCTTCATAAACTT
Source organism: Streptococcus sp. DD04 (assembly GCF_001578725.1). NCBI lineage: Bacteria > Bacillati > Bacillota > Bacilli > Lactobacillales > Streptococcaceae > Streptococcus > Streptococcus sp. DD04. The sequence goes on from NZ_KQ968977.1 coordinate 69,112, forward strand.
TGCGGACACCTTCAAGCAGAAACTCTCCAGCTGCAGATACACCACCACCGATAACGATTGTTGAAGGATTTAGGATAGAGCCGATGTTGGCACAGGC
>NZ_KQ968977.1:69228-71053 GCF_001578725.1 Streptococcus sp. DD04
GATGTTGGCACAGGCAATTCCCAGATAGCGTGCGAAATTGCGATAAACAATCAAGGCCAGCTCATCGCCTTCCTTGGCTAAGTCAAATACGATTTTAGCGTTGACATCTTCACCGTTATCAATCAGTTTTTTCAACTCAGCATTGCCAGCATATTCATCCGCATAACGACGAGTCAGATTGACAATTCCAGTCGCAGATGCAACAGTTTCCAAGCAGCCTTTCTTGCCGCAGGTACACTGAATTGGCTGATCAAAGTCCACTGTGATGTGACCAAGCTCTCCTGCTGCTCCAGCAAGTCCGTGCAAGAGCTTTCCTTCGGCAACGATTCCACCACCGACACCGGTTCCTAGCGTCATAAAGACCACATCTGGCTGATTGTCGCCAGCTCCCATCCAACGCTCACCAAGGGCAGCAACATTGGCATCGTTGTCAATGAAGAATGGAATTCCTGTTGCTTTTTCGATTTTCTCTTTCACCGGCTGCAAAGTCTTCCAGTTTAGATTGTAAGCACCGATTACCGTCCCATTTTCACGGTCAACAACACCAGGCGATCCCATCCCAATCCCCATAAAATTCTCAGCTGACAAGTTCAAGAGTCCCAAACGATGTTGAATAGACTCAATCATCTCATCCACAATATGGCTTCCTTCATCTAAGATATTGGTTTTAATAGACCACTTTTCTTGGATTTCGCCTTCCTGCGTCAAAATAGCAAACTTAATGGAAGTTCCTCCCAAATCAATTCCGATAATTTTTTTTGACATGATATTCTCCTCTGTATTATTTTCTACTTAATTATAGCAGATTTTTTTAGTGATGAAAAGGTTTGCATGGTATTTTTTGATTTTTGATTATTAGACTTGTTAAGAAAGGCAAGTTATTTTTACAATCAATCAAAATAAAGGAAGAAATTAGTTTATTTTCATCAATTTTAAACAGCTCCCAGCCTTGTTTTGAACGATTTTTAAATCTTTTCAACTTCCTTAGCCAGCTAAAGGAGCTTGTTTTAAAATTTCGAATCAGCTAATATCGTTTTATTCCAATTCAAAAACGGCACCTCAATGAGGTACCGAAAAAGCTTATTTTAAAACTTTTTAGTATTTCTTCTTGTCTTTAACTGACAGAAGGAAAAGGCTTGATAATGCTAATATCAGAGAAGCTAGGAAGGCAGATTGGTTACTTTCCTCCCCTGTATTCGGGAGCTGACCTTCTTTGTTTCCTGACATATTTCGTTGACCGTTAGATATGGCTGAAACAGCAGATTCAGAGGACTTTTGTTTTTCACTTCCATCGTCCTGGCTAATTGCTAAATGATCCTGAGATGCCTTATAAACAACTGCATAGACGCTGAAGTGGTCCGACATAAATTCGACAATTTGACCTTTTTGCTGGAATGCCAGAGCATCCAATTGGTTAGCAGCTGTGACATAGAAGACATTTTCGACCTCCTTATTGGCTGCAAGCGGCAGACTAACAAGGACTTTTCCACTTGGCTGAATAGGATTGCCAAACTTGTCTTCCAAGGTAATGTCGTAAGCATCATAGACCTTGCCCGCTAAACTTTGTGATGCAACTTTCTTAACTTTCAAGCTTGCGACCTGTTCAAGCACGGATTTTGTGCCGATAACTTGAACCTTGGTAGCTTCATCCGTCAAGATACGCAAGTCTTCCTCGGTCTTGCCTGGTTTAGCTGGAGTACCAGGTTTGCCTGGCTGCGCTGCCTGTTCTTCCTTGGTTCCCACTTCCACAATCTTATCGACTGGATCTTTAGAAATGAAGCTGTCACGAGTGGTGCGGCTAGTTTCTTGACCATTTTCAAGCGTC
>NZ_KQ968977.1:71705-76955 GCF_001578725.1 Streptococcus sp. DD04
CAACAGTGCTAAATGGTAGAACCTCTGTCACGATATCCAAGTGTGGTTGTTCCACGACAAGATTCTTGACGCCTTCCGCTGGGGTGACTTGCTCAACTGGCTTGCCAATTTCCACGATCTGATCGACTGGGGCTTTAGAAACGAAGCTATCTCGTGTCACACGGCCAGTTTCCTGACCATTCTCAATGGTCACTTCAACCAAAGTCGTCTTCTCACCAGCCTTGCCTTCTTGGACAACTTTTCGCGTGCCCTTAGGTAACTGAGCAGTTTCGCGTTCAACGGTGTTGAACGGTAGAGCTTCAGTTACCACATCCAAGCGTGGTTGCTCGACAACCAGATTTTTAACACCTTCAGTTGGTGTCACCTGTTCAACTGGCTTGCCAACTTCCACGATCTGATCGACTGGGGCTTTGGAAACGAAGCTGTCACGTGTCACGCGGCCGGTTTCTTGTCCGTTCTCGATTGTGACTTCAACCAGCGTTGTCTTCTCGCCAGCCTTGCCTTCTTGGACAACTTTTCGCGTGCCCTTAGGCAATTGTGCATTTTCATGTTCAACAGTGGTAAACGGTAGAGCTTCTGTCACAATATCCAAGCGTGGTTGTTCGACAACAAGATTCTTGACGCCTTCCACTGGGGTGACTTGCTCAACTGGTTTGCCAATTTCCACAATCTTATCGACTGGGGCTTTGGAAACAAAGCTGTCGCGAGTAGTGCGACCGGTTTCTTGACCATTCTCAATCGTTACTTCTACGAGCATAGTCTTCTCGCCGTCTTTACCTTCTTGAACAACTTTTCTCGTTCCCTTAGGCAATTGTGCATTTTCACGTTCAACAGTATTAAACGGTAGAGTTTCTGTCACGATATCGAGTCGTGGTTGCTCGACAACAAGATTCTTAACGCCTTCTGCTGGGGTCGTCTTGTGAACTGGCGGTGTAGCATCCGCTGCTTTCTTCACTAGCTGGATCCGGTATTCCTTAGTCGTTTGACCGTCTTCCGTCACCACACGAACGAGACTTGGAAGCTCATCGCTATCAGACTGAACAACTGTTACCGTTGCATTGTTAGTAGCAGTCGCTTCAATCCTTGGTCTTGTGCCTTGATACTCCAGATGGTAATCTGTCTTATCTGCTGCAAAATCAGCCAAGGCTTGACCATTAACAGTGATGTTCGTTGCTGTAGTTGACTGAAGCACTTCGGTTGGAGTAACGGCAGTGAACTCTACAAGGGCAACCCCGTTAGTCGTATCCTTGCGCATCATACGAGCTCGGATAGCTTTTGTTTTAACTGGTTCAAAATTGAAATGAATCATCTTGCCAGCTATGATTTCGCTATCTGCTGTATAGTTCAATTGCTTCCAATTATTTGCATTGTTAAATGGATGATCAGTTTGCTCAGCATAACGAGAAGCTGGATTTGGTGCAGTAAAGTCTGGACCGTCATAGTATTCTAAGACGAGACTTTGCGGTGCATCTGTTCCACTATCTCTGAAGAACTGCATACCAACTTGTTGTACTGTCTCAGCTGCAATCTGACCTTGCTTTTTGAAAAGCACACCGACAGATACTTCTTTACTTGGAGCCTGTCTTGACCAGTTGGTCCAGCGATTGCTTTCGTTGGTCGAACCATCATTGACATAGTGAACCCTATCTTGTGAAGCTTGATCTGTGTCATTAGTCGTTGAAGCAAAGGCAAGTGAATCTTGGTCGTTATGATTTTGGTTCAAAGCAGCATTGCGCCCAGTTTGCTCGCTTACTCGTACTTTAAGCTGTGCCTGTAGATCTGTTCCAGGAATCGTTCCAGTCAGTGTAAAGCTACCCTTAGTTCGAAGTAGACTTTCATCAACTGGATTCCAAGTAACTGCTAGGTCTTTCTTGACCCACTCAGTACCACTTGGATAATAAACTGGTACAGTTGTTGGCAACTGGAGTCTCTCTCCTACATTTACGACTGTTGATAATGTTTCAGCAGCCGCAGGCTTACCTATTTGCTTGCTTTCTTTGATAAAGCGAATGCGGTACTCATCCACGATTTGACCATTTTCAGCTTTGATGAGTACACGGACAGGATCCTTTTCAGATGCTGCTGGAATCACAGTAGCTAGGCCATTATCGCTTACTTCTGCAGTCACTTGATTGCCTGTTTCTTTCTTGACAATCTCGTACTCTTTGATAGCACTGTTAAATCCTGGGACAGGCTGACCGTCTACCATAAGCTTAGCTGTCGCACTTGTCGTTTCTTCGACACTATTACCCATAACGGTCAATTCAGTCAAACCAACTCCGGAAGTGTTTGCCTTCTTCTTCATACGAATACGGATAGCTGGTGTTTCTACCTTATCAAAGCGGAAGACATTTTCAGAATTAGCACTCAGGGTCTGAGGTGCCCGAAGTCCAGTTACTTGCCTCCAATTGCTTGATTGATTGAATGGATGCTGCGCTTCTTTACGAACATGGTTAACATCTTTTGGTAACTCTGGCAGGTCTTTGCCAGCATAGTATTCAATGACATATTCTTCTGGCAGACCAATAGCACCATCCGTATAGAAGTCTGCTTTTAGATTGTCAACAAAGCGTTTGGTCAAGTCACCAGCATCACCAAATAGGATACCTGCATAATCTTCTTCATTTCCAGTACGCCAGTTGGTCCAACGATTCTTAGCACCACCTGAATTTCTTGAAATGTGGGTATCATTTAAAGCACTAGCGCTATCATCCCCACCAGTATCCGATACAAAGGCTGCTGGAAGTTCTGATCCAGTCCATTGTTTAGAGATATTCTTGTTTTGAACTGTTTGTTCAGATACTCGGATGTGAGCCTTGGTTCTCAGATTGAGTCCCACGACTGTTCCTGTAACTTCTACTTTTCCAGCTTGAGCTGTTGCATCAGATGGAACAGCATCCCAGGCTACTTCTTTATACTGGACACTGCCATCGGAGTGATAGGCACGGACTGTCGCTGGAAGCTTAATCTTCTCGCCTTTTGGCACGGCCAATGATACTTCTTCAGCTGTCAAGAAGCCTTCGACAGTTACATGAGCCAGAGCTTCAATGTCAGTCCCTGCTACTTTTCCTTTAACGGTAAAGCTATGATAACGGTCAACCTTTTCTTGGGAAATCGGCTCCCAAGTCACGGCTACCTTACGCGGCAAACCTTGATTATAAACTGCCAGTACTTCTTGAGGGAGACTTGGCAACTTATGCAAGTCTGTCGATAGCTTAATCGGCCGCAGCTCTGTAATGGTTTTTTCTTGTGTATTTTCAGCGATGCTCAAGGTTAGCTCTTGCGAAGTCAGGGTCTTATCTGCCTTAGCAAGACGAGCTGTGATATGAGCTGTTCCTTTTCGGTAGAGCAAGAGTTTGCCATTTTCAGCTTTGACTTCCGCACCATCTTCTGACTTAATCGTGAGTTCTACATCATTTTCTGACAGGAGCGCCCGTGTACCATCTTCGTAAATTCCTTTGACTTTATAAGGTACAGCTTGATCCTCAACTAGATTTTCTGTCTTTTCTACTTCTAGCTCAATGCCTGTCAAGGATGGGCTAGCTTCGACGAATTGTAGGCGATACACTCGAGTCAGACGACCAGACTCGTCTGTCACAAAGATAGAAGTCAACTTGTCATTGTCAGCACTAGCCTGCTGGATAGTTGCTGTGGTACCTGCTGTGGTTGTCGCTGAGACTGTTGGTACAGTCGCACCATAAGCAAGTGGGATACGATAGTAGGTCTTGTCTGCGCTAAAGTCAGACAAAGCTTTGCCCCCAACCTGAATACCTGTCACAGCACCTTCGGTTACGTTCTGATTAGATGCTCGGAATCTAGCTGAAACAGAAATGTCTGAGTCTGCAATTTTACCTGTAGCCTTTGTCTCACCATTTTCAGCTTTCAATGCATCTGGATTTTCCAAAGTCCAAGAGCTGACTTCAGTATCTGAGGTCGTACCGTCAGAGAAGACTGCTGTAACTGTCTTATCCAGTTCCTCAGTCGCTGTATTGACTGGTACTGTCTGAGCTTTTGGTAACCAAGCTACCAGATCCAAAACTTTCATCATCAAGCGAGCAGTCAGGCTCGTGCCTGCTACACTTCCTATAACTTCTTTGACACCACGCGTTTTAGTCAGGTCAGCTGGTATCTTCCAAGTCACAGCCTTGTCTTCTGTGCTACCGTCATTGTAAATAGCTTTGACTGTCTGTGGAAGTTGTGCTTCGTCACCAACCATAGCTGTTGCTTTTGCTGGAAGCAAGTCAACTAATTCTTTGGCAGACTGTGTTCTTTTCACCGTATAAACCGTTGCAGAGTCTGAACCTAGACCTTCTGAATCAGCAAATAGAGTAAACTTACCTGCTGTTTCTGTTGACTTAACGATGACCACACCCTTACCATTGAAGGCCTTACGCTTCCATGTGCCATCTGCTTGAGCCTTGTAGCGCTCACGGCTAGCCTGTTCACCATTATCCACACCGACAATTTCGCCTTGTCCATGCAAATTGAAGTGTACAAGATTATTAGCTGTCGGCACGAGATTACCATTGGCATCCACGATTTCATAATGGATGTAGGTCAAATCTTTTCCATCCGCTCCGATGACGTGCTCTTCTTTGACCAGACGGACATTGCTAGGTTGGTCAGCAGTTGTCACAGTATCACGCGCAATCTCTTTGCCAGACTCATCTCTGGCAACCGCCACTAGAGTACCTGGCTTATAAGCAACCTTCCACTCCAGATAGAGTTGGCCATTTTCACCTTCTTGATAGCTTCTGCCATCTGCTGTCTGCTTCTTGGTGAAGGTCTTTTTGCCAAGCGATTCATTGTTCAGATAGAGCTCAACGCTGGCTGCATTTGAGAAGACGCGGACAGGCACCTTGCCATCAACCAACATCTTTCTGTCTTGTAGACTCTCCTCATCCCAATTCCAGTGTGGCAACATATGAACCATCGGCTTGTCTTGGACTGAGCGCCATTGGCTTTGGTAGAGATAGAAATCATTCTTAGGCAGACCTGCTGTATCAATAATACCAAAGAAGGAACTCTTAACTGGGGTACGATCCATATTGTGCCAAGGGGTCGGCTCACCAATATAGTCAATCCCTGTCCAGATAAACTGACCAGCATAGCCGGCATGGTCACGGTCAAAGGTCCATGACTGAGTCGCTGTCCGTCCCCAAGCTACCTTATCATTTCCGTAGTCAGACTGCTCATAACGACGGCCAGCACTGTGGTCATGGTTCAAAATCCGTGATGGATCGTAGTAAG
>NZ_KQ968977.1:77197-79554 GCF_001578725.1 Streptococcus sp. DD04
CGATAAAGCCACCAGAAGAACGTTGGCTAAATTTATTTTCACCCATGGTGACATAGCGTTCTGTGTCAATGGCCTTGATAACTGCCTTCAAGCGCTTAGCTGTCGCAATAGAACGCGCATCTCCATTGGCTTCTTCGACTTCATTTCCGAGAGACCACATGATGATAGATGGATTGTTCTTGTCTTTTTCGACCATCATTCTCAGGTCAAAGTCAGACCATTTCTCACCTGGCTTAGCATCTGGATGGGTTGCTTCTTGATCAAAGAAACGTCCGTAGTCATAGGTCTTCTTGCTGTGATACCAAGTATCAAAGGCTTCTTCCTGTACTAAGAATCCAAGCTCAGCTGCTGCATTCAACAATTGTTCGCTGGCAGGATTGTGAGAAGTCCGAATAGCGTTGACTCCCATCTCCTTGAGCAATTTCAGTTTGCGATAGATGGCTTTGGCATTTTCTTCTGAACCTAGTGCTCCATTATCCTGGTGAATACATACACCGTGGAATTTCATGCGCTCACCGTTTAGTGAGAATCCGTCTGCTGCAGTCCAGTCAAAGTAGCGATAACCAAAGGTATCTTCAGTCACATCAACCAGCTGATTGTCTTTATAGACCTTGGTCTTCATGACATAGAGCTGTGGCTTATCTGATTTGGTCGTCCACAGGGTTGGTCGATTGACCTGAAGCGTTTGGTCAAACTGAACTTCTTGATTGGCTGCTAGTTCTTTAACAGCAGAACGGACAGCAGCTGACACAGCCTGACCTTCTTTGGTAAAGACTTGGTGCTCAACATAAACTTGATGTGCCTTGCTATCAGTATTGACAACCTTGCTGGCAACGACTGTATCAACCGCACCTTGTTGCTGTTCTTTTAGCTTCGGTGTGGTGATTTTATTGCCATGCTTGCTGACATGCAGCTTATCTGTCATGACTAGGTTCACATCTCGATAAATACCGCTACCTGAGTACCAACGGCTGCTTGGTTGCTTGTTGGTAACTTGAACAGCAATCGTATTTTCACGACCATCTTTATAGAGATAGTCCGTGATATCATAAGAGAAATGATTGTAACCGTTTGGATAGTGGCCGACATGCTTGCCATTGACATAGACATGAGAATCCATATAAACCCCATCAAAGGTCAGACGAACGTTCTTGTCCTTGTTTTCTTCCTCCAGTGTGAAGGTCTTGCGATACCACGCCACTCCACCATTTAGCTGACCGCCTTCATTGCGGGCTGGAGATGAATGATCAAAGTCAAAAAAGATACTCCAGTCATGCGGCAGATTAAGCTTGGTCCAATCCTTCATATTGATATTTTCCTTGGATTGGTCGCCAGTCGGATTCAGCTTAAAGTACCAGTCTTTATTAAAGTTTTGCTTACGTGCCTGAAGCAAGTCTTTTTCTTCTTGAGTAACTGGTGGTGTTACAATCGGCTGATCTGGTTTTTGATCAGGTGTTGCAGGCTGATCTGGCATAGACGGTTGAGATGGAGTTGAAGGCTGATCTGGCGTGGATGGTTGAGATGGACTTGGTTCCTCTGGTAGGTTTGGACGATTTTCTGGAACAAAGTTATCTGGATTATCCAAAATTTCTTTCAATTGATTCACTGCATTGAAGATTGCTTGGACATCTGGTGTTTCTTTTGTCAATTCATTTTCCAAAACAGTCTTATGTTCTACAAAGGCAGTACGGCTATTCGGGGTATCTTTCAATAATTCTGGGGTAATTTGATTGATAGTTTCTTTCAACTGCTTCATCTCTTCCACAAAGTCCTGTTTGGAAATGAGATGAGAGCCAGTTCCTTTTGTCACAACCCTATCTAATTGAATTCCGATATTTCTAGCCAAATCATTGCGCTCAGGATCCAACTCCATGGTCAGAACGTGAACATCGTCCTTCAAACCTTTAAGGGAAACCAGCGTTTGATTGCCTTTTCGTTGAGCCGCTTTACCACTAAAGTATTTCTTGCCGTTGTATTCTGTGGCATTTCCTTGACCTTCTTGATAGTCTAAGACTTTGCCATCTAGGCTGACTTTATAAATACCGTGATTTGGATCAACAAAGCCACTTAGATCAATCCCTGTACCACTGAAAATAGCTGTCACAGACAATTTCTTCTTGGCATCAGCAGACAAGCCGTTATACGAAGCCCAGCTTTCTGTATTGCTGAAATTTCCCTGAGCATTGGTCTGTCTGTGCCAATTTGAACTGTAGATAAGCTGGCTGGCTTGGTCATCGTATTCTTTTTGGTTATGCGAAAGACTGTCCGCTTTCATGACACGAACTGTTGCAGATGATTTAAAGCCAAGTAAGCTTCCTTCTGTTGAATCAGACAATTTAACTTTAAAGTCAAAGACT
>NZ_KQ968977.1:79972-83222 GCF_001578725.1 Streptococcus sp. DD04
TCTCCATCAGCAAAATGCAAAATCTCTGTTTTGTCTTGGTAAACCTTGCCATGAACACCTGTTCCAGGCTCGGTCACCACGCGGACATCTGCTGAACCTTTAGCACCACCGACACGTTTGACAGTGACAGTGACAGTTTTTCCTTTTTCAGCTTCATAAGTTGGCTGACTCAGCTCAAACATGCCCTTGCTTTGGTTATTTAAAGTGTAAATCCCCTCTGTCGCAATGGCGCGATTACTAGCATTGACTAACTTAATCGTATGAGTACCTTCTGCTAGGTTGCCTGTTTCATATACCGTTTGACTGCGTTTGCGCACGGTGCTCTGCGTATCAATCGTTGCGACTTTCTGACCATCTACATAGACATCCATGGGACCGTGTTGCGGGTCAACAGTAGACACAACATAAGCCTTGGTTCCTGTGAATTGATATTCAACGCTGGCGTCCTTTTGGTTGGTCCACATGGAGCTTCCCCGAACACCTTCATTTTCTTGATACCAAGTAATATTGTTTTTATTTCCTTCAGTATTAGAGTGGTAGTCTAAGCCCAAAGGATATCCATCTGTCTTTTCGATAGACTGAGGCGTTTTGTAGAGGGCAAAGTTGGTCAAAATCGGAGTTGCCTGAGCACCAGTAATGGTAACACGGACTCTTCTTGCAGAAACTGGCTGGCCTTGAATCAGACGACGGTAGCCAACTGTACTACCTTCTCCATAGCGAACCCAGCGACCATTAACTTCTACATCAATGTTGAAACCAGAAATCCGTTGACCTTTAGCAATATCTTCTTTCAACTCCACCACATCAAAACGCTTGTTTTCTCCCAAGTCAACTGTGAAAGAACCAGTCAAGGCATCATTTGATAGCGCCCAAGATGTCTTGTCATCACCATCGACCAGATGATTGACATTGTATTTGGCATTCTTCCGAGTAGAATCCGCTACCACACTGGCACCTGCTGCTAGATTAGTAGCATACATGTCTTTGAGCGTCTGATGGAATTCTTTTAATCTTGCAACATCAACATCTGCAAAGCGTCCTTCTTTGTTAGGTGGAATATTGAGCAAAAGCGGTGTTCCGCGACCGACAGACTTGAAGTAGATATCCATCAATTCACGCAAAGATTTTGGCTGTTGATTTTCATGGTAGAACCAGCCTGAGCGAATGGATACATCCGCTTCTCCGACAGAATACATATCTCCAGCAGGGTCCCCGTGATTCAGATAGTCTGTTGACGGATTAGCTAGAATCTTATCGCGTTTGACCTTATGCCAGACAGGGTCACCTGCTGTGCCTTTTTCATTCCCAATCCAGTGGACACTTGTTGGCTGAGCAGAGAAAATGGTAATATCACCTTCTGCTTTTTTAATGTAGTCAAACCATTTATCAAAAGTATAAGTGACTTTCTGCGCCCCTTCTCCTCGAGCACCATCCATCCAGACTTCAACAAATTTTCCTTTATTGCCGTACTTAGGATTGTCTAAAATTTCCTTGAGTTGATTAAGGTAGTATTCATTGTACTGATCCTGAGTGGCAACCTTATAAGATGGATGATTGGCATCCCATGGAGAAAGATAGACCCCAAGATTCATATCATACTTGGTCGCAGACTTAGAGACCTCCTCTAAGACATCGCCTTTCCCATTTTTCCACGGACTGGCTGCGACAGTGTGATTGGTATGCGCAGACGGATAAAGAACAAAGCCATCATGGTGCTTGGTAACCATAATTGTCCGCTTGAATCCTGTTTCCTTTAAGACACGAATCCATTGGTCTGTATCTAAATTAGTTGGATTAAAATTAGAAGGATTTTCACGACCATTTCCCCACTCAGAGTTGGTATAGGTGTTCATACCAAAGTGGATAAAGGCTGCTAATTCTTCTTTGTGGTAGTCCAATTGAGCCTTGCTTGGCAGTGGTCCATGGTCAGCAATCTCTGTTTCAGTGTTTTCAGCCGCATTAGCTCCTTGAGCTGGCAAAGTTGGCTGGCTGACTGCATTGTTAGAGGAAGCAGTTGCTCTTTCTTCTTTAGCACTAGCTGTTACAGGGGTAGATGCTTGTTCAACTGGGCTACTGGTTGCTTCATTTCTTGTTTCTACTATTGGTTCTGCTGCTGTTGAAACGGACGGACTTGTTTCAGGGCTAACTGTACTTTCTCCAGTCGAACCCGACTCTGCTATTGCAGATATGACAGGTTGATGGCTGGTTACAGGCTGAGCCTCATCCGCTGCGACGATTTGGCTACCGAAAAATACAGCTCCAATCATAACAGAGCAAGCACCGATAGCGTATTTTCGAATACTGTACTTACATTTCTTTTCCATAAAGGAACCTTCCTATTTGAACGCCTTATATTAGTAAGCGTTTGCAACTTTGTTCAAAAAAATATATTTTACCTTGAATTATTAAAAACAAAGGGAACTATCTATCAGTTTACACCAATCAAAATATATAGTAATTGAAAACAATTTTTTATAAATTTAACAACCATACTCTATATTTATGCAAACAAATCTATAGTCCCTAAATTAGATTTATGATTATAAAATAGGCGGAACACAACTCACACTAAATCGTTTGTGATGTCATCTTCCGCCTTCAAATAACTAGTACGAAAGTCAATTTCTATGCACTAGCTCTTTTGTCGGGAACATTTAGTTTTCACCGTTTTCCTTTTTCTTCATCAGGAACAATCCTGTCAATGCCAGCAAGAGACCCATAAGGGAAGCAGAATCTGCTGCTGTTCCTGTATTTGGCAAAGTGGCCCTTGCTTCATTTGTCTGGCCTAGCTTAGCTGGAGTGCCTGGCTTAACTGGCGCAGCAGTTTTGCTTGGCTGCGTTGGCTGTTCTTCCTTGGTTCCCACTTCCACAATCTGATTGACTGGATCTTTGGAAACAAAGCTGTCGCGAGTCACACGGCTGGTCTCTTGACCATTTTCAATGGTCACTTCAACGAGCGTAATCTTCTCACCGTCCTTGCCTTCTTGGACAACTTTTCGAGTACCCTTAGGCAATTGAGCATTTTCACGCTCAACGGTGTTGAACGGTAGAGCTTCAGTTACCACATCCAAGCGTGGTTGCTCGACAACCAGATTCTTAACGCCTTCTGCTGGTGTCACCTGCTCAACTGGCTTGCCAACTTCCACAATCTGATCGACTGGGTCTTTAGAAACGAAGCTGTCACGAGTGGTGCGGCTAGTTTCTTGACCATTTTCAAGCGTCACTTCAACGAGAGTGGTCTTCTCACCAG
>NZ_KQ968977.1:83411-91936 GCF_001578725.1 Streptococcus sp. DD04
CGACAAGATTCTTGACGCCTTCCGCTGGGGTGACTTGCTCGACTGGCTTGCCAACTTCCACAATCTTGTCGACTGGGGCTTTGGAAATGAAGCTATCGCGAGTCACACGGCCGGTTTCTTGACCATTCTCAATGGTCACTTCAACCAGAATCGTCTTCTCACCGTCTTTGCCTTCTTGGACAACTTTTCGTGTCCCCTTAGGCAATTGTGCATTTTCACGTTCAACGGTGTTGAACGGTAGAGCTTCAGTTACCACATCCAAGCGTGGTTGTTCAACTACTGGAATCTTAACACCTTCATCTGGAGTCGTCTTGTGAACTGGAGGCGTTGGAGTGTCACTTACCTCCACATGGTAGGTGGAGATTTCATAGAACTCTGGTCGTCCGCCTTCCCATGTCAGCTTAACATCGAGCAAGTGTGCACTGTTAGCGAGCTGGAAGGTTTGGAAACTTGTGGTAACCGCACCTAAATCTTGCCATGCTGTTTGACCATCTTTGGATACGATTCTTGCCCAGACATGCGCTGTGCTTCCTGCTGGAACATCTGAAATCAGGCGAATGTGGTTGGATTCTGTCTTTTCAGATAGATGGTAAATCAACTCACCGCTATCTTGAGTCGTCTTGTAGCTGCTGAGAATATTGCCATCTGCTATATTATTCTTTTCAGATGACTTGCTTTCTGTACCGGTACCCTCTACAGTTGGGTTGTTGACCGACTTAGTGTATTCTCCATCATTGATAACTAACTCTGTAAATCCAACAAAACGATGACGATAAGGAGCTGTATAGAGCACTCGGAGATATTTAGCTGCGGTTGCTGCCGGCAATTCTCCCTCAATATAGCGATTGCCTGGCTTCTGTGAATCATGCGTCCAGCCATCCGTCAAGGAATCATCACGTGCTGGATTTTCCTGACCGTCACCCACCGAAACCACATCCGTCCAAGTCTTGCCGTCTTCGCTGACTTGGATCTTTCCGTCACGGAGATAGTTCTGTGTACCATCTTTGATGTAGGCACGAATCTTCTTAATTTGACGGGTTGCCCCAAGATTGAGAGTCATATGACCATCGGTTTGTGGATAATCAGAAAATTCAACATAGGTGTTGAGGTCACCGTCAAAGAGTTGATCTAGGTTTTTCGCCTTACGGACATCTCCGCTACCGTAGTTTGGATCAATACCCATGCTGGTTGACTCGATTGTTGTCGGCTGAATTTCCTTGGTAGTCAAAAGCAGAGAAGTCGCACCGATTGCCTGTTCTTGATCCGTCTTGTTTTCAAGGCGTACATAGCGGACGAGCTGGTGGTCTTCTAAGTCAGCTGCACTATACCATTCTACTCCATTTGGAGAATAGCGGAGCTGGAGTGCTTGATTCGCATTCTCTCCCAGTTTCAAATCTTGAATCTCATGGATACGGTCCAACTTCATTCCAAGATATTGTCCAGCAGCTAGAGTTGTTCCAGCCGGAATTTGCATTTCGTAGCGTCCCAGTTTTTCATTTACCTTGGTAGCCTTGAGCTGTTCCACATTAGTGTCTGTGTATTGGTCTGTTCCAGTCTCTGATTCGACAGAGAAATTGCCAATGCGCCACCAGAAATTGGTCTTTTGCGTATTTCTCACGCGTACATAACGGATATTCTGATTGGTTTCAACTTCTTTACTTTGCTCACCAGTCAAGTTGGCTACTGTTGTCCAGTTTTGACCGTCTGTAGAAACTTCAATGACACCCGCCGCCAGCTTATCTGTCACACCTTGTACCAAACGAATCTTCTTGACTGTTTGTTGAGAACCAAGATCCAGCTGCACCCAAGCATCTACTGGTGTTGTATCGCGTTCGCCGTTTGCCATTGAAGAACTTGCCAGCATTGCTTCTGAGCTGTCACTATTATCTGTCATCTTAGCAGCCGTTGTATTGAGCTTATAGACCAGATTTGAACTGATGGTAATGCTGCCAGCTTTCTTCTTGGCATTTTCAAGAGGACGGTTCACCGCAATTTCACGGACAGCAAACCAAGTATTGTCTCGATCTTCTGTCGCCACCATCCGAATACCCTTAGCCTTGATGTCGAGATTCTCTAGTGTAATTTCAGACTCATTGCCGACATAGTTACCTTGAGGAAGGGCAGTCCACTCACCCGCTTCATTTAAGTATTCAATCTTCGCCTTGTTAAAGGTGTCTTTCGGATTGCTGACAGCTCCCATAGCAAAGCTCAATTTCTTGATAGAAACAGGCTTATTGAACTGAAGCCCAACATAATCACCAGTGCTAATTCGGGTCGGAGTCTTAAAGATAATCTGAGTTAATAGGTCTCCGTCCAGCACTTGAGTCAAGTCGCCTTCGGCACCTGTACGGTTGGTAATAAAAGTCGTTACGACTTTATCTGGATTCAGTTCTTTTTCAATTTCCTTCGCTAGGTATTCTTTTAGGTTGAGGATAAATGGACGGATATGTTGTACACCAAGCTCAGCATTTTCATTGTGGTCGACATACCAGAAGGAATGTTTCTTAGATTGCTCATAAGCTTTCAAGCCCTTGTAGTAATTATTCCAGAGCCCATCAGCATTTTTACCACCAATAGATTCAGTGGCTGTCAAGAGAGCATCTAGAGCGTTCATTTGGTCAATAGTATTGTCCAGCCAGTACTTAATCTGCTCGCGCATCCGTTCATGACCTGATGCTTTATAAGTCTCAGCGGCTACTTTTAATTTAGCAAATTCTGCCTTCAATTCTTTCCGCTCAGCTGTGACATCTTGGCCTGCTTTCAGCTTGGTCATAAAGCTAGTCAATTTCGGAGCCAGTTCGACAGATTCTTCTAGCTTCACAACACGAGTATCCATATGCTGGTTAATCATGTGCTTACCAAGCTCGCGGAAGGCAGCAGATTCTTTGGTCTCTGTAAAGCGGCCTGTTTCTGCAAAGTTGAAAGCTATATCGTTGACAGCTTTGGCTTCAGCCTCATTTTTCCATATATTCCAGCTATACTCTGCTGCTGAGAAGATCGCAATTTTAGAAGGTTCTGATTGCTGCATCGGATTGAGCATGACCCCACCGATTAGGCTTGGATCCACACCAGGGTGGAGGAATTTCTCACCGCCGCCTAAGATGAGGTGCTGCTTGGAATTATCCGTACATGGCCAGTTAATCCAGAGCTGAACTGGACGATAAGGTTGACCAGAAGCTTCCAAGTTTCTCTTCAGTTGAGTCAGGAAGTTTTCGGAAACTTCACCCCAAATCTTGCCCCCTGTCAGAGTCATAATACTGCTTTGCGGAAGATTTCGGTTTAGTGAACGTAACTCGTCTTCTCGACCATTGCCCCAATATTGACTCGGAACAAAAATCATCTCTTTCTTCAAACCTGGATAAGTCGCTTGCTTTTCAGTCAGCCAATCAGTCATGTCCTTCATCAAGCGATTGTAACTTTCGTAACCACCATAAGGTTGAGCTGCATCATCTGCAAGGATACCAAACTCACGAACGCCGACGTCCAGTAACTGGGTAAATTTAGCCTTGATTGCATTCAGGTCTTCTTGGTAAACCGTATCATTCTGGAAGCGAATCCGACTGTTCATAAATGGATGAATGGTCCAGACATAGCGAGTTTTATTTTCATTACCCACTTTAGCCAGCTGGCGGATTTCTTCTAGTTTTTCTTTTGGATAAAGTTCTCTCCACTTGCTGTTATGATATGGATCATCTTTTGGTGCGAAGAAATACTGGGTCAGTTTCAAATCACCACCGTAGCGCATCAAGGCTGCTCGGTCTTCATTGGACCAAGGGTTGCCATAGTAGCCTTCGATGAAGCCACGATTCTTCACATCAGCATAGTCTTCAACATTGACCTCGCGCAGAACTGGAGCCTGACTGTCATTCAGCATATGCTTGAGCGTTGTCAAACCATAAAATACAGCATCTGTATCTTTTCCGACGATGGAAATTTGCTGGCCTTTGATAACCAATGAATAAGCATCAATCTTATCAAATAGTCCTTGGTTGACCGACTCTGTTCTCTGTGCTTCTTCCGCTTTTGAGCCAGTTTGGTGTACTCCCAGATAGATATTGGTTGCGCCTGCTTCTGCTGTCTTACCAGTAGTATAGGAAATATTGCTGTTTTGCAAAATAGACTTGAGACGATTGCGGGTATAAATATCAACCTGCTCACCGATCACTAAATGGACTTTTTGGTCCAGTCGTACCAAGCCATTTCCATAAGTAACCTTGTGAGGAGTTGGGAAGACCTTGTATTGTTTATTGAGATATTCTTGGCTTCTCAAAGCAGCTTCAACTGTACTTGGGTCTGCTGGATTTTTAGCAACAAAGGTATCTTCCAGCTCGACAGTTCCATCATCTTTCGGTGCTGGAGTTTCTGGTTTTGGATCTGGTTTTGGTGCTGGAGGTGTAGCTGGCTCATCTGATGCTGCGATCGGTTTCAAAAGATTGATTTCCGCTGCACTAGCATATCCTTCCACTCCTTGCAAAATCTTCAACTGAATCGTGTCCGTTTCTACAGCTTCAAAGTTTGCGATCTTTTCAGCTGTATTATTAGCCCAAGTGCCTTCTGCTACTTTGACCAATTGTCCAGCTTTTTTAGCATAGACTTCGTACTGGATCGCAAGACCATTTCCACTGCCTGGGCGAGGGAGATAAGTCAGCGCATTCACAGCTGTCGCCTGCTTCAAGGTCATAGTGACCGTATAAGACGGATCCTTCTTCGTCCAATGTGAATGCCAGAAGGTTGCAGGATTGCCATCAAAGGCCTTAGCGATTGCTCCTTCTGTAGAGTTTCCTGGTAACTGCTCACTACTTGCTTCCACACGGGCAAGCTGGTCTTGTGCAATCAAACGCGGATTGACAAATGGCTTGTCAGACAAGCTCAAGCTATGCAAGGTACCTTCAAAACCGCCGATTTTCTCAAGAGGTAAGACCAAGCTAGTGTGAGCCAATCTTGGATGAGCTGGGTTGGCAAGACGATTAATCTTCTCACCGTTGACATAGAGCTCCGTTGACTGAGGCTTGGTGACAAAGACGAGTTCATAGCGTTTGCCTTTTTCCAGCGTCTTGTCAAATTGAATATGGTGTTGCTCAAACTGATAAGCGACTTTTCCTGACTCATCAGACAAGTAGAGCTTGTTTCCTTCACTGGAAGCCAACTCTTGAACACCATCTCCTGTGACCGTTACATTAACTTTTAACACATGACTTGGACCGACATTGCCGATAGCATTTTCAATCTTGCTTTCTTTGTTAAAGACCAGACCTTGATCAGTCTTTGTAACATTGATTGCATCATAGCGCTTGATAGTCTTAGGATTGATGTCATAAGTCTCTGCATCATCAATCTTGTACTCTGGATTGCTATCTGGTGCATAGATATATTCTGGACGTGGTAAGGTACGGTGAGCAAAGCTGCTTGCAGTTCGGTCGGAACCCCAAGTTTTTTCAGCAGTGACCCTTGTTGCTTCAAAGAAGCGCTTGAATATATCATAAGAAGTCATGCCTGTTTCATGGAGGTCAATATTATCATTCCAAACCGCATGTCCACCGCCCAAGATATGAGGGTTGGAAGCTGCTAGTTTTGGACCATTTCCTGCTGTCGTGAAGTCATTTGGCGTCCAGCGATTATACTGATGTTCATAAGAAGAATAGTCTCCGTAAGCTCCTTGCTGGTTATTACCATTTGGCACACTGTAGGTCGGAACATCGGTAATATTGATAATTTTAGCACCGGCCTTCAGGGCTGCTTGCGGTTGCTGCCAGCCCAAACTCCAGATATCCACTTCGACATCCTTTAGATCAACTGGTGTCTGGCCGCTCTTACGGCTGAGTGAGCCCCAAAACCGTGGCGTATAGCCCTTACCTTTGATATAGGTGATCAAATCGTTGACATAACGGCGATAGTTTTCGTTGTTGCCATAGTATTCGTCTGTCCCGATATGAATGGTTTTGACACCACGTAGCGGAGCATCATCGCCATCCAACAATTTATCATAAACAGATTTGACAAAGCGCAGAGTTTCGTCATAATGCTTGTCTAGATCCAGCATGGCAACACGTTCTACATTGTGCTTATTCGGACTGAGCTGACCTTGATACATCAAGTCTGGACGAACCTTGACAAAGGACAAGGCATGCCCTGGTGTATCGATTTCCGGTACCAGATTGATTCCTAGTTCATCTGCCAAGGCGATGAGTTTTTGCATTTCTTCCTTGGTATAATGCTGTTTAGAGGTCAAGGCTACGCCATTGTCACCTACAATATCTGTCTGTAAACGGAAGCCTGTATCTGCATGATTGAGCACATACTCTAGCTCTTGCTCTCTGGTCAGATTTTTACCTGCCACGTGCTCCTTGAGGAAGATATAGTTATCATTCAAGTGCAATTGCAAGTCATTCATCTTGTAGTAGGCCATGTTGAGCATGATGTCCACAAGCGCATCATAAGGAATAAACTTGCGGCCAGTGTCTAGCATGAAGCCACGGTGGCTGAAACTTGGGAAGTCTCGAATTTCACCATTTTGGATATTTTCTTGGCCCATTTGAAGCAGGGTCCGAGTGGCATAGAAGGCACCTTTATTGGTCTGTGCTTCAATGGTAAAGACATTGTCCCGAATGGTAATGCCATAGCCTTCTTCACCATAACCTTTGTCCGTTACTTTTTTAAACTCAATCCGGTGTGCAGCTGTGTTATCTCCCTTTGCTAGCTCTAAGCCTCTTGAAATCAAGTCATTAGCATAGAAATTAGCCGCCTTATCAAAGCCTGAATCTCCCACAGAAAGAACAGTATCTTCTAAAATGGAAGAACGACCTTCTTCACCATGCCATTGCTGAACGGTCGGAGCAACTTTCGGCTTGTCTCCCACACCTTCGTCTGCATAGCGGCCATGCACTCGAATCTCAAATTCCTTGGTCACTGTTTGGCCTTCATGTACTTGTTGCAAAGATACTTTGACTGTTTGTGCTGTTAGAGGCTGATAGACTTTGTTGTTTAGGTCAATCACACCTTTCTTATTGCTACCGACTAGGCTGACTTCTCCTGGTAACTCAGGCATGACTAGCGAGCGACCATCTTGAGCTAGAGTCAGCGACTCTACTTGGTTAAGATTAGTTACTTTTGCTGGATCAGGAATATTGGAATAAGCCCGTAACTCTTGAATGCCGACATTGCGCCAGCGCATGCTGCCCTCAGCGTATTTGGTGATTTCTAACTTGAGATATTTAGCCTCAATCGGAGTGTCAAGATTAACCCTTTCATCTAAGATAGGTTGACCATCTTTTTCGTAGGCTAGTTTCCATTTGCGAGTAGCTTCTTCTTCATTGATAGCTTCTGCTGTAGCATAGTAGAGTTTCCAACCTTGCACATTTGGGTCATTAGGCTGGCCCGCTCTCTTTCTGCGGTCCCAGTCAATCTCCAGTCGCTTGATGGAGGTGGTCTTCTCCAGTGTCAGCGTCAGATGAGGATTTACTGCATCTCGGTCGGTCGCCCAACGGCTGCTGTCGTCTCCATCAACCGCTTTGTCAGCAGTGTTAGATGTATTTTGCTCATGGTTTGATGCTCTGACCTGAGCATTCAATAAATGATTGACATCAGGGGTATTTACCACTTCTTTTGCTGGTGCAGACGGTTCTGGCTGGGCTGGTTGGGGATGAGTGGTTTCCGCACTGGCAGCAGGCTGATCCGGCTTGGGATTAGCTGTATCTGAAGGTGCTTCATGAGTGTTTTCATTATTGTTGGAAGCAGGTGCTTCATTTTCCCCAGACTCTGCTTTTGCTAACTTATCTGCTAATTCAGCAGGCAGTTCTGTTAGCGCTTCTACTTTTTCTACCGTCCCCGAAGGATTCTCCCCACTATCTGCTACCGTGCTAACAGTCGTGGTTGAATTTGATGGCTCAACCTCAGCTGCCGATGCCAACTGAGAACCAAATAGAAGAGCTCCTATCAGAACCGAGCAAGCTCCTACGGCATACTTGCGAATGCTGTATGTACATTTCTTTTCAAAAAATCTTTTATCCATGTTTTTATTTTTCTCCTCTTATCAGAGTAAGCGCTTTCGATTTTGGTTGGAAAAATACCTTCTTTGTGAATTCTGCCATAGACATAATTAAGACTATAAAACCATAAAATGGTGAGAAGAGAGCAAAAATCATCATTTTTGTTTCTTCCCACCTTAGACTATTTAGCTTGGGAAAAATTCACAAACTTATATTATTCAACTTGAAGATTAACATGACTTGAATTACGAGAATTCTTATTTTTCCTTTTTCTTCATCAGGAACAATCCTGTCAATGCCAGCAAGAGACCCATAAGGGAAGCAGAATCTGCTACTGTTCCTGTATTTGGCAGAGTGGCCCTTGCTTCATTTGTTTGGCCTAGTTTAGCTGGAGTGACTGGCTTAACTGGCGCGTCAGGTTTGCTTGGCTGCGTTGGCTGTTCTTCCTTGGTTCCCACTTCCACAATCTTGTCAACTGGGTCTTTGGAAACAAAGCTATCGCGAGTCACACGACCGGTCTCCTGACCATTCTCAAAAGTG
>NZ_KQ968977.1:91956-92670 GCF_001578725.1 Streptococcus sp. DD04
CCAGATTTTTAACACCTTCAGTTGGTGTCACCTGTTCAACTGGCTTGCCAACTTCCACAATCTTGTCAACTGGGTCTTTAGAAACGAAGCTGTCACGAGTGGTGCGGCTGGTCTCTTGACCATTTTCGATGGTCACTTCAACCAGAATCGTCTTCTCACCGTCCTTGCCTTCTTGGACAACTTTTCGCGCGCCCTTAGGCAATTGTGCATTTTCACGCTCAACGGTGTTGAACGGTAGAGCTTCAGTCACAATATCCAAGCGTGGTTGCTCCACGACCAGATTCTTAACGCCTTCTGCTGGGGTGACTTGCTCAACTGGTTTGCCAACTTCTACAATCTGATCAACTGGGTCTTTGGAAATGAAGCTGTCACGTGTCACACGGCTGGTTTCTTGACCATTTTCGATTGTTACTTCTACGAGCGTTGTCTTCTCACCAGCCTTGCCTTCTTGGACAACTTTTCGTGTCCCCTTAGGCAATTGTGCATTTTCACGCTCAACGGTGTTGAACGGTAGAGCTTCAGTTACCACATCCAAGCGTGGTTGCTCGACAACCAAATTCTTAACACCTTCAGTTGGTGTCACCTGTTCAACCGGCTTGCCAACTTCCACAATCTGATCGACTGGGTCTTTGGAAACGAAGCTGTCACGAGTGGTGCGGCTAATTTCTTGACCATTTTCAAGCGTCACTTCCACAAGTGTAGTCTTCTCGCCGT
>NZ_KQ968977.1:93317-94076 GCF_001578725.1 Streptococcus sp. DD04
CCTTACCTTCTTGGACAACTTTTCGTGTCCCCTTAGGCAGTTGAGCACTTTCACGTTCAACAGTATTAAACGGTAGGGCCTCAGTCACCACATCCAAGCGCGGTTGTTCAACTACTGGAGCTTGAACGCCTTGGTCTGGTGTTACTTGCTCAACTGGCTTGCCAACTTCCACAATCTTGTCAACTGGAGCTTTGGAAACAAAGCTATCGCGAGTGGTGTGGCCAGTTTCTTGACCATTCTCAATGGTCACTTCAACCAAAGTCGTCTTCTCACCGTCCTTGCCTTCTTGGACAACTTTTCGTGCGCCCGTAGGCAATTGTGCGTTTTCACGTTCAACAGTGGTAAACGGTAGGGCCTCAGTCACCACATCCAAGCGTGGCTGCTCCACAACCAGATTTTTAACACCTTCAGTTGGTGTCACCTGTTCAACTGGCTTGCCAACTTCCACAATCTTGTCAACTGGGGCTTTGGAAACGAAGCTATCACGTGTCACGCGGCCAGTTTCTTGACCATTTTCGATGGTCACTTCCACAAGTGTGGTCTTCTCGCCGTCCTTGCCTTCTTGAACAACTTTGGTCGTACCTTTAGCAAGTTGTGCATTTTCACGTTCAACAGTATTAAACGGTAGGGCCTCAGTTACCACATCCAAGCGTGGTTGTTCGACAACCAAATTCTTAACACCTTCAGTTGGTGTCACCTGTTCAACTGGCTTACCAACTTCCACGATCTGATCGACTGGGTCTTTGGAAACGAAGCTGT
>NZ_KQ968977.1:94384-109837 GCF_001578725.1 Streptococcus sp. DD04
AATTGTGTGTTTTCACGTTCAACAGTATTAAACGGTAGAGCTTCGGTCACAATATCCAAGCGTGGTTGCTCGACTACTGGAATCTTAACACCTTTGTCTGGAGTCGTCTTGTGAACTGGCGGGGTAGCTGACGCATCTTCTAAGCTATTGAGATAAGTTGTAAATTCTGCCAAGCGAGTCGGAGTCAACAAGTGGTTATTTGTCACATAAGCAGCCACCTGCAAGAACTCTTCTACTGCTTCACGATTAGCCTGACTTGTCAACGTCTTAGCACGCGCAAGAGCCTTATCATAAGAACTTGTGTCCAGAGCAGCCTCGCTTGTTGTTGGTAGATTAAAGACTAGTTCCGCTGCTGATTGGTATTCATTTTCGCTATCGCCATAAGTCTGAGTGCCTGTCAAGACAATCTTCTTAGCCTTGATAACCCGACCAAAGTCAATAGTTTTAGTTGCTGCATTATTTGGCCAATTATTGGCTGAGAAGCGGTGTTCTTGGCCTCCTTCGTCCGTCACTACCAAGGTAACATTTCTAAGATTACCATTGGAGCCTGAAGAGCGTGGCACATAGGTCAAACCTGTCAAATCAGTTGGTTCTCTCAAGACCATAGTAGCAGGTTTATTTACACCACCACCTGACCACGGTGTATGCCATAGGCTAGAGCGGTTACCATCAAAGGCTTTAGCCAACTCTTCACCAGGCTGAGCTGGAGCTTCCAGAGACTCAAAGTCAGATGCCCTAAGGGAAGTTTTCTTCTCCACCAAAGCAGATTTAAGATTATCTACTGTAGCAATAGCCTCTCTAGCTTCCTCGACTGAGATATCATCATCCTGTTGAGTTAGATTATACACTGCATCTTTCAGCGCATTCATAGACTCAGCCGTGTAATTCGTTCTGGCAACTAGTGGCAGATAATTATTGATTGCTTGGTCAATTAACATCTTACCTGTCAGCTCGACTTCTTCGATTTGCAGACGATCCATTACAAAGTCATTGTAGCCACGGAAGTTTGCATCCCCACCTGCATCTCCATTTGTATTACCACCTCTAGCAGTAGAATAGATACCAATCCAGGTATTACCGTCCGGTGCTCCCGTTACAAGGAAGGTTGCTCTTTTAGCTTTCTGTGAACCTTTCCAAGTGTTCGGAAGTTCATGCACTTGTTCATTACCCAGATCACTGGTCCATTGGTTTCCGACTTGCTTCCAAGTTACTTCACCACTGCCGCTGACAAAAGCATACGTACCGTCAGAGCCCGCTTCATAATCAAAGGTGACTCGATAGGTCTTACCTGCTTCAAAGCGGAAGTTTTGTGGAATGGTTTGGTAAACCATACGTTGGCGGCTCACCAGACCATTGGTTTTGAGGGACCAATCACCCTCAATAACATCATCAATCTTCTTACCATTCCAGCCACGTTGTGTATATGGTGCATTCTTCTCTGACAAGTGAGTCCGGTTGTCTTCGACACCTTCGACACCACCAATAACAAATGGGAAGATTCCTTGACCGACATTTTCAAAGTTTTGTTTGAAGACACCTTTTTGGTTATCATGACCACCGGCATACATTGTAGAATTATTCTCAAAGACTCGAATTTCATCAAAGTAAGTTGCTTTTTCACCTGCTTCACGGCTCAGGGTCAGGGTCACATTGGACACGTCATCACCTGTCGTGAAGTAAACATACATATTTTGGAAATAGCTAGTGTTATCCACTGTCGCATTGCTGCGGTTGGTATTGTGAGCATAGGCCTTTACATAGTTTTGAGCAATAGACTTATGAGTGTAGTTGGTGATTGTCTTGCCACCTGATTGGACCGTAATACTTGCCTTAGCATCACTTCTATTATCCACTCCGACATAAGCAGCATACTTAGTATTTGGCTTGAGACCCGTTAATTTCTGAGTCAGAGTCACAGTACTTGTATTGTTTTGAATACGGAGCATATCATTGGCACCCTGTGACTTGACAATCTCAGCCTTAGATTTGTCGCCTGTAATTGTCCAATGATCCAGCTTGCCACTGTTAAAGCCTTGGTCATAGATATGCATTCCTTCGCTCCAAGACATTTCCTTGTTGACCTGTCTTGTACGATAGAGAACGTATGGCTGATTTGCCAAAAGATCCAGCGTCAGCTGATTATTCGTCACTGTCAGCTCTTGCTCTTCAACCTTACCTTGGTCGGTTAGCTTGTAGAGATAGACTTTGTCATTCCAATCACTCGGCAGGGTCCAAGTTGTCTGACCTGCTTTTGTATTGTAATAATACATCTTTTCTTGAGCTTTTTCTAGCTTATTACCGTTGGCATCCCAATTCCATGGCACCAGATAAGCTGAGCCATCTTGAATTACACGTCCGTTAAGAGTGACTGTTCTCTCACGGTAGCCTGGATTTGCCACATCGTTTGATTTACGGCGAATAGTAACTTGATTGTTGTCCTTGTCTGTTAGACCGATTTCCATTTCTGGTGTCCACTTATAGCTACCGCCATTGTCATTCATGGTAACCGGATTACCATTCTTCCAAGTTGAGACAGTGAAGTGTTGGAAATACTTGGTCATGACATCATGAGCAAAGAGGTTGGTCACATAGCCATTGTAGTCACTTCGTCCTTGCCAGCCCTCAAAGTCCTTCATGCTGTAACCGCCAAGCAGCGGATAGTTGGCTGCCCCGCCATAGGATGGATAGTCACCAATCCAAGAATCTTTTTGGTGATTGCGGATGAAGCGGACGATACTGCTGTTGATACCCTTGTTAGTATAGCCACCATAAGTCAAGTCAGCTGCCCAGTGCTGGAAGGTCGAGTCATACTCACCACCATGTCCCCACTCAATGGTGAAGCGCCAGCCTTGTTGGTTGATTTCTTTTGCCAAGACGTGAGTTGCCCAAGCACCATTATCACCTGACTGACCATTACCCCAGACATCGACATAGATAAAGTCCAGTCCTTCACCAAGTTTTTCCTTCAAATCTTGCCAGCGTTTGAGACGGCCATGAGCGAGGTCATAGGCAGCA
The DNA here is from genome assembly GCF_001578725.1 of Streptococcus sp. DD04. Taxonomy (NCBI): domain Bacteria; kingdom Bacillati; phylum Bacillota; class Bacilli; order Lactobacillales; family Streptococcaceae; genus Streptococcus; species Streptococcus sp. DD04. The sequence continues at coordinate 97,400 of NZ_KQ968977.1, forward strand.
TCAATATTGATACCTTGATCCAGCCAGTTCCAGCCATAGCTATAGCTACCGTCAGGATTCTTGCGTAGGATTTCTTCTTTGAAGTATTTGGATTCTGGATAGGTTTCTGATGCGTTGACGTGGATACCGATGTGAGCACCGTATTCCTTAGCCCTAGCAATCAAGGTCTTGAAGTCTTCAACTCCACCGATTCGTTTACCGATATCTGCATAGTTCAAGTGGCCAGAGTCATGCCCTTCATTTCCATATCCCTTCAAGAGGACACCTTGGCCAAGTCCATCGGTATGAAGATTGATTTTCTTAATACCATCCAGAGTCATCAGGAATGGATTTTGAGCTTGAGAGCCAAAGTTCATGGCAATTCGATAGGCGGTGATGTCTTTAACCTTTTCCCAGCCTTGCGGGTTGTTCATGATTTGACGATAAGCTACAGCCGCATCCTGCCAGTCCACTTGGTTATCCTTGTTGGCATCTTCGGTCACGACCACCTTAGCACTTGGCAATTCCAGAGTATAATCTGGATAAACGATTCCCTTATGTTCTTTTTGCCATTGCCATGGTGAGCTCTTGATTGCGACATAATTAGCATTGCCGATTGTTTGCTTGTAAGCAGTCAAGCGTGTAAAATCATTCGAACCGCCGCCAAAGCTGTTTTGAGAGTTACTCCATACACCAGCCGCCAGCTTGTCTGTTGAGACAAATCCGTACATGTATCCCTTGCGCAAATCCGACATCGGATTAGTCACATTGATATGGTCATCTCCGCTGACATGGGTATTGTTGGACATGGTCGCCCCATCAAACTTAGCACCAGCCTGCTCGCTAGAGACAGATACTAAAGCATTATCTGCAAAGTTGATAGAAGAAATCAATTTTCTAACATCATCGATTGGTTTACCAGCTTCGACTTGGTTATGGTTGACGATTCTTGTCACATCAAAGTGCAATTGGTTGTCCACTACTTTCAAGCGAACGGTCATTTCTGCATCAATCAAATGCTCTGGATCCTTCAAGACCAAATCATACTCAGCTGTCTGCTCATCAACCTTGCGGTAAGTCACTTTCGGCTTGATAGCATGTGAGTTGATGGTGACTTGATCCAGCTGTTTGACTTGACCTGTCAGTGTGTGCTTGTTGACTGTGTAGCTCTTGACACGCGGGAAGGCCTTATCAATCAGCACTTCCATCGTTGCTGAGTGAATCTTATCATAAGTGACTTTAGAGTCATCTACAGCAGGACCTGTTTCCTTTTCTCCTGTCGGCTGAGTTGGAGTCATGCCTTCTTGGTTATCTGTCTTTATCAAAACAGAAGTCAGTTCAGTGCCCTGATAAGTACCAGCCTTGACCAAAATCTTGCGCTCATTCTTGAGATTCTCCTTGACTGCAGCTGGAAGCGTCACTGTATTAAAGAGTTGCTCGCCATTATTGGTCGCATTGAGCTGACCATCTGCCTTCAGGGTTACTACCAAGTTATTGGTTGAACCTTTTTTCGGTGCTGGTACACGAGTCTGACGATACCAAGCGCTGTTACCATTTCCTGGCGTTTTGTATTCCCAGAACCAGCCTTCTTTGTCATAACCGACAAAGACATTGTTTGATGTATCTTTATATTTCATAAAGACACCAAAGCGGCCATGGTTTGTTTCAGAATTTTCTACAAAAGTTAAGTTGACACTAGCATTTCCTTCTTGATCTACCTGCAAGCCTTCTTTCTGGAAGAGAGCTGGATTTTGATTGTTATCATGAGTAGATTTTGAGGAGAGCTGGTTATAGCGGACACCGTTCTTCTCAACTGTAGTGACTGTTCCATGCTGCTCTGTTGTTCCTACAGGAGTCCACTCAGCTGTCTTCTTAGCTGCAAATCTTGCCACTAAGTCAGGATCTGGAACTGTTGGTGTCGGTGCAATATAAGGTGTGACTGCTTCTGGAGCCGAACCTGCGGCTGGAAGTCTCGTTCCGATTACAGAAACAGCCAAATTATGAATACTTTCTATGCTGCCTGATTTCAGCTTAGTAATCTTCTGACCAGCCGAATCATCATCCGCATAGAACAAAAGCGTCTTACTATCTGCCTGGGTGACAAAGGTAGCTTCCTTGCCGTTTTCTAGTTCAAATACCGGTACTTCATTGACAAGTACTTCGTGATCAAAACGCAGGGCAACGAGTCCTTCTTCTGTGTTTTTCGCGCTGACTACCTTAGCCTCTGTCGGATAAACACTGTTTTTCAGCAAGAAATCCCAGTTAAACTTCTTGAAGGAGAGAGTATAGTCATTTTTATTTCCTTCCGCTCCTTCATAAAGCAAGCCAAACTCTTGATCATTGATTTGTTGCAGAGAGTTGTAGGCAAATTTCCCTTTATTGATTTCCCGATGAGCAATCCAAGTCAGATTGCCAGCCTGATCTACTCTGGCAACTCGAACATGACCATTATTTCTGTCAGGTCCGCTGGCATTCGCCAAAATCACATATTCTTGTCCATCTTTGACTGTGCTAATCGCTGACATTTGTACATAGACATCAGGCACATCTTTGTAGCGTTTCACTTCAGGAAGCCAAGTAGCACCTCCATCTTCACTGGTTGCAACCTGCAGGTCTCGCGTCAATCCACGCATGAACATTTTCAGCTGACCGTTTGCTAATTGTACAACGGTTGCTTCCGTATTTTGAGCAGATGGATGATTCATGGTGCTGGATTGAATCTCTGCATTATTCACTCTGCGACCATCGTTGACTGCTGCCCCAGAATGCCAAGTTTGTCCATTATCGTCTGAATAGATAACCCGAGAAGACTGAGAACCATGTAAATGGGAAGATTCGTTAGTCGAATAAGTCGGAATAACCAAACGTCCTTTGTACGGGCCTGTATGAAGGCGAATACCTGTACCAGGACCGACCCCGTAGAACTTCATCCAGTTTTTCTTGACCATAGGAGTGATATCATGCGGAGCAGACCAAGTCAGTCCATCATCCTTACTCACTGATGTCCATAGATAGCTAGTCCGAGCGACACGGAAAGGCGAATCTTTCTTCGTCGTGAAATAAATATTATCAATCAGGCGGTCTCCGTCATAAAGGTCACCTTTATCTCGATAGTCTTTTTCCTGTGGATTGACCACTACACGATAGGTTGTCGCTGCACCGTTTGCATCATAGACTGTTCCATTTTCACGAATTGTATATTTTTGGCCATTTTCGTGATAAAGAATCTGATAAACCTTGCCATCAATCGTTGTATAAGCTTCTTCGTTTTTAGCAGGCAGGTCAAAAACAGCCCGCCCTTCTGTAAACATATCATAGATGGCATGAATGGTTCCGTCTTTATCCTGAACCATAGCCACATCAATCGTTACAGGAGAGCCCTGATTCGGATCCGTTGCTTTGGGATTATTGCGCAAATTGACAATCGTCTTTTCTGGTCCCCAAGTCTGGCCACCATCTGTACTACGGCGAATAACTGTACCGATATCCCCCCAGTCTGACGCATGCAGGCGGCGCTGATCCGCAGCCGCAATCAAGGTGCCTTTCTGAGTCTTTAACAAGGCTGGGATTCGATAGCTTTTAATTCCTTGACTATTAGCCTGACCGCCAGCTCCGCTCTCAAATACATCTGTCTTTTCACTCAGGGAGGCACCAGGAGCTAGCTGTCCTTCAAGTTCTTTCCGCTTGAAAATCTGGCTACGCTGAGCTACTTCCTCTGGTGAAAGAGCACGGTCATAGACAGTTAGATTTCGAACGGCAAAAGTCCCTGGCCAATGGCTTTGCTTACCACGTACTGTAGCGCCCAACTGCATATTGGTCAAATCCGGCATGTCACTCAAGAATTTTCCTGACTGATAGCTGGTTCTTGATAGGACACCATTGACATAGAGACGCACGCGGCCTTCTGGAGAATCTGGATTTAGTCTTTCTACTGTATAGGTAATGGAGTTCCATTGACCCGCAGTTACTTTCAGAGGGGCATTGTTATAATTTTCATAGAATTGCTGCCCATTGCGATCACGACCTTCGACAACTGCTGTTCCATTATTGACCGCAAGAGTAAAGTATTCGTTGACATGAGAGGAGCTAGAAGCAGAGAATACACTATAAAACTTTGGCGAATTTGCATCTGGCTTAAACTCCAAATGAACCGTTGCATTCTTTAATTTTTTCACCTTATCAAGCTCGCTGGATAGGTCTTCTTTAGGGTGATCTGTTTTGTTAATCGTGATGTCTTCTTTTTCCAAGACAGGTTTGACATTCTTTAAAGAACGGGAATAATAGTCTCTTTCAACCGTTTCTTCTGTCTCAGCAGCTGCATCAGAAGGTTTCTCTGAAGTGGTACCTGTATCTGTTGATGGAGATGCGGGTGTAGCTGCATTTTCTGTAGATACTGGTGCAGTAGCAGTTGCTGCTGCAGGCTTATCCTCTTTTTCTACTTTCCCATTTACCTCTGAAGATGTTGCCTCTCCCGTAACTTCAGTAGCAGGAGGTGCCACACTTGGTTGAGATACCGCAACTACTCCTGCTGGGCCAGTTGGTGTCTCTGCTAGACCGTCAGCAGAGACTTGATTGGCCCCAAACAAGACCGCTCCAATCATAACAGAGCAAACACCTAACGTTAGCTTGCGAATTCCAAACTTACATCTTTTATCAAATAAATCTCTATTCATTTGACAACCACCGATAGTAAGCGTTTACAATTTATCCTAAATTTTTCAGGATACTGTAAAACCCTTCTATCCCTTTCTTTTTATGTTAATATGTTGATTTTAATATATCAAATATTTTAAGAACTGTCAAATTATTTTACAGCAGAAAATTAGATTCTGCTTAGAATAAAGATAGAAAAATATTCGTTTGAAGTGGAACCACACCATGTCACCTCACTTCAAACGAATGTTCAATCATTGCTCAAAAATCACTAGCCAAGACTCACTTCGCCTGTACCATAATCAAGCACATTAGCAGATTGCATATTGGCCAAAGAGAGATAGGACTCCAAATAAAAACGACTGCATCTACAGCCGTCGAGTTTATTTCAAAATATATTTTTTGTGCTCTTCTACTACACAGCTTTTATCCAAGCAACGGTCCAGTTCTAAGCTTCTACCTTGCTATTTTTTCATAGTTCTTTGAAAAATGGCTGGCGCTTCCGCTTCAGGGCACGAGATCCAAACTCTTTTCCTATCAATAGATGAGATGACTGGACAAGATTCAAAGTTCATGACAGCAGAAACAGCCATTATCCTTTCCTTGCTTACGCAATTTATCACCCAAAATCTTACTGTTCACAATGACTATCACATAAGGCAATTTGAGAAACTCCCATTTTTCCCTTATTACAAATCTTACTATTAAAGCATAAAATCGTAGAAATCTTTACTTTCCAAAAATATCCTTTAGATATAAGAATGCAACATAAAGGACAACAAGCATAGCTGTCAGAATTTCAAAAACAAGCAGAATCTGCCCAGCTAAACCTAATTCTAGTACGTTTAAAGATTGCTTCAAAGCCACAGCCGAAATGACCAAGGGGAAGGTAAAGGCAGAAAAACCTGCTAAAAAAGGACGCTTGATCAAACGAGGAAGTTGCCATAAAATAAAGGCATAAAAGCATTGTCCTGAAATCAAGAGCAAACTCAATAAGACAGGATTTGGCTGAGGAAAAGTAGCCACATAAGCCGCTGTCATCAAGGAAATAGGCGCACAAATCGTTGTCGTATTCGGGCGAACATTCTCTGCTAAGCCGATTTTATAAGTCTTATAAAGGACGATTGGTAAGACCGAGATGGTCGCTAAAAGCCCGTACCAAAAGACCAGCTGCCCCAAAGCCAACTGCTGGGGAACTGTAATTGTCAGAGGAGCGACACCAATCCCGACAAATAAGACCGTCCAAGCAGGAAAGACGTTCTCCCACTTGAAAGGGAAGACAAAGGTCAGGATATAATAGACCATCAAGAAAACCAGCCCGCTAAAGCTCAGCCACCACAGCACTTGCGCACTAATTCGGGCAAAATTTCCCAAAAAAGTCCAGCTCGCTAGATAGGTCGAAGCCACCATTCCCTGCATGAAAAAAGTCGGGAAGACCGAGGCCACTAGCGCTTGACCTAGTTGCTCTTTGACTTGCTTGGTATGCGTCAGCATTCCCATCACTAGATGGAGGAAAAACAAGAGTGCCAGACTTGCTAAAAGATAACGCAAGAACTGACTAACATCGCCGACTAAATTTCCCAAGGCTAGTAAGCCTAGCACCAATCCTGCCTGAACTAAGAATGGCTCTTTTCTCTTTATCATAAACAGATCTCCTGACCTCCATAGCCCTTTACTCTGAAGGCTAATCTTTTTATTTTCTCTTTAAATAAACTGTTTCCGACTTTCGTTTAAAGCCCAATCTTTCATACAGCCTCAGGGCACCTGTATTCTGGGCTTCTACGACGATTTGACAGACTTGTCCATTTCGGCTAGCAAGGTCATTCAGGATAGACCTGACTAGGTGACTCCCTAAGCCCTGTCCCTGAAAGGCCTGATCCACAGCTAAGGCAAACAGATAATTGCTACCAAAACTTGTATCCACTGAGCAGGACGCCACGATTTGACCATCTTTTTTCAGGACATAGAGCAGGCTATCTGGACTCTCCAGCGCTTGACTGGCATAGTGAAGAGCAGTCTGCATCGGCATTTCAAAAATCTGTGACTGAAACGCTGCAATCTCCGCAACCATTTCCTTTCTCCCCAGCAAAACCTCAAGGCCTTCTTTTTCTTCTTCAGGGAAAGTCCCCACCGCCTGCTCCAGCCAGATTTCCGTTTCTTTCAAATCATAGTCAAACTTCTCAGCAAAGGTCGGATGGTCTGCTAAAAACTTGACTTCACTGATGTATTCGATTTGGGATAAATCGTATTTCTCTGCAATTTTGGAAAATTCCTGCAAAAGAGCACTCGCTATGCCTCGTCTGCGATAGTCGGGCAATACATAGACAGATACCTCTGCTTGGCCTGGCTCATCCGCATAAACCGATAAAAAACCGACCGTTTGATGATCTAGATTGGCCAGAAAAAATGCTGGCATGTCCACATCAAAATTATAGGCGTTATCCAAATAAGGAAGTCGATAAGTCCCATCTGTAACGTGGCAGCTTTGAACCAGCTCAAAAAGCTGATCCTTGATTTCCTGACTAGGCTGGCTATAAATCTGTATTTCCATCATTCTCCCTCACAAACTTGTATCCATAACGAATGTACTGCGAAACTGTCCTACTCCAACTCACTCAAATACTCATAGCGCTCATACTTTTCAAGAAGCTGCTCATTCTTGTCATCCAGCTCCTTCTGAAGTTCCGATAGCTTGGTAAAGTCCGAGCCATTCTGCTCCATTTCCGTCTCAATGGCAGCGATACGCGCCTCCAGCTCCTCGATATCCGCCTCGATGGTCTCCCACTCTTGCTTTTCAAAGTAGCTCATCCGCTTCTTCTGTTCCCGCGCCTTGAAGGGCTTTTCCTTTTCTTTCTTTTGAGAAATAGCTGCGCTGGACTGTCTAAAAGCCTTCTCATCCAGATAGTCCGTGTAGTTTCCAAAGAACTCCCTGACCTGACCATCTTCAAAAGCTAAAATCTTGCTGGCTACCTTATCGAGGAAATACCGATCGTGGCTAACTGTGATCACTGGCCCTGCAAAGCCCTGCAAGAAATTTTCTAAGACCGTCAAGGTTGCGATATCCAAATCATTGGTCGGCTCGTCCAGAAGCAGGACATTGGGCTTTTCTAGTAAAAGCTTGAGCAGGTAAAGCCGCTTCTTCTCTCCACCAGACAATTTCTCAATCAAAGTACCGTGGCTTGAGCGAGGAAAGAGAAACTGCTCCAAGAGCTCTGCAATGGATGTCGTCCCGCTACCAATCTTAACTTCTTCCGCCACTTCTTGCAAGTAATTGATGACCCGCTTGGACTCATCCAGCCCTTCAATCTGCTGAGAAAAGTAGGCCACTCGGACTGTCTCGCCGATTATGACCTGACCAGATTGAGGCTGCAACTGACCAGCAATTAGATTGAGCAAAGTAGACTTGCCCACTCCATTATCTCCGACAATGCCTAGTCGATCTTTGTTTTGCAGCAAGAGATTGAAATGCGACAAAATCTGCTTGTCCCCATAAGCAAAATCCACATCCTTAAACTCAATGACCTTCTTCCCAATACGGCTGGTTTCAAAGTTCATTTCTAAGTCCGTCTGATTGGTCTGACCAGCCAAATCACTTTTGAGGTCATGGAAACGATTGATACGTGCCTGCTGCTTGGTCGCTCGCGCCTGAGGCTGACGGCGCATCCAAGACAGTTCTTGCTTGTAAAGCTGCTGTTTCTTGTGTAGCAGGGCAGCATCGCGCTCATCTTGCTCAGCTTTGAGTCGGACATAGTCCTTATAGTTGCCCTGATACTCTATCAAGTTTCCACCGTCTAATTCAAAAATCCGCGTGGAAATATTGTCCAAAAAATAGCGGTCGTGGGTGATAAAGAGGACGGTCTTCTTTGAATTTTTCAGGAAATTTGTCAGCCATTCAATCGTATCAATGTCCAGATGGTTGGTCGGCTCATCCAGCAGCAGCAAGTCTGCTTCGGAAAGCAAAACCTGCGCCAATTGCACCCGTCGACGTAAACCACCTGAAAGCTGGCCGATTTTGGCTGCCAAATCTGCGATACCTAGTTTGGATAAGACGGTTTTCACCTGACTCTCAATTTCCCAAGCGTGTAGCGAATCCATTTCTACCATGACCTTATCCAGACGAGCCTGCTTGGCTTCATCATAAGCTGCCATGAGCAGTTCGTATTCTCGAATGAGCTGCATTTCTCGCAAATCACTGGACAAAACAGTATCCAAGACTGTTTTGTCTTCATCGAAATCTGGTTCCTGAGTCAGATAGGATATTTTATAGTCAGATTTAGCTGAAAAAGGATAGACATCACCATCAAAGCCTGATATGCCAGACAAAACATCCAAAAGGGTGGTTTTTCCTGTTCCATTGACTCCAATCAGTCCAATCCGATCCAAGTCGTGAATGATAAAAGAAATCTCTTGAAAGACTGTCTTATCCCCGACAGACTTGGTCAGCTTTTCAACGATAAAGTCACTCATCCAACTTGCTCCTTAATAAAGTTCATAATCTCTTCCTTGCTATTTGCCAATTCTCCGTCGACAATGGCCAATTCAATTTTAGTCAAGATTTGTCCCAATTCTGGTCCGGGTTTAAAGCCGTAATCTCGAATCAAATGACTGCCCGTCACTACAATCTCATGTTTATCATGAATGGCCAGAGCAGCATATGTCGCCTCAATAGCCTCAAACTCAACTGGCAAGCCTGCTGCCTGTCTCAAACTTTCAGCTTGCAGAATCAAATCCAAATCATACTGATAGCAATCTCGCTTAGACAGGCTACGTTCTTGTCGAATCTCATAAACAGCCGCCAACTGATTCACTCGCTTTTGAAAGTCATTGGACGTTTTCCAATGTTTCAAGAACTTGCGAACATCTTTCACCTTTAAAGCCAGCAGAAGCGCAGCCCAAGCCTGCTCGGAACTAGAAAATTGAAAATCTTCTTCTAAACCGTCTAGTAGTTCCTGCAAAGCCTCTGCTGAATCTTTCATATCAGGAAGAAAGTCGTAGGCAGCAGCGTTGATCAAGCTCTCCAGACCTTTTCGCCAGAAAGGTGCCATCAGGAGCTTGTCAAACTCGATAAAAATCCGTTCTACCGATATCTTCTCCAAAAGCGGCGCACAGTCTGCCATAGCCTGAAAGGTCAACTCTTCCAAATCAAAGTCTAGACCAGCCTGAAAACGAAAGCCTCGCATGATGCGGAGAGCATCTTCATTGAAACGCTCTGCAGCCACTCCGACTGCCCGTAGAGTGCGATTTTTCATATCTGCCAAACCATTAAAGAGGTCTACAATCTCCCCATTCTGATCTAAAGCAAGAGCATTGATAGTAAAATCCCTGCGCTTCAAGTCCTCTTCCAAAGAGCGCACAAAAGAGACCTGACTAGGCCTGCGGTAGTCCACATAGACATCCTCAGTCCGAAAAGTCGTTATTTCGTATTCTCCCTGGCCTTCCAAGACCAGAACTGTTCCATGCTCAATGCCGACATCAACAGTCCGAGAAAAAATTGTTTTGATTTCCTCGGGATAGGCCGAACTAGCAATATCCACATCGTGAATCGGACGATTCAACAGAGCGTCTCGTACAGAACCACCGACAAAATAAGCCTCAAAACCAGCCTCTTTAATCTTCTCTAATACTGGCAAAGCCTCCTGAAACTCAGAAGGCATCTTCTCTAATCTCATAGTAAATGTTCCAATCCATAGACCAATTCAGAGCGCTTCACTACCTCTTTGATACCCAGATTTACCCCAGTCATAAAGGAAACCCGGTCATAGGAGTCATGCCGCAAAGTCAACCCTTCTCCTTGACTACCAAAGATAACTTCCTGATGAGCGACCAAGCCCGGCAAACGCACTGAGTGAATCCGCATACCGTCAAACGCTGCCCCACGGGCACCAGCCAACGATTCTTCCTCATCAGCCGCTCCCTGCTGCTTACTCGTCCGAACTTTGCTGATCAATTCAGCTGTCTTGATAGCCGTACCGCTCGGTGCATCTTTCTTGTTGTCATGATGCAGTTCGATAATCTCCACATCTGGGAAATACTTGGCTGCTTGAGCTGCAAACTGCATAAGCAAAACGGCTCCCAGAGCAAAATTCGGGGCAATCAATCCACCCAGACTCTTTTGACGCGATAGTTGGGTCAAGTCTTCAATCTGCTCAGACGTGAAACCAGTCGTTCCGACCACCGGAGCAAAGCCATTCTCAAGAGCAAAGCGGGTATTTTCATAAGCAACTTTTGGAGTCGTAAAGTCAATCCAGACATCTGCTTGGAGACCTGTCAGTTCCTCTTTGGCATTAAAAACCGGAACTCCCGCTACTTCTTTTTCAGCTGTAAAAGGATCCAGCAGACCAACCAAGGTCAACTCAGGGTCTTCCGTTACCATCTTATAGGCTGCTTGACCCATCTTCCCTTTAAAACCAGCAATAATGACTTTTATACTCATCTCGAACCTCTACTCTCTATTTCTGGACTAGCTGCCCTGCGGAATCGCTATACAAGCGGAATGTAAGCCAAAGCGACACTGCCTTCGCCCAAGTGAGTGCCGATGACACTGCCAAAGGTAGCAAGGGAAATATCATCTGCCACACCAGCCTCTATCAGCTGCTGGCGCAAGCTTTCTGCCTTTTCCTCAGCATTCCCATGAATCACGATAACTTGATAGGAATCCGTTCCAGTTCTTTCCTCAACTACCTCAAGCAACCTCTTGGTCGCCTTCTTTTCCGTCCGAATCTTTTCAAAGACTTCGATAACACCCGCATCGTTAAAATACAGAATAGGCTTGATACTCAGGAGATTGCCCAGAATAGCTGCGCCATTAGACAAGCGACCTCCCTTAACCAGATGATTCAGGTCGTCAACCATGATAAAAGCGCTGGTCCCATCGATTTGTCGCTGAATCTTAGTCAAAATCTCTTGAAAATCCTGCCCTTCCGCAGCCCAAGTCAAAGCATTTTCAACCATGATCCCCAGCGGAGCACTGGTAATTTTTGAATCAGGAAAGGCGATTGCCAAGCCATCAAACTCATCTTTGAGGTACTGGATATTTTGATAAAATCCTGAAATCCCACTGGATAAAAAGAGACCCAGCACATGAGTATAGTCCTTACTGGCAAGGCTAGTCAAAGTTTCCTCCAGCTCTGCAATACTAGGCTGGCTAGTCTTTGGCAATTCATCTGCGGCAGCCATTTTCTCATAAAACTCACTGGCTGTCAGATTTTTTCCTTCTACATAAGTTTCGCCAGCAATCACTACTGGAATATCTAAGACAAACAGATTTTCATTTTCCAGAAGATTCTCTGATAAAAAAGCAGAAGAATCCGTTATAACCGCTAATTTCATCATTAGAACTCCAAATTAATACCTGGCAAATCCAAAGCAATTTCCGTCACTTCATAGGTCAGACGATTGAGCATAGTCAAACAAGGACGAGCCAATTCCTCCACTTCATTTTGATCAAATTCACTAGGTTCCTGGACCAAACGTCCCTGAATATGGTTAGCCTGTGAAATCGTTCCGCTGATGACAAAGTTATCAAATACAATCATGAAAGTCAAAATGACAATCAAAGAAGTTGTTTGGGTTTCCTCATTCCGCTCAATTAGCTGAAAATTCACATCAACCTTTGTTTCTGGTGTTCCATTTTCTTTTTCCCATTCAAAGTTGCGCGCGTCAAAATGATATTGGCTAACAAATTCTTGTTCACGTTGTAAATTCATTACTATTCTCCTAAAAATATACGATAGCCCATTATATCATAATTCTATGGGACTTTCTACCTATACTTATCAGCAGAGGGTATGAATCATGCAAAAAAAT
>NZ_KQ968977.1:109857-117719 GCF_001578725.1 Streptococcus sp. DD04
ATCTTCATTCAGTATTAAAGATTATTTTTCCAATGGCTTGCGCAGGAATCCAAAGATAATACCGCTGACTACTGCACCAATCAAGACATACACAAGGTAAAGGATTGGGTTGTTGGTCAAACCGATTACGAAGATTCCTCCGTGAGGAGCCATAAGTTTGATGCCAGATAGACCGACAAGCGCACCTGTAAGAGCTGATCCTACAATAAAGCTTGGAATAGCGCGGGCTGGGTCAGCAGCTCCAAAAGGAATCGCACCTTCTGTGATGAAGGAAAGCCCCATGACAATGTTGGTCAAACCTGAATCACGTTCTTCGGCAGTAAATTTATCTTTGAAAAGAAGAGTTGCAACGAATACTGCAAGCGGAGGAACCATTCCTGCTGCCATAACCGCTGCCATGACTGGAGAACCACCAGTTGAAACAGTGCTTGCCAGTGTACTTGTACCAAATACATAGGCTGCTTTGTTAACTGGTCCACCCATATCAACTGCCATCATACCTCCGACCAAGAGACCGAGAAGGACAGCAGAACTTCCGCTCAGACTTGCAAGGAAATCATTGAGAGCTGTGTTGATAGCTGACATAGGGATATTGACTGCCAGCATCAGGAATCCAGTCACTAATACACCAAGAAGTGGCAAGAGCAAGATTGAGCGAATACCTTCAAGTGAGCGAGGCAGACCAGCAAGAAGCTTGCGAAGGACTAAAATCACACCACCAGCCAGAAAACCGCCAACTAAAGCTCCGAGGAAACCAGATGACACACCTGCTAAAGAGAGTGTCTTTTCACCACCCGCAGCATAGGCCACACCACCAAAGGATGCACCGCTGCTAGCAATCGCTCCAGCTACGAAACCGGATACCAGACCTGGTTTTTCAGCGATTGAATAAGCGATGTAACCAGCCAAGACTGGCAACATGAACCCAAAGGCTGCTGCACCAATTGCTTTAAACTGAGCCGCAATTTCATGATAGCTTCCTAGGTTGGAAAGTTGGTCTTGTGGCACCCCTAAAATCTGATCCAGCAAGAAAGCGATGGCAATCATGATACCGCCCCCGATAACGAATGGCAGCATTTGTGATACCCCACTCATCAAATGCTTGTAAAAGGCTCCGCCTAGACTCAGTTTTTCATTGCTGCTTGCTGCTACAGCGCCACCATTGGCAGCCTTGTATACTTCAGCATTTCCTGAAAGGGCTAGATTGATGAGTTCTTCTGTCTTGCGGATACCGTCTGCAACGGGACGATTGATTAAAGGCTTTCCGTCAAAACGATCCATTTCAACAGCCTTGTCCGCTGCGATGATGACTGCTTTCGCTTTTTTGATATCTTCTGCTGTCAGTTTGTTGCCGACTCCGCTAGCACCATTGGTTTCAACCTTAATGCCAACACCCATTTCAGCAGCCACTTTTTGCAAAGCTTCTTGAGCCATATAAGTATGGGCAATCCCTGTCGTACAAGCTGTAACCGCTACAAGGAAGTCCCCTCCCTCAGTTGCAGGAGCAACAGTTGCTGGTTCAGTTGCCTTTTCAGACGCTTGGTCAAAAAGAGCAATAACTTCATCTGGCGAAGATACCTTACGCAAGTTGTCAGCAAAACCATCTTTCATTAGGTATTGGGACAATTCAGCCAAGGCAGCCAAGTGAGTATCGTTAGCACCTTCTGGAGCAGCAATCATAAAGAAGAGATCCGTCGGCTGGCCATCCAAACTTTCATAGTCGACACCTTTATTTGACTTTGCAAAGAGTACCGTTGCTTCTTTTACTGCAGCATTTTTGCTGTGAGGCATGGCAATTCCATCACCCAAACCAGTTGAAGTCAGGGCTTCACGCGCAAGAATTCCTTCCTTGAAAGTTTCAAAATCTGTCACATAACCATGTTTCACAAGACTTTGAATCATCTCTTCGATAACTGCTGTCTTCTCAGTTGCCTGCAAATCCATCAACATGACATCTTTTCTCAGTAAATCCTGAATTTTCATCTTTTTTCTACCTCTACTTTTTCATAAGTTTCTTTGATGTAATCAGCTGTCGCCAAATCATCTGAGAAGGTGGTGGCTGTTCCGCAGGCTACACCCCATTTGAAGGCCTCTACTGCATCGCCTGAACGGACGAATTCTCCAGTAAAGCCTGCCACCATGGAATCTCCAGCCCCGACAGAATTTTTCACATTTCCCTTGATGGGCTTAGCAAAGTAAGCACCAGCCTGAGTCACCAGCAGGGCACCGTCACCAGCCATAGAAATAATGACGTGTTGGGCACCCTTGTCTAAGATTTGACGGGCGTAGCTTTCAATCTGATCCAAGTTTTCCAGCTTGACACCGAAAATATCACCTAGTTCGTGATTGTTGGGTTTAACCAAAAGCGGCTCAAATTCTAAGGAATCCAGCAAGGTTTGTCCTTCAAAGTCGCAGACTACTTGAGCGCCAGTTTTTCTGGTCAAGCCAATCAGTTCCTTATAAACAACATTTCCTAGATTCTTAGGACTGCTGCCGGCAAAAACTACCGTATCAGCTGGAGACAATGAAGAAAGAATTTCCTTGAGCTCAGCTAGCTTTTCAGTGGAAATTTCTGGACCGGGTCCATTAATCTCTGTTTCAGCATCCGCCTTAATTTTGACATTAATACGCGTATCCTGATCCACTTCGACAAAATTGCTGGCAATCCCTTCGCTGATCAAGTTGTCTGTGATGAATTTCCCAGTAAAGCCGCCAATAAAGCCTGTCGCTGTATTTTCAATTTCTAGTCGTTTGAGAACACGACTGACATTGATGCCCTTACCGCCGGCAAACTTATCATCACTGTCCATCCTGTTGACACTACCTAAATTGACCTTGTCCAAGCGGACGATATAGTCAATGGAAGGATTTAGTGTGACTGTATAAATCATACTTCTATTACCTCCGTTTTTTCTTTAATCTTTTGAATCACTTCAGATTCAATTTGATTCGTAATAAGCCTTGCACGCGAAATCGGAGCGACTTTTACAAAAGATGCCTTCCCCAGCTTTGAAGCATCAGCCAAAATATAGGTTTTCTTAGCATTTTCCAAAATAGCCCGCTTAACCGCTCCTTCTTCCATATCCGGAGTCGTGTAAAAGGAACTATCAATGCCATTCATCCCTATAAAAGCCTTATCAAAATTTAATTGACCAATCTGATTCAAGGCAACACCGCCAATACTGGCATCTGTTGAGCGTTTCACGACACCGCCAATAATAACAGTGGGAATATTCCGTTCAACTAACTTAGTAGCATGGTGGATAGAGTTGGTTACCACTGTAACGCTTGGATCATGTAATTCATTGACTAAAAGCTCATTGGTCGTGCCGGCATCAATAAAAATCACGTCGTATTCCTGAATCAAATCTGCTGCTTTTTGAGCAATTTTGGTCTTTTCTTGAATGTTTTTGATAGATTTTTCTTGATTGCTTTCTTCTTCTTGCAAAAAATGAAGACTCTCCGCACCACCGTGAACACGTCTTAACTTACGCTCGCCTTCAAGCTCATCCAAATCTCTTCTAACAGTTGATTCTGAAGTGTTTAAAGCTTGCACCAGATACTCTAAAGAAACAAATTTTTCTTTAGTCACAGTTTCTAGTATGACCTGCTTTCTCTCCGACTTCAGCATAGAACACCTCCTCTGCAATCGATTACACTTATATTATACATGATTTAAAATCAAAGTCAAGCATTTTCTGTCATTTTCTTTCAAAATATAATTCATTTATCTAAAAATACAAAAAAGAAGCCTGCTCAGACTTCTTTTCTATTTGATTCATTATCTAGAGTTGATATAAATGATGAGGATTGGTAAAACGGCAGAGAGAATACATAAACTTGAAAATACCCAGAACCAGACCGACTTAAAGGCCTGCCTATATGTCCCTGGTTGAGGTCTATTTTCATCGATATACACTTTAATCTTAGGCCAATTCAGAATAAGCACAATCAATACTACCGTAGACCCTGTAGCCATCAATAAATAATTGACGATATCAACAATTCTTTCTGGAATATAGTTGGTCAGGAAATCAAGCCCTTCTGCTATTACCAAGTTATTGAAGATATGGAAGAAAATCGCCCAGAAAATAGAATATTCAAAAGCGATATATCCGAAACCCAGACCGATTATGGTGGCAAAATAAAGCTGATATAGATTTTCGTGAAAGAGACCAAAAAGAAGTGCTGTCATGATAATGGCAAATACCTTCCCGTACTTTTCCAAAGCCCGCAAGCCCGCTCCTCGGAAAATCATTTCCTCCGTAATCGGTGCCATTATCGTTGAATAGATAAACATGGTGACGCTTCGAGAACTAAAATCCTGTGATATAATCTCAGAAAGATCCAAACCAAAGAGTGATAAAACACTCTCCATGAATTGAGTCGTCAAGGCGCTACACAATTGAGCAAAAAATAGAAAACAAATCATGAAAAAGAAGACTTTGGCAGTCATTTTATTATTTTTCTTGCGCAAATCTTGAGTAAACAACTGCTTTCCTCGGAAAATTGTAAAAACTAAAATACCTAGGCAAGAGGCAATAATATAAGCTCCACCGTCCGACTCCATAAATTTCGTTACAATTTCCTCTGTCTTGGCCAAATCAAAATTCTGTTGCGGGAGGACCAAAAGAATTGAGAGGAAAGTATATATAAAAATAACCACAAGCATCACGATAGAGTAAGTAAAACAGGCTGCTGAAAATCGTCCTAGATCTTTTTTAGGATTTAAAGGTTCGGGTATATAATACATAAAATCTCCTGTGTTAAGTTTGCTCCTTACCCTTTCTGCTCAAGAAATACAAGGTCAAAAAGATTCCCTCATAAAGCAAAGCAAAAAGAATAAAGGCGTGCATGAAAAATTCTTCTGGCAAAATCCAGATAACTGGATCCTTGGCTGGATCAAATAGCCATGTATTGTCTCCAGCAAAGAGAACTTGATGAAAGAGTGTGAAAAAACTGTTAAAACCAATCAAGCCAGCCAAGCAAATCATGACAAATGGCAATACGCTCAAGATAAACAAACTTCTTTGATAAAGGGCTAAAAATCTCTTTTTGACCACTTTTTTGATAAAGAGGATGAAAGTCGGCAAGGTTAAGACAAAAACAGCCTGTGCCAAATGAAAGAGATACTTAACCGCCTGGAAATGATACAGACCTGCTGCTGACGAGCGAAAATCCGGCATCGCCAACTTCTGACTAAAAGGATTGGTCAGGTAATTCATCAAAATATTAAAATTATACTGAATGGTCTCTGCTTTCAGATGAACCTTGTCCGGCAAGTTGAAATAAGAAATCTCCATCGGATATAAGAGCCAAGCCAGATAAATGGTCAGCAAGATAGCTGCTGCCAGCAAGCACAAGACGCTGGCTGAAAATCTTAACTTATCACGCATCAAAGTCCCACTCCGCTAAACTAGACAGGACATGCGTCGGTTGGATAGGAAGACTTGGCACCTCTTCTGGCAGGGTAAATCCTGTCGTAACCAAAAGTGTCGGAATCCCATTATCAATCCCAGCTCGGATATCTGTCAAATAGTTATCACCGACCATGACCACTTCCTCACGCGCCAGCCCTAGATGCTCTATCGCTTTTTCCATGATAATAGCGTTGGGCTTGCCGATAAAGGTAGGCTGAACCCGAGTGGCTGCTTCCAAGAGGGCGTTGATAGCACCTGCTCCCGGCTGCAGACCTCGCTCCGTCGGAATATTGAGATCAGGATTGGTCCCGATAAAGTGAGCACCTTTTTGAATGGCCAGAGTCGCTATTGTCAGCTTCTCATAGTCCACTTCCCAGTCCAGACCCACTACCACATAGTCAGGATTTTCTGTATCCTCTATATATCCAGCTTCTTCAATGGCATGTTTAAGTCCGACATCACCGATGACGTAGACTTTCTTGCCCAGATTTTTCTCCTCCATATAGTCAATGGTAGCTAAGGTTGCTGTGTAAATAGTCTCAATCGGTGTTTCAATATTGAAATTTTCAGCCAGCATAATCTGTACAGCTTCTGGCGTGCGAGTAGTATTATTGGTCACGAAAAGATAGGGAATATTGCGCTTCTGCAACTCATGCACAAAAGCTTCACCAGCCGGAATCCGGCTCTTGCCCTTATAAATCGTACCGTCTAAATCAATCAAATATCCTTTATAAGTCATTTCTATTCTTCCTAATTTTCTTGTTTAAACTCTTGCCAAATCACTAAAGCCTGGGCATTGACTTCGCCGTCACTGGAAATCTGGTGATTGCTCTGCAAACCTACTAGGTCATAGCTAGAAGCAATCATACCGCCCGGACGGACTTCCTTGACATACTTGAGATGGACTTTCTTGGGAATGTGCTGGGTGAGGAAATCTGCACCCATGACCTCAAAGATCCAGTCCAGATACTTGCTATTGTTGACATGTCCGTTCATATCTAAGTCGTAAAAGCGCACATGGTAGTCCTTGCTGACAGGGTTTTCCAATTCAGGGTACTTGGGACCGCGCAGTAATTTCTTGGAAAAGTCAGACTGGTATGGCGCTACAATCTCTGGATCCACAGCACGAACCTTGCGGCTATCCCGATCCATAAGAACAAAGGTTGCCATCATCTTGATAATGGCCTGACCTGCTTCATCAAAAATCGTGAAGCGACGGTAGCAAAAGAGCCGATTGTAGGTCAAAGCTTCTGTTTCAATGGTAATTTCCTCTGCAAAGCGTGGCAGACGTGTCACATCAATATCGTAGTCCGTGATAATCCAGACCAGATTATACCGCTCCAGCATATCCTTGTCACTGATGCCAAGCTCGATCGACTGCATCCCCGATACCTGCAAGGACAGCAGGATAACATCTGGCAGCTTGATATGGCCGTTCATATCTGCCATATCAAAAGGAATTTTCATTTTCATTTGATAAGTTAAGCCCATGATTTACTCCAATATAAATTTCTCAGCAACCGTATCGCCCAAAAAGAGGCCTTGTTTGGTCATGCGCACGATATCTCTGTCTGGCACTAGCAAGCCCTGCTCAGTCAGTTCAGCCACAACAGCTCCGTACTGGTCTTCAAAGGAAAGACCGAATTTTTCCTCGAAGCGCTTTTTAGATACACCTGACTTCTTGCGCAGTCCTAGAAACATCTCTTCTTCCATCTTTTCTTGCAGCGTCAGCACTTCTTCCTGCACACGGGTATTGCCCGCTTCCACCGCCTGCAGATAATGACGAATTGGCCCGTGGTTTTTATAGCGAACACCATCGACATAGCCAGATGCTCCCGCTCCAATACCATAATACTCCGCATTGTCCCAGTACATGAGATTGTGGCGGCTCTCAAAGCCTGGCTTGGAAAAGTTGGAAATCTCATAATGCTCAAAGCCTGCTTTTCCCAGCTCAGCTATAATGTAGTCAAACATCTCCGCTTCCAAATCTTCCTTGGGCAGAGGCAGCTTCCCTCTCCGCATCCGATTCATGAAGACCGTATGGTTTTCCAAAATCAAGCTGTACAAACTCATGTGAGGAATATCCAGAGCAATAGCCTTGGCTACATTGGTTTTCACATCTTCCATGGTCTGCTTGGGTAGGGCATAAATCAGGTCAATCGAGATATTGTCAAAACCTGCTTTTTTGAGATTAGCAATATTCTCATAGATGTCCTTTTCCAAGTGACTGCGACCAATCTGCTTGAGCATGCGGTCGTTGAAAGTCTGTACACCCAGAGAAACCCGATTGACAGGTGAGTCTTTGAGTACAGCAATCTTCTCTTGGTCCAAGTCTCCAGGATTGGCTTCAATGGTTAGCTCCTCAAGATAAGACAAATCAAGCTTATCCGTCAGCTTTTCCAGTAAAAAAGCCAACTGAGGCGCAGATAGAGCTGTCGGAGT
>NZ_KQ968977.1:118019-150423 GCF_001578725.1 Streptococcus sp. DD04
AAAAAAGCCAACTGAGGCGCAGATAGAGCTGTCGGAGTCCCGCCACCGATATAGAGGGTGCGGAGCTTTTTGATGTCGTAAGAATGATACTCCTCAATCAAATGCTCCAGATAAGAATCCACTGGCTGATTCTTTATAAAAACCTTGGAAAAATCACAGTAATAACAAATCTGGGTACAAAAAGGAATGTGCACATAAGCAGAAGTCGGTTTGGTTTGCATAGTACTTATTATACCACAGTTTTAAAGAGAGGACTTATTTGATTATCAAACAAAGAAAAAAAGAGTGAGCCTGCAAAGACAAAAATTGTCCTCGCATGTCACACCTTTTCCTATAATCTAAAAAATTAAAGATTTAAATCATTTCTTCCCCAACTCCTGCGTCCTTTTGTAGGCAGCTTGAACGGCTTCCATGACCGTTCCTCTAAAGGCATTTTCTTCCAGACTAGCTACCCCGGCGATGGTCGAACCAGCCGGACTGCAGACTTGGTCTTTGAGTTGAGCCGGATGTTGTCCACTGACCTGACTTAGCTTGGCAGCGCCTAAGAGAGTTTGATTGGCCAGTTCAAGCGAAATGTCGCGACTGAGTCCTGCCCGCACCCCAGCATCCGCCAAAGCCTCTATAAAGAGATAGACGAAAGCTGGTCCACAGCCAGCAAGAGCTGTCGCTGCATCCAACTGTTTTTCCTCTAGTTTGACCAAAAGGCCAGCCGAAGACAGAAAATCACGCAACAAGTCTTCGTCCGTTTGATTCGCTTCTGGGGATAAAGCATAGGTAATAACACCTTCGCCAACAGCTACTGGTGTATTAGGCATCATCCGAATCCAACGATGGTGACTAGGTGTCAATTTTTCTAATAGCTCCAAGGGGAGACCAGCAGCCATCGAAACCAGCAGAAGAGACTCACGTTGTTCTAGAATTTCCCGATAATCAGCCAACAAGTCAGCAAATTGAGCTGGTTTGATACCCAGAAAAATTACTTCTGCCTGAGCAAAAACTTCTGCATTACTGACCGGTTGTCCACCAACTTCCGCAGCAATCTTTTCAGCCTTTTCAAGACTGCGATTAGCTAGGAGTAATTTGCTTCTATATCTTTCATCTTGGGCAACTAGGCGGGCGAGACTGCCGCCCATATTTCCCAGACCGATAAATCCAATTTTCATCATTATTTCCTCACTTGACCAGTCCCTTGGATGACGTATTTATAGCTAGTCAGCTCTTTCAGCCCCATAGGGCCTCTGGCATGCAGTTTTTGAGTAGAAATCCCCATTTCGCAACCAAGGCCAAATTGACCACCATCTGTAAAACGGGTTGAAGCATTGACATAAACTGCCGCACTATCCACCTGCTCTGTGAAGTAAGCTGCCGCTGAATCGTTCTCTGTCACAATGGCATCTGAGTGATGGGTGCTGTGAGCTTCAATATGCTCCACCGCTTCTTCCAGCGAAGAAACTAGCTTGACCGCTAAGACATAGTCCAAAAATTCGGTATCAAAATCTTCCGGTCTAGCTTGCGAGCCTGAGATATACTGAGCCGCTTTCTCATCCAAACGTAATTCAATAGTTTTTTCTTGCGCAGTAACACGATCAGTCACCAACATCTTCTGCAAACGTGGTAAAAATCTTTCTGCAATCTCTTCATGAACCAGCAGTACTTCCATGGCATTGCAGACTGAGGGACGACTGGTCTTGGCATTCTCAATAATCTCCAAAGCCTTATCTTGATCAGCATCCTTATCTACATAGATATGGACAATTCCAGTACCTGTCTCAATAACCGGCACAGTTGCATTCTCCACGACCGCCTGAATCAATCCAGCACCTCCACGAGGAATGAGCAAATCCAGATAGCCCTTGGCCTTCATCATAGCTTGAGCTGAAGCTCGGCTGGTATCAGAAACCATCTGGATACAATCCGGCGAAATCTTCGTCTGAGCCAAACCTTTTTTCAAAGCTGTGACAATAGCTAGCGCTGTCTGATAGGCATCCTTGCCGCTTCTGAGAACAACTGCGCTACCACTCTTTAGAGCTAAAGCAGCAGCGTCAGAGGTTACATTGGGCCGGCTTTCGTAGATAATCCCAATCACTCCCATAGCCACCCGCTTTTTACTGATGAAAAGGCCGTTCTCAAGCTCAGTCCTTTCTAAGACTTGCCCTACAGGATCCTCCAAGTCAATCAATTGGCGAATACCCTCTGCCATGGCCGCAATCCGATCCTCATTCAGATAGAGGCGGTCCAGCATCACATCTGAAATCCTACCTTTAGCTGCGGTCATATCCAATTCATTGGCTGCCAAAATATCCGTACGAGAAAGCCAGAGATGGTTTGCCATTTCTTCCAAAGCATGGTTTTTCTCAGCCGTTGTGGCCGTATTGATCGTCTTCTTAACTTTCTGAACCTTTTCAAAAATTGCTTGTGTTGAGGTCATCGCTTCTCCTTTCCTTGTCTTCTAAAATTCTGAGAATAGTTCATCCAACTCTGGCGTCAGAGAGATCCAGTCATCCCGATGAATCACGACACCCTTGGGTTTTTTGGACTTGAGCATATCTTTAAGAGCTGACTTGCCAAAACGCACGCGCCCTTTACCAAGAATAGCTCCGCTGCCTTCTTCATAAACTGTCACTGTATCCTGATAGGTAAAGCTACCTGATACAGATACAAGACCTGACACTAACAAACTTTTTCCATTATTTCTGAGAGCATCAGCTGCTCCTTGGTCTACATAGATTTCCCCTTGACTTTTGGCATAGAAAGCCAGCCATTGCTTCTGCGTTTTTAGCCCCTTTTCCTGGGCCAAAAAGAGGCTACCATCCTTGGTTTCTTCCGCAGCTTCCAGCAGAGCATCCGTCTTGAGCGAGGAGCAGATATAGACCGGAACTCCAGACATGGTCGCAAGCGTTGCAGCCTTAATCTTTGTCAGCATACCGCCAGTTCCATTGCTTGAACCCGCACCGCCTGCCATATCAATCAGCTCAGAGGTAATATTCTCAATCTTGTCAATCCTACGGGCATCTGGATTCGTGCTAGGGTTAGCTGTATAAAGTCCATCGACATCTGTCAAGAGCACCAAAAGGTCTGCCTGAACCATGGCTGCCACCTGTGCACTCAGCGTATCATTATCACCGACCTTAAGCTCCTCGATAGCAACCGTGTCATTTTCATTGATGATGGGAATAGCACCGCGATTCAGCAAGACAGACAAGGCCTGATGGGCATTCTTGTAACGCCGCTTGTCCGCAAAATCATCTTGTGTCAGAAGAATCTGTGCTGAAATGATTTGCTTCAAAAGAAGATTAGTCGTATATTCCTCCAAGAGTAAACCTTGTCCAACCGCAGCCGAAGCCTGTTTATCAGCCACCTTAGTCGGTCGCTTTTTAAAGCCTAGAGAAGAAAAACCTGCTGCAATAGCTCCTGATGAGACCAAGATTAACTCATGCCCTGCCTCGTGCAAGAGAGCCAACTGCCGAGTAATTTCCTTTACCTTGGCGCGTGACAGACTGCCATCTTCGTTTGTTAATGACGACGTACCCACCTTAAATACAATTCGCTTTGCTTTCATTGCCTCTTCCTTCTCTATTAGATTGTATTATTATACCACGAAATAGATTAAAAATACAGAAGATAAAAAACGGCTCTTTCGAGCCCTTGTTATCCATATCATTACTAAATTTTTTGAAAAGAGCACCTCAGCTAATTCAACAAATCTATTGCTGCCTCAGCTTTTCTAAAGTTTCTTGAAAAAGAGCTGGCGCTTCAGCTGTAAATTCCAACACTTCGCCAGTCCGAGGATGGGTGAAACCTAGAGTTCGCGCGTGCAGAAATTGACCATGCCCTTTCAGGGTCTTACGTGATCCATAAACCTCATCTCCAGCTACTGGATGACCAATGTAAGCCATGTGGACGCGGATTTGATGCGTCCGACCAGTCTCCAACTGTAGCTCAACCAGCGTATAGTCACCAAAACGTTCTAATACTTGGAAACGCGTCAGAGCAGGCTTACCCTTGGCTGTAACCGCCTGTTTCTTGCGGTCTTTTTCACTGCGGCCAATCGGCGCCTCAATCACTCCGCGGTCATTAGGCAGATTTCCATGCACAATAGCCCAGTATTTACGCAGGGATTTCTTATCCTTGAGCTCGTCTGCAAGTGCTAGATGCGCTTGGTCATTCTTGGCAATCATTAAAAGTCCAGAAGTATCCTTATCAATGCGATGGACAATCCCCGGACGCAGCACACCATTGATGCCAGAAAGGTCTTTGATGTGGTACATGAGAGCATTGACCAGAGTACCACTGGTATGACCAGCTGAAGGATGAACCACCATGCCTTGGGGTTTGTTGACGACGGCTACATCCTCATCCTGATAGACGATTTCTAGCGGAAGATCCTCTGCTACATACTCTACCTCTTCTAGCTCTGGCACTTCATAGCTGATGACATCACCTTCTTTGACAGCATACTTGGCTTTTTTAGCCTGTCCATTGACCAAAATCTGACCGTTTTTAATCTGCTCATTGGCCAAACTACGTGACAACTCAGTGAAATCTGCCACCGCCTTATCCAACCGTAGACCAGCAGTTGCTGCATCAATTTTAAATTCCATCTTTTTCTTCCTTCAAAATTACCAGTAATAAAATCGCTACTCCAACAGTCAGGTACATATCCGCTACGTTAAAAATAGCAAAATTGACAAAATCCAACTGGAACATATCCACTACAAATCCTCGTTGAATCCGGTCAATAAAATTCCCCAATCCACCAGCTATAACCAGGATCAGCCCAGACAGCATCCATTTGGACGCTTGAATATTCTTAATCAAATACCAAATAGCCGCTCCAATCACGATACAAGTGACTAAGGCGAAAAACCACTGCTGATTTTCCATTATAGA
This sequence comes from Streptococcus sp. DD04, assembly GCF_001578725.1. NCBI lineage: Bacteria > Bacillati > Bacillota > Bacilli > Lactobacillales > Streptococcaceae > Streptococcus > Streptococcus sp. DD04. The sequence goes on from NZ_KQ968977.1 coordinate 122,910, forward strand.
AAAGGCGGCACCGGTATTTTGCAGATAGGTCAAACTGACAAGTTTAGGAATAAACTTCCTGACCTGTCCTAAGGAAAAATTGGAGACAATATAATACTTGACTGCCTGATCAAGGACAATCAAGAGAATAACTAAAAAAGGAATGGCAATCTTTCGTTTCATACTTCTCTTTTCTGTGCAAAATATTCTTTCATAACAGCTACAAAAGCCTCACCGACTGGGCTTAGCTCCACTTCTTCTCGCTTGACATAGACCATGCGATTGTCTAGATCATCTTTCAGTTTAATGACAGTAATCCCATTTACACTATCGCTGTCCAAGAAACCGGAACCTGTTGCATAAGCATCCGTTCTCTCCAAAATCCCATTCAGCGTAGCCCGATCCGTCACATTAAACATCTGTGAACTGTCGCTGGTATCAACAAAGTTCTCCGAATAGTAGAGATATTCATCCTTTTCCTGTGTGAAGCGAACCGTCGGCAAATCTGCCAAGTCTTCCATGACCAGCTCCTCTTTTTGAGTCAAAGGATGTTCCTCTCGCAAGTAAATGTGGGTCTGGAAAGGAATCAGCTCAATGACCTCCAAGCCTAGCTTTTCTATCCGCTGCATGATACCCTTGCTATTCTGATTGTTGAGATAAATGATCCCAATCTCGCTGTGGCCTTGGGCTACCTCGTCCAAGATCTGCACGGTCGTAGACTCGAAAATCCGAAAATTCTTGTAGTCAGGATAGTTCTGAGAAAACTCCGTAATCAAAGGCGGCAAAAAGTCATAGTGTTGACTGGCAATGGAAAATTCATCCTTTTCCTCTTCGGGATTGGCATATTGATTTTGGAAAACATCGAAGCCTTTGACCAATTCCTGAGCCCTCTCGTAAAATTCCATACCTCGCCGAGTCAGAAAAGTTCCGCTGCTAGTCCGGCGAAAAATCTTGAAGCCTAGCTCTTTCTCCAAATCTCGCACCGCGATAGACAGGCTGGGCTGGCTGACATACATTTTTTCTGCTGCTTCGCGAAAGGTTCCACTGTTGGCAATGGCCACCACATAACGCAATTGTTGAATATTCATTATTAAAACCTTCTTCACATATCTTTTAATTATATCACAAGTTCATTCAAATAAACAAATTCTTGATACATCCACACAATGAAAAGACCGTTCTCAAATAAGAGTCTCAGAGTTGAAAATGACACTTCTTGGTTTATACCATTAATTTTTGCAGATGGCAGAATGTCTAAGGGATAGTTAAAAAATAAAACACAAGTTAGCAGACATTTTTCTTTGATTTTCTCCGTCTCTAAACTAGGAGCTGAACACTGGAAGAGCATAGAAGACTTCTGTCTGATATTTGAATACGTTGAATCAGTTTAGCTTAGCTGACTTGAAAAAGTTAGATCTTTAGAAAAAGATTAGTATGTGGCAAAAAATATTATTTGATCACGATTTATGAAACATATAAAACCGTTTGATGTAATAAATAGTGATTCACAAGTTTATCCAGAAGAAACTCTCATGCATTTGTTCTGGAAATCCACTCTAACGAATGGATAAAAAAATCCATTATTCTCATGTTAAGAATAATGGATTTTTAATAGGTATCTGTCCCCAAAACACTATTTTGGGCTAATTAACAAGTTCATTTCATCATCATTCGCATTGAAACGTGACAATCTTTTCGTCATGCCTCATTCAAGCGATGGATTTCTTTTTTGATGATTACTTAGACTTGATATAGTTGATACCATCCGCTTTCGGAGCAACAGCTTTACCGAAGAATGCCGCAAGGACTACAATCGTCAATACGTAAGGCGCAATCTGCAGATAAACTGTCGGTACCTTTGAAAGGAGAGGCAACTGGTTTCCGATAACCGCCAAACTTTGGGAAGCTCCAAAGAAGAGACTAGCCAACATCGCACCGATAGGGCTCCATTTACCAAAAATCATGGCTGCCAAGGCGATAAAGCCTGGTCCTACGATAGTAGTGACAGCAAAGTTAACAGAGATTGACTGAGCGTAAATAGCTCCACCAATACCGCCGAGCAAACCAGAAATCATGACACCGCAATAGCGCATGAGGTAAACATTGATTCCAAGTGTATCTGCTGCCTGCGGATGCTCTCCGACTGAGCGAAGTCGCAGTCCAAATTTAGTCTTGAACATAATAAACCAAGCTAAGAAAGAGAAGGCAACGGCCAAATATCCCATCAAACTTGTGTGTTTGAAGAAAATTTCTCCTATGACTGGAATATCAGATAGGACAGGGAAATTAAACTTCCCGAATGAACGCTGAATATTGTCAGTCTGCCCCTTGTTATAAATCGCTTTAACAAGGAAAACTGCCAAGGCTGGTGCTAGCAAGTTTAGAACAGTACCACTGACAACGTGGTCTGCGCGGAAGTTAATGGTTGCTACAGCATGGATAAGAGAAAAGAGCACTCCGACCAAACCAGCAGCAAACAAGGAAAGCCACGGAGTCAAGTTGCCAAAACTACTTTCGAAAGTCAAGTTAAAGAGAACGCCTGTAAATGCTCCCATTACCATGATCCCTTCCAAACCGACGTTGACGACCCCAGCATGCTCTGAATAAGCTCCACCGATACTTGTGAAAATCAAGGGAGCCGCATAAATCAGCATAGATGATACTAATAAACCTAATACCGTTACAATATTCATCCTAGTTTCCTCCCTTCACTTTTTTAGCTTCCTGCTTACGATTTTTAAACAATTCAAAGACAGTCTTACCAGTCATACGCTCAATCAAATAATGGGCGCTGACAAAGAAGATGATAGAAGCTGTTACAATATTCACCAATTCTGTCGGAATCTGAGCCACGTTCATACCTGGCGCACCGACACTTAAAACTGCAAAGAGGAAAGCCGCAAAAAGGATACCAACTGGAGAATTGGCTGCTAAAAGGCTAACCGCCATACCATTGAATCCGACACTTAGAGAGCCACCTTGCACAAAGACATTCTGATAAGTACCTAGTCCTTCTACTACTCCTCCAAGTCCTGCAAGGGCGCCAGAAATAATCATAGACAAAATAATGGTCCGTTTAGAAGACATCCCTGCGTATTCAGATGCATTCGGGTTCAGCCCTACAGCGCGGATTTCAAAGCCAAGCGTTGTTTTCTTCAGCATATACCAGATCAGCACAACTGCAATCAAAGCAAAGAAAATACCAATATTCATACGAGAGTTAGCTGTCAAACTTCTCAGCCATTCTGTTTGATAAATAGCATTGGCTCCAACACGCTTACTAGAGTCAACACTCTGCATCACAGATTTTGGAAAACTGCGGATAAAAGCATTTCCAACGAAGAGGACGATATAGTTCATCATAATGGTAACGATGACTTCACTCGTTCCCAGATAGGCGCGTAGAATTCCTGGAATAGCACCAATAATCCCACCAGCTACTGCAGCAATGACTACAGTTGCTAACAACATCAGAGGGCGAGGTAGGTCAGGGAAGGAAAGGGCAAACCAACCAGCCAGAATCCAACCGGCCAAGGCCTGTCCTGGAAGTCCGACATTGAAAAATCCAGCCCGACTAGCCACGGCAAAACCCAGACCAATGAGAACTAGAGGTCCCATCGACCGAGAAATTTCACCCAAACTTCTCAAAGAACCGAATGCTGTTTTAAAGAGGGATTCATATCCCCAGATGGCATCATAGCCAAAGATAGCCATGACAATCGCTCCCAATAAAATCCCCAAAAGAACTGAGATTAAGGGAACTGCAATCTGCTGTGTTTTCTTAGACATTTGAATCTCCCTTCTAAATCTTACCACCAGCCATGAGAATACCAAGTTCTTGCTTATTGGTTTTCTCTGGAGTCACAATTCCTTGAATCTTGCCATCATGGATAACGGCGATTCTGTCAGAAAGATTGAGTATTTCATCTAGCTCAAAGCTGACAACAAGTACTGCCTTACCTTGAGTACGCTCCTCAATCAAGCGTTTATGGATGTACTCAATTGCTCCGACATCAAGTCCACGAGTAGGCTGACTAACGATCAACAAATCTGGATCACGATCCACTTCCCGAGCAATGATAGCCTTCTGCTGGTTTCCTCCTGAGAGGGCTGAAGCAGGTACATACTCGCTAGCTGCCCGCACGTCAAACTCTTTCATCAGATTGCACGCGTAAGAGTAAATATTATTGTAATTCAAGATGCCGTTTTTGCTAAGTGGTTCCTTGTAGTAAGTCTGCAAAGCAATATTTTCAGAAATGGACATCTGCAGCACCAAACCATCGCGATGGCGGTCTTCAGGGACGTGGCTGACCTTCATCTCTGTAATCTGACGTGGTTTCTTACCAATAACAGACTGGTTCTTGATCAAAATTTCACCCGAGCTTGCTTTTCTAAGTCCTGTAATAGCTTGAATCAACTCAGTCTGACCATTTCCATCAATTCCTGCAATCCCAACGATTTCACCAGCACGAACATCCAGTGAAAGTCCTTTAACAGCTGGAACGCCGCGATTCTCTTCAACGACAAGATTCTTGATTGAAAGAACTGTTTCTTGCGGATTAGAAGGTTTCTTCTCAGTCTTGAAGGAAACAGCACGTCCAACCATCATTTCCGCCAAGTCTTGGTTGGTTGCACCTGCAATTTCAACTGTTTCGATCGATTTTCCTCGACGAATAACGGTCACTCGGTCAGAAACTGCACGAATTTCATCTAACTTATGGGTAATAAGAATGATAGACTTACCTTCCTTGACCAAGTTTTTCATGATTTTCATCAATTCATCAATCTCAGATGGTGTCAAAACAGCTGTTGGTTCGTCAAAGATTAGGATATCTGCACCACGGTAAAGGGTCTTCAAAATTTCAACACGTTGTTGGGCTCCAACAGAAATATCCTCAATCTTGGCAGATGGATCGACCGACAAACCATATTTCTTAGACAAACGCTTAATTTCTTGCGTAGCGCGTTTCAAGTCTAAGATACCATTTTTTGTAATCTCACTTCCAAGAATAATATTTTCAGCAACAGTGAAGGCTTCCACAAGCATAAAGTGCTGATGCACCATCCCGATACCAAGTGAGGCCGCCTTTGATGGAGAGTCCAGCTTAACTGGCTTTCCGTTTACTACAATCTCACCACTAGTCGGCTCAAGTAGGCCGGCCAACATATTCATCAAGGTTGACTTCCCGGCACCATTTTCTCCTAAAAGAGCGTGAATTTCACCTTTTCGGAGTTCCAAATTGATTTTATCATTGGCTACAAATTCACCAAAAATCTTGGTAATTTCTCGCATTTCAATGACATTTTCATGTGTCATGGCTCTTTCCTTTCCAGAATTTCATTTTATGTCGATATAACCTTCTCGGACTCCGATCCTAGTAGGCTTAATCGATGCAAAGGCGTCAGAATTTAAAAATGAGCGACCCTAGTAGGTCGGATCGCTCAACATTCAATTATTTATCAGGAACTGTGATGCTACCGTCAAGGATTTTAGCTTTTGCTTCTTCAACAGCTTTTTTAGCATCTTCAGAAAGGTTGGTTGTTGTCAAATCAACACCGCCGTCTTTCAAACCAAAGGTTGTAGTTTTACCACCTGGGAATTTACCTTTAGCTGTTTGGTTAGCAATGTCTTGGACAGTCTTACCAACTTGTTTCAAGCTTGATGCCAAAACAAAGTTAGATTCTTTACCATCTTTAGATTTGTATTTACCTTCTTCAGTTTGGTCACGGTCAACACCAAGAACCCAAACCTTTTCATTTTCATTTCTTGTTTCGTTGATTGACTTAGCTTCGTTAAATACTCCAGCACCAGTACCACCAGCTACTTGGTAAACAACATCCGCACCGCCAGCATAGTGAGCAGCAGCAATTGTTTTACCTTTAGCTGCATCGCCGAATGAGCCAGCATAGTCCACTTTAATCTTGATAGATGGATCAACTGATTTCACACCAGCTTCGAAACCTTTTTCAAAACGTGTGATAACTGCACCTTCTATACCACCTATGAAACCAACTTGTTTTGTCTTAGTAGTTTTTGCAGCTGCAACACCAGCAAGGTAAGCTGCTTCATTATCTGCAAAGACTGCTGAAGCAACATTCTTTTGACCTTCAATCACATCGTCAATAATAACGTAGTTAATACTTGAATTATCTTTTGCAGCAGATTCAACGGCATCACGAAGGGCAAAACCGATACCAAATACTAGGTTGTAACCATCCGTAGCAGCTTGGTTTAGGTTGTTCGCGTATTGTGACTCGTCTGTTGATTGGAAGTAAGTATAGCCGTTATCTTTTGAAAGGCCATTTTCTTTACCCCAAGCTTGCAAACCTTCCCATGCAGATTGGTTAAATGACTTATCATCAACACCACCTGTATCGGTTACGATAGCAGCTTTTAAATCAGTTTTAGCGTTAGAGCTATCTGATTTAGACGCACGATTCCCACATGCAGCAAGTCCGATTGCTGCGACAGACACTAGACCAAGACCTAGCCATTGTTTCTTGTTCATTTCTGAACCTCCTATATAAGATGTGCAACTTAGTTGCAAGTTTAATTTTGGTCAGTTGACCAGCAACAGACTCAAGTTAAGTCTGTAAAAGAGTATGGAAGTAACTCCTTGACCGTCATCACGACCGTCGATTTATCTTTAGCGACCAAGGTCACTGGTAAATCCTTCTTAAAAAACTCTGCCATTACTTGGCGGCAGGCACCACACGGGGAGATCGGTTTTTCCGTTTCTCCGTAAACAATTAATTCCTCAAAGTCTAAAAAGCCTTCAGAAACAGCTTTAAAAATGGCTGTTCGCTCTGCACAATTGGTCAAGCCGAAACTAGCATTTTCGATATTGACACCTGTGAAAACTTGTCCATTTTTAGCTACTAAAACAGCTCCGACAGGGAAATGAGAGTATGGAACATAGGCATTCTTCGTGGTTTCTACAACTAAATCAATCAAATTAGTAGTCGCCATTAGCCACGTCTCCCTCCATAATCGCTACACCAGAGGATGCTCCAATGCGAGTCGCACCAGCTTTGATAAATGCAAGTGCATCTTCGTAAGAACGGGCACCGCCAGAAGCCTTGACTCCCATATTTGGCCCAACTGTCTTACGCATCAAAGCTACATCTGCAACGGTTGCACCACCAGTTGAGAAACCAGTGGATGTCTTGACAAAATCCGCACCAGCTTTCTGAGCAATTTGGCAAGCTTTGACTTTCTCATCTTCTGTCAACAGGCAGGTCTCAATAATGACCTTGACCAAAGTTCCTTTTGCAGCCTCAACAACAGCTCGGATATCCTTTTCGACCAATTCATAATCCTGAGACTTTAAGGCACCGATATTAATAACCATATCAATCTCGTCAGCCCCGTTTTGAATCGCATCTTCGGCTTCAAAAGCCTTCACTTCAGGAGTATTGGCTCCCAAAGGAAAGCCGATAACAGTACAAACCTTGACATCTGTCCCCTTCAGTGCCTGAGCAGCAAACGCCACCCAAGTCGGATTGACACAGACACTAGCAAAGTCGTGCTCTGTAGCCTCTTCGATCAAATTCATTATCTGCTCCTGACTTGCATCAGGTTTCAAAAGCGTATGGTCAATGTATTTGTTTAGTTTCATATCAAATCCTCCTAAAGTTAAGCGATTACTTCAATGATTTCGCTTACTTTAGCGCTGTCATTTCCTATTCTAACATTTTTTTCAAATTCTGTAACTAGTTTTTGTGAAATTTTTGCATTTGCATAAATTTTTGCAATAATTTCACCAACTTCAACTTTTTCTCCGACTTTCTTTTCAAAAATAATTCCTGTTTCATAGTCCAAGTCGTCAGATTTGACGGCTCGACCTGCTCCTAATCTCATCGCAAACAAGCCAAATTCCATAGCTGGAAGCTCTGTGATATAACCAGATCTCTCTGCTCTCACTTCAGCCACATAAGCCGCCTGGGATGGTCGATACAAGTCCTCTAGATCTCCACCTTGAGCCGCAATCATCTCTTCAAATTTTTTCAATGCTGCTCCATTTGTCAAATGTTCTCTGATTTCAGAAACAGATTTCTCAACATTTGCCAAATTAAGCATGATCCGAGCAAGCTCACAGATAAATTCCGTAATATCTTCGCGTCCTTGTCCTTGAAGGATTTCCAGTGCTTCCAAGATTTCCAAACGATTGCCAATGCTAGTGCCCAAAGGCTGACTCATGTCCGTAATAACTGCAACCGTCCTGCGTCCGACCGCCTTGCCCAAGTCAACCATAGTACGGGCTAGGACACGGGCATCCTCTAGACTTTTCATAAAAGCACCCTCACCAACGGTCACATCCAGCAAAATGCTGTCTGCGCCAGCGGCGATTTTCTTACTCATCACTGAGCTGGCAATCAAAGGAATCGTATCGACCGTAGCTGTCACATCGCGTAGGGCATAGAGGAGCTTGTCTGCCTTGACTAGCTTGTCTGACTGGCCAATCACAGACAGGCCGATGTCTTGAACCTGCTTGATGAAATCTTCCTGACTGCGCTCCACTTGGTAGCCTTTGACAGACTCTAGCTTGTCTATGGTACCGCCAGTATGACCCAGTCCACGACCGCTCATCTTGGCAACTGGCACTCCAAAACTAGCTACTAAAGGGGCCAAAATCAAAGTTACCTTATCCCCCACTCCGCCGGTCGAATGCTTGTCTACCTTAATCCCTGAAATGGCTGACAGGTCAAACTGCTGGCCTGTTCCCACCATAGCCATGGTCAAATCAGAAATTTCTCTAGTAGTCATTCCCTTAAAATAAACAGCCATAGCAAAGGCAGACATCTGGTAATCTGGCACTGTTCCAGCCACATAGCCCTCAATCAACCACTCAATCTCTTGGCTGGACAACTCCAGTCCATCACGTTTCTTTTGAATAATATCAACTGCTCTCATCATCACTTCTCACTTCTAAGGATATAATATCCCTTGTCTTTTTTAAAATTTCACAATTCCCAAAAACCTCTTCCATCTTGGCTTTGGCGCTAGGAGCTCCTTGCTTTTTCTGAATGACAATCGTCAAATCTCCGTCATCCAGCAAATGATTGTAGCTGCCTGAAATAACCTCGTGTACCACCCTCTTACCAGCCCTAATCGGCGGATTACTGATAATATGCTGAAATTTTCCTGTCACATTTTCATAGACATTAGATTGGAAAATTTCGGCAGACACCTGATTCGCTTCCGCATTTTTCCGCGTCAAGTCTAAAGCCCGCTGATTGATATCCACTAGAGTGACCTTTAGAGTCTGCGCTTTAGCCAGGGTCAAGCCCAGAGTTCCGTACCCACAGCCGACATCCAGTAAGGTTTCTCCTTTTCCAAAATCCAGAGTAGATAAAAGAACTCGACTGCCATAGTCGATCATTTTTTTGCTAAAGACACCAGCATCCGTTAAAAAGGTCATCTGTTGTCCTAATAGTTCCACTTTTAATTCATGAATGTCATGTTTGGCATCCGGATTTTCTGCAAAATACATTTTAGTCATAAAACCATTTTATCATAAATTTTCTAGATTTGTAAATCGTTTTCATTTCTCCAAAAGTATGTTATACTAAAATCCATCATATAGGAGTAACTTATGACAAACGAATTTCTTCATTTTGAAAAAATCAGCCGCCACACATGGCAGAATCTGCATCGCAAAACAAATCCACCGCTCACTGAAGCAGAGCTCGACTCTATTAAAAGTTTCAATGATAAAATCAGCCTTCAGGACGTGACTGATATTTATCTGCCACTGACAAATTTAATTCAGATTTACAAGCGTGCCAAGGAAGACCTTGCCTTTTCAAAAGGAATTTTTCTGCAAAAAGAAAGCAAAAAACAGCCCTTTATCATCGGAGTATCTGGCAGCGTTGCCGTTGGAAAGTCAACCACCAGCCGGCTGCTACAAATCCTCCTATCGCGGACATTTTCAAATGCATCGGTCGAACTGGTTACAACAGATGGATTTCTCTACCCCAATCAAACCCTGATTGAAGCAGGAATTTTAAATCGCAAGGGCTTTCCAGAAAGTTACAATATGGAGCTGCTCCTTGACTTCCTAGACACCATCAAAAATGGTCAGGATTATCAAATCCCTGTTTATTCGCATGAAATTTATGATATTGTCCCAAATGAAAAGCAAGAAATCAAGGCTGCTGACTTTGTCATTGTGGAGGGAATCAATGTTTTCCAAAATCCACAGAACGAACGCCTGTATATGTCCGACTTTTTTGACTTTTCTATCTATGTAGATGCCGAAGTTGACAATATCGAATCTTGGTATTTGGATCGCTTTAAAAAAATGCTGTCTCTAGCTGAAAACGACCAAACCAACTACTATTATCGCTTCACAACCCAGTCCGATGAAGAAGTTATGGCTTTCGCGCAAAATATATGGAAAACAATTAATCTCGTCAATCTGCTGGACTACATCGAGCCCACTCGTAACCGAGCTGAGATTATTTTACACAAAGCAGAAAACCATGAAATTGATGAAATCTATCTAAAAAAATAATTTAGGCTTGTCAAATCAAAACTTTTCATATATAATTAGATAGTTAGTATTTTCAATGGAGGTGAATAACTTGGCAAACATTAAGTCAGCTATCAAACGCGCTGAATTGAACGTGAAACAAAACGAAAAAAACTCAGCTCAAAAATCAGCTATGCGTACTGCAATTAAAGCATTTGAAGCAAACCCGTCTGAAGAACTTTTCCGTGCTGCTAGCTCAGCTATCGATAAAGCAGAAACTAAAGGTTTGATCCACAAAAACAAAGCAAGCCGCGACAAAGCACGTCTTTCAGCTAAACTTGCTAAATAATGCGCCACGCATGCAAAGGGAGCTCTGAGGAGCTTTTTTTGTTGCACATTAAACAAAGGAGACTTCTAATGAAAATTGCTATCATTGGCTACTCGGGTTCAGGAAAATCAACCTTGGACCAGCATTTAGGATCATACTACCAACTTCCCGTCCTTCATCTGGACACGATTCAGTTTGAAGAAGACTGGCAGACTCGTAGTCAAGACCAAGTCAAGGCTGATTTAGCAGATTTCCTCCAGCAAAATCAATCCTGGGTCATTGATGGCAACTACTCTTGGTGTTTTTATGAAAGGCGGATGAAAGAGGCTGACCAAATCATCTTTCTGAACTTTTCTCGCTGGAGCTGCCTCTATCGCGCTTTCAAACGCTACCTAAAATACCGAAATCAGGTACGAGAGAGTATGGCTCCTGGCTGTACCGAAAGACTGGATTGGGAATTTATCCGCTGGATCCTCTGGGATGGCCGAACAAAAACGACCAAAAGTCACTATCAAAAAGTTCGTCAGACCTATCCTGAGAAATTTATCGAATTGCAGAATCAAGTGCAATTATCAGACTATGTAAAAGCTTCACTTAGCTGAAAACCAAGTGAAGCTATTTCTTATTCTTCCTTTACAAAGACGAATTCTTTGTCGTCCGATAGGTCAGCTCGAAAGGCAAAACCTGCAAAAGAGAGCTGTTTGATTTGCTCAAGTTTATCGACCTGCGCTTCCATCAAATCAGTCAAAAACTGCCCACGCGCCTTTTTGGAAATGGTAGAATGACTTTTGAGTTTGCCAGCCTTTTCCTCTAAGAATTTAAAACGAAGCATCTTCTCTCTGACCGATTTTTCAAAAACATCCTCAAATTCACTAGACAATAGAGAAAGCAGCATATCTTCATCCGCTACTGCTTTTGTATAATCGTCCCGCCAAAATTTTTTCAGCGTTTGACCATTGGGCTTTAGCCCCACCAAAAAGTCCAGCCGATGAGGAGCAATCGGACTAAGGGCAGGAATGACCCCATATAGACTAGAAGTTAAAAGCAAATGCTCTTGAATGTAGGATTTTTCCTCTTGTGTCCAATCTTTTCGCTTGATATTGCGATACATGAGCCCGTCAAATAAGAGCAAAGCTGGGTAAGTCTCCGCTTCATTTTTGCTCAGATTTTGAATCCGCTGGTATTCTATTTCAGCCATTTGCGGACTGATTTTGTATAATTTTTCCAGATCCTTGGCTGAGAATTTCAACAACTCTTCTATTATAATTTTGCTTTTAGGCGTTAACTGGGAGTGACCCAGCGAGCTCTGCTTTTCATTCATTTCTTTAGCAGTTGGGATTAAAATCTTCATACTTACTCTTTCTAACGTTGGACTGCGAGTCTGCATTCCTACTTTACTTTATTAATGATTATAGCAGATTTTATCAAACATGGATTTATTCTTGACTTTGTTTTTTAAAAATGATATTATCTAGTTATCAAGACTAGATATAAGAGAGATTGAAATTTGGAAACAACAATTCTTTTTCCAAGATGGGATGAATTACCTGATCTTGAACTATATTTGGACCAAGTCCTGCTCTATGTCAATAACGTCTGCAAGCCTGCTTTCACCGCTTCGGACAAGGGACTGACCGCATCAATGATCAATAACTATGTTAAACATGCCTATCTTGATAAACCCTTAAAGAAAAAATACAATCGCCAGCAAGTTGCCCGTTTGATTGCCATTACAAGCTTAAAAACTGTTTTTTCTATTCAGGATATTGCAGCTACTTTGGATATGCTGAATGCCCAAACCCAGTCTGAAAAGCTTTACAATGACTTTGTAGATTACATGAATGGACAGAAACTTGAAGTGACTCCAATCATTGCCAGTGCCTGTCAGACCGTCAAGCTCTACCAGCAAACCCTAGCCTTTATCCAAGTACCCAAAAAGGAGGAAAATAACGATGAACTACGCGCTTAAACTCAGTAAAAAACTCTCTTTTGGAGAGGAAATTGCCAATGCTGTTACCCATGCCGTCGGAGCTGTTTTGATGCTGATTCTCCTTCCGATTTCTGCTGTTTACAGCTATGAAAGGCATGGCCTAGTCTCTGCTATCGGTACTTCTATCTTTGTCATCAGCCTTTTCCTCATGTTTCTCTCCTCCACCATTTACCACTCCATGTCCTATGGCTCGACCCACAAATATATTCTGCGGATTATCGACCACTCCATGATCTACATTGCCATCGCTGGCAGCTATACTCCCGTCGTCCTTTCGCTCATGAATGACTGGCGGGGCTATCTGATTATCGCAATTCAGTGGGGCACGACTATCTTCGGCATTCTCTACAAAATCTTTGCCAAGAAGGTCAATGAGAAATTCAGCCTGGCCCTTTATCTGATTATGGGCTGGCTGGTGATCTTTATCATCCCACAGATTATCGGACAGACTGGACCAGTGTTTTGGGGACTTATGCTAGCAGGCGGTCTTTGTTACACAGTCGGCGCTGGTTTTTATGCTAAAAAGAAGCCCTACTTCCACATGATTTGGCATCTCTTCATCCTAGCTGCTTCTGCTCTCCAGTACTTGGCTATTGTTTATTTCATGTAGAAAGCTACCAACTAGATAGTCTGACACTCAGCAGTCTAAAAGTAATCTGAGTTCACACATCTTATAGGTAAACTAAATAAAAAGACGGTCATATTTGAACCGTCTTTTCAATATATTATTCACCAAGTGAATCTTTACAAAGCAACAATTAGGTTTTATCTATAATAACCATTTCAAAACTTTAGATATTAGTGACGTTCGTGTCTCCCTTTATAGCGTTTCTTAGTCAAACCTAAACTAGAAAGGAGTCCTACACCTAGGAATCCTAGGCTAGAAACGGCTTCACCAGTATTGGGGAGTTTGTTTTTAGTCTCTTCTTTTTTATCTTCGGTCGCTTTAGGCTTCACAGTTTCAGGCTTCTGGCTTTGATCTGAAGCTTTGCTGTTGTCAGCAGGTTTTTCACCTTCTGGCTGTTTTGCGGCACCTTTATCCGCAGGCTTTTGGTTATCTGCTGGATTTTCGGCCTTGCCGTCACCTTTGCCGTTGTCGCTAGGTTTAGCTTGTCCACCCTTATTATCGTTGCCAGGTTGTGGCGCTGGTTTAGGGTCAGGCTGTGGTTCTGGCTCTGGCTTTGGTTGCGGAGTTGGGGTTGGATCAGGTTGCGGAGTTGGGTCTGGCGTAGGATTAGGGCTAGGCTGTGGAGTTGGTTTTGGATCAGGTTGGGGCTGAGCAATAGCTGTGTAATAATAATATAAATATTGATCACCCGTGACCCCATATTCAGGTAGCCCCTTCTGGTAGCTTACTTTATACGGAAGGCTAACATCTCTCCCCTGAATGTCATCAGAGGAAGAGTGATATCGTGCTTTATTAGTAGCATGATATCCTTCAATCTCTGGAGCAGTTGCAATATACGTGCCTCCCTGTTCAATTGAAACCGTATTTTCAGGAAGAAGAGATTTGAAAGTCCCCTCTTCCCGAAAATACAAGTGCAATTTGGAAATATTAGCCGGAACAACATTCTCTTCCGTCACTGGTGGAACGGGAGTTGGAGTCGGCGCTGGTTTAGGGTCAGGCGTTGGCACTGGATCCGGCTGATCCACCTTTTCATAAAGAAAACTAGTTCCACTCAGCCCCTTTTCAACTTCATTATAACTGATGGATCTAGTGTCGTCAAATGCTTTCCAACCCTCGATTTGCTTGGGGATCAAATCTCTTTGCTCTCCCGGGTTAATCAATATCGTATCCCTCGGTGATATCTCTGTGACAGTTTCAATGTCTAGATATCCGATAGTGAACGGCAGCGGCTGTTTTTCCGCTGCCGGAGCAACCGTTTCAACCGCTGGGGCGTTATCACCAGCAACATCATCAGCAGTAACAGTAGCTGCTGAAGTAGTAGCCGCTAAAACAGCTACTGAAAGCAATACAATTCCGTATTTAGCAATATTTTTCATTTGTTTTTCCTCCGTTTTTTGTTTTTGAAAGTCTAAACTTTTTCTCCCCAAATAACCTCTGCTACAAGGCGTTTGGTGGATTCTAATGGACGAACGTCAAATAGAACGCTTAAAAAACAAAAATGCTAGCTTCAAAAAGGCGCAAAACCTGATGAAACCAGCATTTAGAAAATGAATTTTTCAATCTTTGAGAATTCTAACAAACGTTCGTCTGCTAGAATGTTTTGACAGTCTTATTCTACCATTTTATCTCATAAATGCAAGCACTTAGAGGGTATTTTTTGATTTTGTTTTTATGTTATTGCGCTTTAAGATATTATAAAGGGTGGCCGTGGATATGTTGGAAGTTTGAGAAATCTCTTTAATCGTTAGATTTGACTGTTGATATAGCTGAATAACTTCTTTTTCCTTAGTTTTAGAAATTCCTTTATTGCCTAATTTAACACCTCGTTCCTTGGCTTTACGTAAACCGTCTTTGGTTCTGGAGCGTATAGCTTCTAGTTCCATCTCTGCAACATATCCTAGAATAACAACCAGTAATTTGCCAGTTAGCGAGTCTGTCGCAATATTTTCTTTTAGGCTGATTAATTGAATATCATGAATAGTTAGGTCGTCCAAAATATTTACTAGAGTAAACATTTTCCTAGTTAGTCTATCTAACTTGTAAACGACTAGCGAGACCTGTTTGTTGAGTCGCTTAAGTTCTTTAGCTAGTTTTAAAGCCTTAAGTAGCTGAACTCGGTTATCTTGAGATCCTGAATCTTTTTCGATAAAAAGTATATCACAAGACTTCAGAGCTTCTTTCTGAACCTCTAGACCTAACTCTTGGCGGTTATCCGTGGAGCTGACACGAGCATAACCGATTTTGATTTCCCGTAGATCCTTGAATTTATTGATATAGTATTTGGTCACGATTATCTCCTTGTTTAACCTAGCCTTGCCATTGTAGCAGAGGTAGGTTCAGTTTAACAAGAATTTAGGGGAAAGAAAAAGTACAAATAAGAGTTTGATTGGCTATTTTTTTAGAAATTTGTAAATAATTTATAGGATGTTTTTTCGGTTGATTTGGATATTATTTCTCTTGGGAACGCTGTAAATAGTGGCGGTAGAAATATTGAGGCGACTGGCAATCTTTCGCACAGATAATTCTCTTTGTAGGTATTCCTTGATTATTTGTTTTTCTTTAGTTCGAGATAGACCTTTGTTGCCGAGTCTCACACCTTTTTCTTTAGCTTTACGAAGTCCGTCTTTTGTGCGGTCTGAAATAGCCTGAAGTTCCCATTCCGCCACATATCCCAGCATTAAGCAAAAGAATTTACCAGTTAAAGAATCTGTCTCAATATTTTCATGAAGAGATTGAAGGCGAATATCATGATTGTTTAAATCTTCAATAATAGCGGAGAGGTGAAACATTTTTCTGGTAAAGACGCTAATCTTTGTATCATCATAAAAGGCCTAGAAACACATTTTTTAGAAACGTTCTTCTAAGCCTTTTTGAAATAGTTATTTGGAATATGACTCTACTCAGAATGTGTTTTGCCAGACCTCATATTTCTGATATTTTCTAAGCATCTCAGTACTTTTTAATAAAAACTGGCGATTTCCTTATCGAGTCGCCTCATGTAGTCTCGATAGGTCAGATAAGATATGAGGCCGGAAACAAGAATCAATACCGCCGAAAGGAAATAAAGGACGGTGAGAGGTAGGAAGTAGGAAATCATATAGAAAAGCCCTATCACAATGATAATTCCAAAAGTAAATAAGAGAGCCAACAGCGTTTTCCCCATACTGTTATCCCGATTCATCAACTCGTTGACATTGGACCAGTTGGTCACCAAGTGTTTGTAGTCTCTATGATAGCCCCAAGCACTCCATGCTAGACTAGCCATAAACCAAGTCAGTAGCATAGCGAGAAGAGTCACCAGATGGATATGAAATAGAAGACTGGTCACAAAAAGGAGAATCACTGGCAAAATGGATTGAATAGCAAAAAGATACCAGAATTTGAGACGAATATATTTTCTCAAATCAAAAGGCAAAACTTTCAGATAATCAAAATTTTCCCTCTCTAAAGATAAACCGATAGAGGTCAGATTATTACCCCCTGAATTGAGCGTGGCGATAAACATAGATAGAAAGATAAGCGGGAGCAAATACCGTGGAATCAGAAAGGGACTAATATCCAAGCCTGCATTGATTGTCCCCATGACCATACTAAAAATAATGATATAGGGAATCAGTGCCGACATAAAGAGGGCCTGTAAAACGACTGAACCTTCACTCAGCAGCCGAAGATGATAGCGCCACACAAATTTCTTGAAATTTTTAGCCTCATCCATATTGATATCATGCACGCGCTCACGTTTTCCTCCTGCTGCACCCGTCATCAAGGCTGCCTCATAAAATTCTGGTATCACCTTGAACTTGACCAGTAAAAAGAGAAAGGCTGCTACGGCGAGCCAAGCTAAAATTCCTAAAACCGCAGTCAAGCTGAAAGGATTGATAATAAAGTCGTAAAAGGCCACAACTGGCGGGAAATATGGCGTGGCCATTGTGTTACTTGCGATACTACGGCTATTCATCTGATTGATAAAGATATAGAGTCCTACCGAACCTAGGGAAACAAGCCCTAGAATCACATTGGATAGGATGGTCTTATACTTTCTAAAGAAGGCTGTCTTGGTGATAAAATGCACCAAAATCAAAATGACAAAGGTCAAAACCGAACTTAAAATCACAATCGAAATCAAGGCCATAGGAAGACCGACTAAAGGATTTCCACCTTGAAGGCCTAACACAATGAAATAGCTATACATCGGCAGAATTGCAATCAAGAGTGTCAGGACAACAGAGATGCTCTTTCCGATAATGATTTCTGATTCACTAAAGGCATAGGGCCTATAGGACTGCAAATCCTTGCTTTCATAAAAGACATTATAGAAAACGAGGAATCCCTGCGACATGGAAAACATGGCAAATATGGAGACCATATTGGCAAAAAGGCCCGGATTTCCTACCATGCGATTGAAAGCACTCATGATACCAAAGATGAATAGGTAGACCAACCCCAAAATCAAGTACATTCGAATAGCCTGCAGGGAGACATTGACCTTGACCTCTGGATTCTTTGCCTGCTTCTTGCGGTATTGCTGCAACTGCGAAGCTTGGATAGCATAGAGAATATTGATATCAACTAATTTTTTAATCGCTTTAAGGCGCATCTGGACTCACCTCTTCTCTGCGGCCTGCCAAACCTAGATAGATAGCTTCGAGGGACTGTTCGGGATGTTGACCTTTCAATTCTTCAATCGTGCCATAGAATATTAGCTCTCCTTTTTTGAGAATGGCAATCTTATCGCATAGTTGCTCAGCCACTTCTAAAACGTGGGTTGAAAAAAGAACAGTATTCCCTTTATTGGCATGCTCACGCATCATCTGCTTAAGATCAAAAGCTGCCTGAGGATCCAGTCCCGTCAAAGGCTCATCTAAAACCCAGATATCTGGATCAGACAAAAGGGCACCAATGACAAAAACCTTCTGCCGCATACCGTGTGAAAATGACTCAATCACTTCATAACGATGGCCGGCAAAATCAAAAATAGCCAGCAACTCACCCAAACGAGCTTCTACTTCTGCCGTGGTCATATCGTAGGAAGTCGCCACTAGCTCCCAAAATTCATTGGCTGTCAGACGTAAGAAAAGATCAGGAGAATCGGCTACATAACCGATTTTTTTCTTGATTTCTAGACGATTACTGGATAGCTCCTTGCCGTCCACAAAAATTTGTCCTTGTGTCGGATTGATGACACTGACCAAGGATTTAATGGTCGTTGACTTACCCGCTCCATTGTGACCGATCAGACCGACAATCTCACCGCTTTCCAGGGTCAGATTCAGGTGGTTGAGCGCTAGCTTGCCATCATAGTCTTTTGTAACATCTCTAAATTCAATCATGAGAAACTCCTTTACTATGTTTTGAGCTTATTATACTATCTTAAAACTTATTTGTCTTAAAATGAGCGAAAAAGTTCGGATTTTGCTTTAAAACAAGCCAGAACCATCCTTTAAACCTTGAAAGATTGAGTATTTTCCAGCAGATAGAGCAGGAAATTAGGAATGGTTTCCAGCATATCCTGCTCATAGACACGCTCAGTTAGCTGATGCAGGTCCTTGCCCCATGGGCCTAGATTGATGCCGGGGATATGATTGGAAGCAATTTCTGAAAAATCAAGTTGGTAAAGATTCTCCTGTACAGGCATACTGGCAATCAGGTCTTGGTATTCAGCGGCAGGCTTCTCCAAGGCACAGTAACTAAGGTCACAGATTCCCATGAAGAATTCGTCTACTTGTAGTTGACAGCCAGCTTCCTTCTCCAGATAATCCCGATAAAGTTGGACAACCTTATCAATCACAATCGGACTGTCTGACAGACGCCGACAATTCATGGATGGATAGTAAGGTGGCGCAATCGCTAGGATCACCAAAGCTTCCTTACGGTCGTAGAAATCTAAAACTTTCTGGATATTTTGAATGCTGATTTCCTGATAGGATGCACCGTCTTGCAAGTCTTGCTGTGCTTCCTCATAAATCTGCTGCAAAGTTTCTTCAAAACCGATTTTTTCTTGGCATTCTTGCAGTAATTCCTGATAGGTCAGCACGCGCGGTTTTGAGACAACCTTATTTTCTTGATAGACTTTCTGAAGCTGACAGTAGTTTTGATAAAATCCATCCACTGCTTCTTGACTGAGACTCTTAATGGTCGCCAGCAGCTCACTTGGACTCTTTTCTAGATAAAGGACGCTGAAATAGCCGGCTGCACGCAACACGGTTGACACATCGTAATTTTCCTTCAAATCGCGCAGATAGGACCAAGATGGTAGGGGCGAACGTTCGCCATAGGCCATGTCAGATAGAGCCGGATTGAGATCAATTTTTTCAGCAACTTTGGCCAGCAAGGACAGGGCATTGATCCCCTTGAGCGGCTCTTTCATGTGAGAAAGGATACCCTGAGTCACGACAACTGGCATTAACTTGCCGACTGTTCCTATATGAAGCACCTTTTCCTCCGCTGACTGGCTTTCAAAAGGCTCAGAATCCACAGCCAGAAGGTAATGAAGCTGAAATCTCTCCTTCAAATCAGCCAGCAAAGCTGTTGCTGCCCGCATGCCTTGAGAATAGGATTCCTCATCTCCGACAGACAAATAGAGCAAATTAACCTGACCAGACTGTCTTTGGCTGTATTCTTCCACCACACCTAACTGCAAGGCCAGAGCAGCCTTCATGTCACAGGAGCCCCGACCGAATTGCCATTTATCCGAAGCAATATCTGCTAAAACAGCTGGGTCTGAAGATATAGAAGGCAATTTCTCTTTCAGGGCCTGATTATCAAAAGCCCAGTCTTTGAGACTGCCAAAATCCTCAATATCCACTGTATCATGATGATGAAAAAGAATTACGGTGTCAGCCGTGTCCTGCTTGACCAAAGCCCAATTGACACTGCGGTTATAAAAATCATTTGGAATCTGATAGCAGCCAAACAGCTCTGGATGCTTCTGAAAATAGGGAATCTTTCCAATCCGCTCCTGAAGAAAGGCCTCAATCTCCCGCTCAGAACCAGTATGGGTAAAACTTTCAATCGCCATACTTTGGTCAAAAATATCTTGAATATGATTTTTCATTCTTTCTACCCCTATATTGCCGGCACTCCTTACATCAAATCTAAGTGAAAGTCGAGTCCAGCTAAAAGACGATAAGGCAAAAGCAGCCAAACTTCACCTAATTATGAATTTCTGGCTGCTTTTAAATAGTGACTGTTAACGATGAGAATATTTCTTAGCAAGGCTAGACATACCTAGTGTGCTGAAAAGCAGAGCCAAGCCAAGATGGAGCATTCCTTTTGCTGGATTGCTACCTGTTTTAGGTAAGGTAGCTGGTGCTTGCTGAGCTTGATGACTTGCTAATTGCTGCACTTGGGCTGTCCCCCGATTATAGTGTCCTGCATAGCGGACCTTCAAGTCAACTGACGGGCTTTCCTTCTGCTCTTTCCTGTCAAAGATATATTCTGGAACTTCTATGATTTCTGGTGCAACTAATTTTTCCCCAATAATCTCAGGCAATTTCGCATATTCGGTATCAAGAGCATTTGGTACATAGGTAGCCTTCTGCGAACGAGTCGCTTCCACAGTTGGCAACAGCGCACTGATGGAATCCGTCTTGAAAGTCACTGCATACTGACGCTTAATCGTAAGGTCGCTAGGATCATAAGTATTGAAGACCAGAGCCAGCTTATGACCTTTTTTCACAGTATAAAGATTCGGCTGCAAATACATCGTATAATCGTGGAATTGGCCAACTTTTGGCTTAATGCTCTTTTCCGAGCTGGATGGTGTATAGCCTGATTCTGGATTGGCTAAGTTTAGCCAGCCTTTAGCAATCACCTTGTATTTGGTTTTGACAGTTGCAAAGTTTTTAATATCCAGATTGCTGAGATTGCTGCCCATCCAGAAGCCACCTGTCTGACTGTCATCGCTAGCAGCACCATTTCCGACCACATCAAATTCTTGGTCTGATACGTCTACCAAGAGCGCATTAACCTGCAGATTTCTGCCGCTGCCCTTGGCCAGAGCTGCCTTGAAATGGACAGGAATATGGCCTTTGATGGTCAGATCCTCTTTGACATCTGTTACAAAGGTCAGATTCGCTTTGGAAGAAGCTTGACTGACCGTTTCATCTCGCTTGCTAGTGTCAATCCCTGCCCCCGCATAGTCACTAGAAATCGTTTCTTCCAAGCGTTTGGACTGGGCTGTCAGAATCATACGATTGCTACTTTTCCAGTTATCGTAACTGGTCCATTTATTTGGATCATAGTTGTTTTGTGCCAAAACAGGAGGGAGTTTGCTGACATCGTTTTCGACATCATAGAGGTAATGTGAAAACCAAGTATTGAGCAAGTCATAGAAATCTTGCTTATTAGCTGTGATACCATAGCCTCTAGAAATAGCTGCTGGATTGACGTGGTCTCCTTGGTGGAGATAGAGTTTCACATTCTGGCCGGCTTTCTTCAAGGCATCATACATAAGCTCAAACTGTTTGGTTTTAACATTGTCATCATTTAAACCATGCACTAGCAGGGCACTGGTCTTTATCTTTTCTGGATGCAGGGTATAATCCCGTTCCCGCCAAACCTGACTATAATTGCGGCCGTGGGCTTTTTGGTCCTTATTTAGCTGATTGATATAGTCGGCGTACTTGTTCCAGATAGTGGCCCAATCATCCTGATCTAAAATCCGTGTGGAGACATAAAGTGAGAGCCAAGATAGGTCACTGTAAGGCGGATTAGTATAAGCTGTCCCCTGACTATTGAAATAATCATACCAGCTGGCAATTCCTGCGGCTGGAACAATCGTTTTCAAGCCTTCCACCCCAGTCGTTGCTACACCGAAAGTTGTCGTACCGGCCCAAGATAGACCAGTCATGCCGACCTTGCCATTTGCCCAGTCAGCTTTGATTTCAATATTGCTGGTTCTGTCTGTATAGGCCTTGCGTTTGCCATTGACCCATTCGATAATATTCTTAAATGCTTCGATTTCCAAATCAGAGCCAGTTGTATTAAAGCCTTCTGAACCTTTGGTTCCCAGACCAGCACTGGAAATAAAGGCATAGCCCCGCACTAGGAAATAGTCATACCAGTTCAAATCTTCGTAGTCATAAATCCCTTCATAAGGACTATAGTAATACCAATCTGATGCCTTGGCTTTTTTAGCCGCATCAACACTGCTCATACTGGAAATAGGCTGGCGCTTGGCAGGACGATTACGCAAGCTCTTCATGTCATAAGAACCATTAGTCGGCAAATTGAGACTTTCCAAGGTCACATAATTTTCATCCAAAGTTCCTGCAACATAAGGCCGAGCTTCCAAAATCGTTGAAGCTTTAAAATCACCTTTAGCTGCTGCCTTGGGAAGCTGCACAATTGCCTTGACTAAATCCCGCTTGCCATCTCCATCCGTATCATGATCCGTCTCGACATAGACAGGAAAACGGACGATATCGCTTTTCTCATAAGAATAGTCATGGTCTTCCTTTTCCCCGCTGCTATATGGGAAAATCGGCTGTGCCCGACCGTTCAAAAAGAGCGGTGCTTTCTTTTCGGCACGATAAGCATCATGTAAGCGCTTAGCAACTGCATACATAGATTGCAGATTAGCTCCCTGCACGCTGGCTGTCAGGTCTGCTTCTTTTTCAATCATTCCCAGACTCTTGGCCAGATTCACTCTATCCTGAGCACTGCTACCCAGTTGAGAATTGTTGACGGCTGCCCAGTTTAACAACTCGTCTACCGCGTCTTGCAAGGACAGTTCCTTATCAGCTAAAGCGGGATTTGAAAGGCTACCGGTATAAGCGGACAAATCTTGCCCTTTTGCAACGGTTGATACAGCGGAAGGTGCTAAGCTGACTTCTTGAGCCAAAGCCAAAGGTGCCTGAGCCTGTGACGAACTCGCTGTTACAGGACTTGCAACTAGTTTTTCACTTGAAATAACTGCTTCTTCTTGCTTTTCTGGCGCTGAACTCTCAGACGAAGCCTGACTTTGAACCTCTACAATCGCCGGCTGCTGAACTGAGGAAGTAGGCTCAGAAGCGACAGGTGTAGCTACCTCTGTACTAATATTTTCCGTACGCTCACTGGTCGCCTGAGCCACCTCATCCGCCTGAACAGCCTGTGACAATACCAAAGGTGCAAACAGCAAGCTTGGCAGGAGCAATGTGACTAGTCTTCTCTTTTTCATAAAGACTCCCTTTCCTTATATATAAAATTTATTTATATAAGTCCATTATACTCTGTAAGCGCTTTAAATTCAATATAACATTCCTTTTATCTACGGAAAAAGTAAGAAAAGTAAAAAATTATTTACGCAAACGTTTGCGTAATCATTCTTCTTTTGGTAAAATAGACCCATCACTAAGAATGTGAGGTATCTAGTATGGAAAATCAAACATTAATGCAATATTTTGAATGGTACTTACCAAATGATGGACAGCATTGGAATCGCTTGGCGGAGGATGCTCCGAACCTAGCATCAAAAGGCATTCGCAAAATTTGGATGCCGCCAGCTTTTAAGGCAACGAGTTCAAATGATGTTGGCTATGGAGTTTATGACCTCTTCGACTTGGGTGAGTTTGACCAAAAAGGAACCATCCGAACAAAATATGGTTTTAAGGAAGACTACCTAAAAGCTATCCAGACTTTGAAAGCCAACGGCATTGAGCCAATGGCCGATGTGGTACTTAATCACAAGGCAGCAGCAGACTGCAAAGAGCGATTTACCGTCGTTGAAGTGGATCCTAACGACCGAACAAAGGTCTTGTCAGAACCTTTCGAAATCAAAGGCTGGACTAAATTCACCTTCCCAGGTCGCAATAAAGCCTACAATGATTTTAAATGGCATTGGTATCACTTCACCGGTACGGACTACGATGCCAAAAACAATAAGTCTGGCATTTACCTCATCCAAGGAGACAATAAAGGCTGGGCGGATGATGAGCTGGTGGACAATGAAAACGGAAACTATGACTATCTCATGTACGCCGATATTGACTTCAAACATCCAGAGGTCATTCAAAATCTCTATGACTGGGCTCACTGGTTTATCGAAACAACTGGAGTCCAAGGTTTTCGTTTGGATGCTGTCAAGCACATTGACTCCTTCTTTATGAGGAATTTCATCCGTGATATTACTGAAAAATATGGTGATGATTTCTATGTCTTTGGAGAATTTTGGAATGGCGATGAGACAGCCAATAACGACTATCTAGAAAGTATTGACTATCGCTTTGACCTTGTCGATGTCAAGCTCCACCATAATTTCTTTGATGCCAGCAGAGCTGGAGCAGACTATGACTTACGGACCATTTTTGACCATACTCTGGCAAAAAATCATCCTGGGTCAGCCGTGACCTTCGTGGACAATCACGATACTCAGCGGGGACAGGCTTTGGAGTCCACTGTCGAAGAATGGTTCAAGCCAGCAGCCTATGCTCTCATCCTTCTACGAGAAGCTGGACTTCCTTGTGTCTTTTACGGAGACTACTATGGCATTGAGGGCCAGTTTGCTCAGGAGAGTTTTCAGGATGTGTTGGACAAGCTCTTGGATGTCCGTCTCAATCTAGCTTACGGCGAGCAGACTGACTACTTTGACGATGCCAACTGTATTGGCTGGACTCGCCAAGGAAAGGACGGGAGTCAGCCAATCGCTGTTGTTATCAGCAATGACCAAGCCAGCAGCAAACGTATGCTGGTCGGTTCAGAATGGGCTGGTAAAGAATTCAGCGATTCTCTGGACAAGAGCTCTCAAATCGTGACGATTGACGAAGAAGGCTGGGGAGAATTTCCAGTGGAGGAAAAGTCAGTCAGTGTCTGGAGTGTTAAGTAAGCACTTCTAAAGAGTAAAAATGAAGCAGAAACTTTTATTCTGCTTCATTTTTATTCTTCTTTAATTTAATAAATTCTAAAAATTAATATACTACCGATATGCTCATTGACATTAGCATATATCTTATTTTTTAGCATAATGTCCCTAATCACACTACTATGTGGATGTTGATAGGTGTTCTTAGAACCAGCACATATGAAATAAAAAGCATCCCAATCTGTTAATTTTGTATTATAATTATGTTTTGAACCATGGTGAGGTATTTGTATGCAACCGACATAATCCCAGTATTTATTATATGCTGTTTTTAAGTCTTCCCATTTTCGTTTACCTCTAGCATCATAATCACCTGTATATAAACATCCTGACTGATTCCTAAATCTATAATAATAGCAACGACAATGCGATTTAAACCAAGCGTTCGACGCGTTTGATATATCAGCTACTCGATAATCTTTTGAGCCAGAAAAAAGAGTCATAGAGTTAACATTTAGTTTTCCAGGAACCTTTTTATATGCCTCTTTTACCTTTTGGGAATCTTGCTTATATAACTTTTCAACATCATATTCGGTTAATCTACCTGAAAAAATATAACTTGGAAACATGGTTTCTAAATTTTTTTGGAATTTTTCAATTCTAGAAACTTGTCTAAAATTGAAAGGGACAAACTCCCAGTCTAGTTGACTATCACCCAAAATTTGTCCCATCAAATTCTGACCAGACAATATAGTTTCAAGCCGACTTTCGTCTGGTGTATACGATTCATTTCCAATCTCTTGAATCTGAAATAGTTGAACCTCACCATCATTAATATCCCTAATAGCTTGCCTTGGATTAGAAATAAATTGCCCAGCAAAACTAGTTGAAAATTTTGGATTTAACAGAGTCTTTATTTTTAAAAATGTTTTAACCCCACTAGTAATAATAGGAAAATATATTCTTTTCACGTCACAATATTTAAGAAGATACGGTAATCCATTTATATGGTCATTATCTAAATGAGAAATAAAAACTGCATCAATTTTTTCTCTCGGATCAAAATAATTTCTAATGTGGTTCTTAACAAGATTAACATCTGTCAGTGAACCGCAATCATAAATTACATGATAGTCTCTCTCTAATCTAAAAGTTTCTACACAAAAACCGCCTTGTCCAACTGGTAAAATCATTCGAGTAATATTCATCATTAAATCTCCTTTATTAAAACTCCACCAATCCACTTCTTAGATAAGCATCGACCATACGCTCTGTCGCGACAACTGAATCGATATGGGTACGCTCATAAGAGTGGCTGGATTCGATACCTGCACCTAGCAGAGCATGCTTGACTTCTGCTCCTGCACTCATGGCTGCAGAGGCATCCGACCCGTAGAACGGATAGATGTCTAGTTTGTAAGGAATGTCTTGCTCCTTGGCTAAATTTACCAAATGCTGCCGGAAGCCATAGTGATAAGGTCCTGATGCATCCTTGACACAGATAGAAACCGTATACTCATCTGTCTGCTGATCGTCACCCATAGCCCCCATATCAACCGCCAAATACTCTACCGCTTGGGCCGGCAGGCTAGAATTAGCCCCATGACCAACCTCTTCAAAGACACTGAAGGCAAAATGCGTCGTCACTGGCAGCTGAATATTTTCCTCTTTATAGATGTGCAAGAGATTGAGCAAAATAGCTGCGCTGACCTTGTCATCCAGAAAGCGGGACTTGATAAAGCCTGACTCAGTAACTGTGGTACGCGGATCAAAGGAAATAAAATCACCGACTTCGATTCCTAAATCCCGCGTTTCTTTCTCACTCGTCACCTTTTCATCCAAACGGACTTCCATATTATCCTGTGTACGTTCAACTGTCCCAGCATCCTTATAGACATGGCAGGAAGTTTGGTGAACTAAGATTGTACCGCTGATAGTCTTGCCACTGCTGGCCACATGAATCAGACAGTTTTCTCCCTCAATCATATTCCAAGGGAAACCGCCAATTCGATCCAGTTTGAGCCGACCGTCAGACTTGACCGAACGGACAATGGCTCCCAGAGTATCCACATGGGCTGTCACCACTCGGTGCTGGGCATCATTTTCCCCCTTCACCACGACATGAACTCCGCCTTTATTGGTTCGGACAGGCTCATAGCCCATTTCTTCCAGCGTTTTCACCAGATAGTCCGCCACCTCAGCCGTAAAGCCTGTTGGGGAAGGGATAGCCGTTAATTCTTGTAAATATTGAACAGTTTGATTCATCATTTTCTCCTCATACTTTTTCATCATTATAGCATAAAAAAGGCTTTCATACAGGTTTTTCCCGCAT
>NZ_KQ968977.1:150547-153954 GCF_001578725.1 Streptococcus sp. DD04
ATAAAAAAGGCTTTCATACAGGTTTTTCCTGCATAAAAGCGAGATGAGGTTTCTTATTCAGCTAGCATGACTTCTTTAAGACTCAATCGTCTAATAGCTCGGAAATAATAAGCGACAAGAAATTCATAAACCATTACAAAAGCTAAAAAAGCAAGGAAACAAAGCTGCATATCAAATGAGTAATCAGGTACGCCTTGAACGTCTTTTACGATGACTTTAAGCAATAATTTCATGATTCCGTATTGATAAGCTGTTCCTAAGACAAAGCCTAGATAAGCCACTACTCGATATCTGGCTAGAATAACTTGATAACATTCCTTTTGACTGTAACCAAAGGCCTTCATCAGAGCTAGACTAGCTTTATTTTCTTGAACAACTGTTCCTAAACAGAGCAGCAAAACCGAAAGCGACAACACAAGCCCTATGCCCATCATCATGGCTTGAATACTGCCATCAATAAACTCTTTCATTCCAAAGGAAAGCTGCATCATGGCTGCAAAGGAAAAAGCTGCAAAAATGACAAAGAAAATCAGAAGTTTCCGTTGATAAAAATGAACTGCACTCAGCTCTTTCAAAAATGGTCGGTCAGATTTTACCTTGTGACGCTTATGCTTGACCCGCGTCAATTCTAGTCTCCTCAGCAAATAGAGACTCGGTTGATTTAGTTTAATAGCAGCGTAGCCAATCCCTAATAGAGCAAAAATAAGGGTCGGCAAGACAACTAAAGCCCCCAGCAATTCCCAATGAAAATGAATGTTAATAAGAGGCAGCAGAGATTTTTGATTTCGCAAATCATAAAAATCCTGCATAAAGAAGAATGAAGCTCCGAAACCAAGGAATGTTCCTAGAAAAACCGAAAAGCTAAAGACCCAGAAATGCTTGGCCAATTCGAAATTTTGGTAGCCTAAAGCTTTGAGAATTCCTAGCTCCTCTTTATGACTATCAATAAACTGCTTGATATAAAAGAATAAAAGCAAAACTGCTAAGAAAGAGAGAACACCTCCACTCACCAAGGAAACAAATTTAGCAATGAGGACTTGAGCATCATAGTAGGCCTTAGCAGGTTGAGATAACTTCTCAATATTGATTGCTTGAAGATCAATATAAAAATTGACAAATAAAGTAGAAACTAACACCGCACAAAAACTGATTATTGATACAACAAACAGCTTGCGTAAATCCTTAATACCGATTACCATAGCCTACCATCCAATCTCTTCTACGCTTTTTGGCTCTTCATTAACCAAAATCTCTTGGATTTTTCCGCTGTTTATCTTGACAACTGTCTTAGCTAGCTGAGCGATATGCTCATTATGAGTGACCATTACCAGAGTAAAACCAAGTTCTTCTTTCATTTGAGCAACGTAGGAAAGAATCTGGCGACCAGTCGCTTCATCTAAAGCTCCTGTTGGTTCATCAAGAAAAAGGACCCGTGGTTTCTTCGCTAAGGCTCTGGCAATAGCCACGCGCTGCTGCTCTCCTCCTGATAATTCACTAGGATATTGGTGAAGTTTGTCCCTAAGCCCCATTGCTTCAAGGACTGGCAGGTACTCTTGATTATTTGCTAGGTGGGCTCCCATTTTAACATTCTGCTCTACTGTCAGCTCTTGCAATAGATAATATTGTTGGAAAATGAAGGCAACCTGTTCCTTACGAAACTTTGTCAGCTGGCTTTCGCTCAAAGAGGCAATGTTTTCCCCATCATATAGAACCTCGCCCTGATCTGGCTTTTCTAAGCCTGAAAGAATATTGAGTAAGGTTGATTTACCTGAGCCAGAAGCTCCTAAAATAACCAAATAATCTTGGTCTGCAATCTGTAAATCAATACCTTTTAAAATTTCATTGGTACCATAAGACTTTCTAACTTCCTTTAGTTCAATCATGATTTCCTCCCAATAATTCTTTTATAAAAGCTGTAAATACTTGTGTCAGCATAGGCAGCAGTTCTGCTGATGAAAATCGATAGATTCCTGCAGCAGTCATACTGGCAATTCCGTGTGAGTAAATAAATAGATGTTGGTAGAGCTGCTCTGACAGTTGTCTTGAGAGTCCATATTCCTCTTGAATAGACCGAATCATTTTTTCATAACTGTAATCTTTGATTGGCAAAAAGTCAGCAAACTTATCGATGCGACGCTCAGGCTCATTCATAAAAATCAATTGAAAAAGCTGGGGCTCCTCAGCTGCAAATCGGATATAAGCAATCCCAACAGCACGAAAGGCTTTTTCTTCCTGCAAGGCAATTTCAACCTGTTTGACAAAGGTCTTCTCAGCAGCAATGACGATCGCTTTGCTCAACTCTTCCATGTTATCAAAGAGACCAAAAATGACCTTAGAAGAGGACTTTAATTTAGCAGCAACAGCTCGTGCCGTGACAGCCGACCTCCCCTCTTCTCGAACAAGATCTAAACAAGCTTCAATTATTTCTTCTTTAGTGAATTTATTTTTTGGAGGCATTGATATCTCTTTCTAATACAAATGTTGCGCAACGATTGTTTCTTTATAAAATTTAATCATAATCTGATTAAAAAAGCAAGAAAAAACCAGCTTTTCTAGCTGGTTCGTCAGTTTATCCTCTGTCATCATAGCCATTCGGATGACTGGAATGCCATTTCCAAGCGGTTTCGATAATGGTTTCGATATTGTCAAATTTCGGCTGCCAGCCCAGAACCCTTCTTGCTTTCTCAGAGGAAGCAATCAGCGTATCCGGATCACCTGGGCGCCGCTCTGCTATTTCCAAAGGAATCGGATGTCCGGTCACCTTGCGAGCTGCTTCTACAATTTGCAGGTTAGAAAAGCCAGTCGAGGAGCCAAGATTAAAAGCATCCGAAGGCTGACCGGCACGCAGATACTCAACCGCTAAAATATGAGCGTCAGCTAGGTCGAAAGGATGGACATAATCGCGAACATTAGTCCCATCAGGAGTGTCGTAGTCGTCACCAAAAACGGCAATCTTCTCACGTTTGCCCTGAGCCACCTGAAGCACGATCGGTAGGAGATGGGTTTCAGGTCCGTGGTCCTCGCCAATCGAGCCGTCGGGCTTAGCACCAGCTACATTGAAATAACGCAGAGCAACAAACTTGATGCCATAGGCCTGGTCTGCCCAACGCATAATGGTCTCCATCATAAGCTTGCTCTCACCATAAGGATTGATAGGCTTTTGCGGAGTCGTTTCCAGTATCGGCACTTCCTCAGGAATACCATAAGTCGCCGCTGTCGAAGAAAAGATAATGTTTTTAACGCCGCATTCCTGCATGACTTCCAAGAGAGAAACCATGCCGGCTGTGTTATTGTCAAAATACTTGAGCGGGTCCACCATAGACTCTGCCACCAGTGAAAAAGCAGCAAAGTGAATGACTGCATCGATAGATGGATATTTGGCAAAGACATCACGCATAAAGTCCTTA
>NZ_KQ968977.1:153974-156609 GCF_001578725.1 Streptococcus sp. DD04
AAGTCCTTATCCGCCAAATCCCCCTCATAAAAGACCGCTTTCGGATGGACAGCTGCCCGATGGCCAGTCACCAAATTATCAACGACGACTACCTCTTCCTTGCCTGCTGCTACCAAACGGTCTACCATGTGCGAGCCGATATAGCCAGCTCCGCCTAATACTAAAATCGCCATAAAACTTCCTTTCCCTGTTACGCTAGATTCATTATAACACATTTCCTAGGGCTGGATGCCAACGGATTGGACGAAGCGCATGAAAGCCTCCTTGCCCTCCTCAGTTCGCTTGTAAACTCCCGCATCTTCCAGTACTCGACTGAAAATTTGACCGACTGAATCCTGAACCACTTGTCCAACAGTCTCAGCAGCAATATCCGGATACTGAGTCTTAAGTTGGTTCGCCCACTCCTGATGATAGCCAGCAACCTGACAGTCTTCTCCCAGCAAGAAAAGTTCCACCTGCTTGAGTTCTTCCTTGAGCCGAGGCGGCAGAATAGCCAGTCCCATAACCTCAATCAGACCGATATTTTCTTTCTTAATATGCTGCACATCTGCATGAGGGTGATAAATGCCGTCCGGATGTTCTTGTGAAGTTTGATTGTCCCGCAAGACCAAGTCAAGCTCAAAAGCTCCATCTTTTCTGCGAGCAATCGGTGTGATGGTATGGTGCGACTCACCCTCAGACTCTGCCAAGACCTGCACACTCGGGTCAGAATAAGTCCGCCAAACTTGCAAGATCTTGTCAGCCAACTCAATCAACTGTTCCTTCTTCTCAGATCTCAGCCGAATGACGGACATGGGCCACTTGACAATGCCTGCCTCTACCTCATCAAATCCGCTAAAAGTAAAGCTGTAATCCAGCTCTGCTATTTCCATAGGGAAAGTATGACGTCCGCCCTGATAGTGGTCGTGGGTCAGGATGGAGCCACCGACAATCGGCAGATCGGCGTTGGAGCCAGCAAAATAGCCCGGAAAGGTCTCGACGATGTCCAGTAGGCGCTCAAAAGTCAGCCGGCTGATGGACATAGGAAGGTGTTGACTGTGCAGAAAAATGCAATGTTCATTAAAATAAGCATAGGGCGAATACTGGAAGCCCCACTCCTGTCCAGCCAAATCAAAGCGAACAATCCGATGATTGGCGCGAGCTGGGTGATCCAAGCGCCCTTGGTAACCTTCATTTTCCATGCAAAGTTGGCAGGCTGGATAATTACTGTTCTTAGCCTTTTTAGCTGCCGCAATTTCCTTGGGATCCTTTTCTGGCTTAGAGAGATTAATGGTGATTTCCAAATCTCCGTATTCAGTTGGCGCTTTGAAAGCAATGTTTTTAGCAATAGCCTTGACCTTGATATAGTCATTCTTTTGACTAAGCTGGTAAAAATCAGCCACAGCTTGCTCGGGATTGGAAGCATAAGTCGTCCAGAAATCCCGATTGAGCTGACTAGGGGCTGGTGTGATGAAGTTCATAAGCTCAGCACCAAGGATTTCACGCGCAGTCTGACTATCCTCAATCGTCTCTAATCTAACTGCCTCCTCAACCAGCTGGTCCTTGAGGTCAATCAAGTCATCCAACTCAGTCTCAACTTCTAAAACACCATCTCCCACTCGTGCCAAAACACGATTGGTCAGGTAGATTCGATCCATTTCCTCAAATGAACTTTCAGAAATGACTTCTGTGATAAATGCATCTATAACTTCCTGACTCATTGATTCTCCTTCTTACATTCTAAATAGTCTCTGACAGCGTCTAAATCCTGAAAAACTTGTTCTGTTTTATTTAAGAAAGACTGCGCTGGCATTTTTAAGTCTGGAATACAAATAACTGGTATCCCAGCTCTATACGCTGCTTCAATCCCTGCTTCACTATCCTCTAATACTAAGCAATTCTCTGGTAAAACATTCAAATCACTGCAGGCCTTTAAAAATATATCAGGGTAAGGTTTGCTTCGCTTTACATCTTTTGCAAAAACTAGATGATCAAATAGAGCCAGTATACCATTACTATCCAAAATCATTCTAGCTCTAGATTCAACACTTGAAGTTGCTAAGGCGATTGGAATACCTTCTCTTTGCAAAAAAGCAAGCAAATTTTTAGCACCTTTTTTTAAATTTACACCTTTGGCTAATATTCGAGCTTCCAGTTCATAAACTTTTTCTAAGGTTTGGTCAAAGTTCCAAGGTAAATCATAGGTGTCCAAAAATCGTTGAACATTCTCCTCTTCCCTATGTCCACTGTATTCTCTAGAATATGTTTCTTCTGTGAAAGGAATTCCAAAATCTTCAAGCAATTCTTGATAAACTTTTAGAGAAATGATCTCAGTATCAGCTAATAAGCCATCTAAATCAAATATTACAGCGTCCATTTACTTCTCTCCTAGTCTAAAACTCGACTGCCACCTGCAACTTCAGCGATATAGAAGCTTGGAGCGTATCCAACGACTTCCTCGTAATGTTTGCCTACAGCTTCCTTAAAGGCCTCGACAGTATCTTTTTGAACCAAAGCAATGGCGCAACCACCGAAGCCTGCTCCAGTCATACGAGCCCCCAGAACACCTTTTTGCTCCCAGGCCGTGTGAACCAAGGTGTCCAGCTCTAGACCAGTCACTTCATAGTCATGCTCTAAAGAAACATGAGACGCATTC
>NZ_KQ968977.1:156792-186636 GCF_001578725.1 Streptococcus sp. DD04
CCAGTCACTTCATAGTCATGCTCTAAAGAAACATGAGACGCATTCATGAGACGGCCAAACTTTTCAAGATCGCCTGCCTGCAAAGCTGCCCGCGCTTGCAAAGTGCGCTGATTTTCCAAAACAGCATGGCGAGCCCGTTTGAGGCGATTTTCGTCCTCTATCAGATAGCTATACTCGTCAAAGGACCACTCGTCCAACTCACCCAAGGTTGCGATAGATAGCTTGCGGTTAAGTTCTTCAACAGCTTTTTCGCACTCCGCCCGACGCTCATTGTACTTAGAGTCAGCCAGCTCACGTCTCTTGTTGGTATTCATAATCACTACGACATTGTCCTTGAGATCAAGCGGTACCAAATCATACTCAAGAGTATTGGTGTCAAGGTAAATAGCCCGCTGGTCAGCTCCCATTCCAATAGCGAACTGGTCCATAATGCCAGAATTAACCCCGATAAATTCATTCTCAGTTAATTTACCGATTTTCACTAGGTCCAAACGTTCCAACTGCAAATCAAAGAGTTTCTCAGCAATGACACCCGTCAAAAGCTCTAGAGATGCAGAAGAAGACAAGCCCGACCCGTTGGGAATATTTCCATAAACATAGATATCCATTCCTCGGTCAATCTTATGGCCAGCCTCCTGCAGAAAATGCAAAACTCCTTTTGGATAGTTGGTCCAGTTGTGTTCTGTTTCAAAACGAAGGTTTTCCAGCGGCACTTCAATGATGCCTTTTTCTTCAAAATTCCCTGAGAAGAATCGTAGGAGCTGATCGTCCCGCTTGCGAGCCGCTCCATAAGTTCCTAGAGAAATTGCTGCAGGAAAGACATGGCCGCCGTTATAGTCCGTATGCTCACCAATCAGATTGATCCGACCAGGTGAAAAGAATGTATAATCCGCTTCTACTCCAAAAACTTTGGCAAAATCTGCGCGGACTTGCTCCGCTGAAATTAGGTTTGACATAAGCTAAACTCCTTTAAAATGAATGATCGACATTGTAATCGTTTTCTTATATTTATTATAACTGTTTCCGAGTAAAACTTCAATAAATTTAGTAAAAATTTACTAATTTCATAGATAGATTTTTTTGTAAAAATCCAAACAGTAATCTGTCTGGATTATTTTATAAGGAGCAATAGATTAGAAAATATTGTTTTCCGTCTCAGCATCAAAGTAATGCGCCTTGTTTAGGTCGAAGCCAAGTTTAATACTGCTTCCGGTATTCATATGATCACGTGCATCAACTTTGGCAACAAACTCACTGCCACCAACCACACAGTAGAGGTGAGACTCCGCTCCAAGCAACTCAGAAACAGAAATCTTCGCAGTTAGAACCGACTCAGGGAAGGTTTCCAGAAAGGCTGGTTCCATGTTGATATCTTCCGGACGAATACCAAAAATCAACTTATTGCCTTCATAGCCCTTCTCCCGCAACCCCTTAAGATTGCCCTCTGGGACTTGGAGACTGAAGTCTCTGTTTGGTCCGACAAGACGGCCATCTTCCAGTGTCACTTCAAAGAAGTTCATAGCTGGGCTGCCAATGAAGCCGGCAACAAACTTATTTGCCGGATGTTTATAGACTTCCTGCGGTGTACCAATCTGCTCCACTCGTCCAATCGTTCCAGTTCCAGCAGGATTCTTGGTCGCTGACATGATAACGATACGATCCGCCAAGGTCATAGCTTCTGTTTGGTCGTGCGTTACGTAGATAGTTGTTGCTCCGATACGGCGGTGAATCTTGGCAATCTCCGCCCGCATAGAAACACGCAGCTTCGCATCCAAGTTTGACAAAGGCTCATCCATGAGGAAAACCTTTGCATCCCGAACGATAGCGCGTCCCATAGCTACCCGCTGACGCTGACCACCAGACAAATCAGCTGGCTTGCGCTGCAAGAATTCCTTCAAGCCTAAGATTTCTGCTGCTTCGTTCACCCGTTTGTCAATATCTTCCTTGCTGTACTTGCGCAGCTTGAGACCAAAGGCCATGTTGTCGTAGACAGTCATGTGCGGATAAAGGGCATAGTTCTGGAAGACCATAGCGATGTCACGGTCTTTTGGTGCCACATCATTGACCACTGTACCGTCAATAGAGGCAGTTCCTTCTGTGATGTCTTCAAGACCCGCAATCATACGCAGCGTAGTTGATTTTCCACAACCGGACGGACCGACAAAGACGATAAATTCCTTGTCCTTGATATCTAGATTGAAGTCTTCCACTGAATAGTGATCGCTGTTGGGATATTTTTTATAAATATTTTTCAGATTTAATTCTACCATTCTTCTTCTCTTTTCTTATCTCTATTCAAAAGTGATAGCTTGGCCATTTTCACTAGCGCTATATGTCAATTCTTTGAGGTTAATAACTACTTGAGCAGTGACTGATTTATCTGCATTGCTACGGACAATCCGGAGGCTATTTTCATCCAATAGATTCACTTCAATAGTGCCATCTAGGTCAAAGGCAGCAGACTGGTTGCGGTAACTGAAAAGCTTGAGCAAGGCTTGCACAACTGGACGCTTGACTTCTTCAGCAATCTCCTCATTACTGTAATAATGACGGTTGATATTGCGGCCTTCCTTAGTATTTTCTAGCAGTTCAAGGTCATTTTTCCCAGCTAAGAAACCAACATAATAGACCTGTGGAATCCCTGGAGCAAAAGCCTGAATCAGACGACTAATGAAGTACTTCTTGTCGTCATCGCCCAAGGCTGAGTAGTAAGTCGAGTTAATCTGGTAAATGTCTAGATTATTGTACTCAGCTGAGGAATACTTGCGCTTAACATTAGCCCCAACCTTATATAGTTCATTGGTTGCAAAGTCAATTTCTTCGTCAGTCAGAATATCCTTAACATCAACAACCCCAATACCATCGTGAGTATCCAGTGTTGTGAATTGTTTCATAGGACTCATTTCAAGCCACTTGACTAGACGCTCTGCTTTGCCACTGTATAGAGAATAAAGAGTTACCATCGGCAGCGCAAAATCATAGACAAAGTAGCCATGCTCTGCAATCTTGAACTGGATAGAATAATGCTCATGAATTTCTGGTAAAATATCCGTCCCAAACTCAGCCGCTTGCTGCTGAACTTTTTCTAATAAATCCCAGATTTCTGGCTCAACAAAGAAATCATTGGTATCTAACTTTTTGACTGCATAGGCAAATGCATCTAAACGAATCAGATCACAGCCATGCTCTGACAGTTGACGCAATGTTTTCTTGATGAAATCATTAGTTACCTGACTGCGAACATCTAAATCAATCTGCTCTTCACCAAAGGTGTTCCACAGATACTCGGTGCTTCCATCTGCAAAGACGATTTCTTGCTTAGGTGCACGATCCTTACGCTTATAAATCAAATCAACATCAGCTTGCGTCGGACGATTTTCTGGCCAAAACTTATCCCAGCTGAGAAAGAGGTCACGATACTCACTCTGATCCTTCTTTTCCTGAAAATCCTTATAATACTTGGACTGGCGTGAGATGTGGTTGATCATAAAGTCAAACATGAGATAATATTTCTCGCCCAGCTTTTCTACATCCTCCCAGTCACCAAAGGCTGGATCAACCTCTTCATAGTCTACTGGGGCAAACCCCCGGTCACCAGTTGAGGGGAAGAAAGGAAGCAAATGCACTCCTCCAACCGCATCCCCAAAATGCTTTTCTAAATTGTCATATAAATCTTTTAAATTCTCCCCCAGGCTGTCTGAGTAAGTAATCAGCATGGTCTTATTTTGAATAGCCA
Source organism: Streptococcus sp. DD04 (assembly GCF_001578725.1). NCBI lineage: Bacteria > Bacillati > Bacillota > Bacilli > Lactobacillales > Streptococcaceae > Streptococcus > Streptococcus sp. DD04. Next base: position 160,529 of record NZ_KQ968977.1, read on the forward strand.
TAGTCTTCTCCTCTAAAATCTTGTCTTCTATATCCTTTCCCGTGCGCTGAATAGAACACGCCCTAAGCCCTGTGCGAAAGATGAATCTTCCAAGAAGCTGAAGCTTCTTTTTCAGATTCCCTATTTTTCCACAGCCGTTACTAATTCAGTAGTTTACGGGCTTTGTATCTTGAGCTTACTTCACTGCTCCGTTGCTCATTCCAGCAATAATATTGCGCTGGAAGATGAGATAAACGATAGTAATGGTGATAATCCCAACAACATAAGAAGCAAAGCTCGGTCCATAATCATTAAAGTATTGACCTGTGTAGTTATATTGGAAGAGTGGCAGAGTCCACATCTTGGAGTCTTTATTGAGTACCAAGAGAGGAAGCATGAAGTCATTCCAGAACCAGAGGGCATTGATAATCATGGTTGTCGCATGCATGGGTTTCATCATAGGAAAGATAATCTTGAAATAAGTTGTAAACTTTCCAGCACCGTCAATTTCTGCTGCCTCATCCAGACTGTCTGGAATGGAAATCTTAATGTAGCCTACATAGAGAAAGAGAGTCTGTGGAACAGCGTAAGCCAGATAGAGGATAATTAATCCCCAAGTGTTGGCTAGTCCTAGCTTACTCATCATAACTGTAATAGGAATCATGATAACTTGAAAAGGAACGAAAATCCCTAAAATCAAAAGCGTATACATAATACCAAAAGCTTTTCTTTTAGACATATTACGAGCGATAGAGTAAGCAGCCATGGGAATAAAAATCATGACAACAGCCAAAGATAGAACCGTGATTACAATTGAATTCCAATAGTAGCCTCCGATACCATCAGCCAAAAGGCGTTGAAAATTTTCTAAAGTCGGTTGAGTTGGAAATCCGAAAAAATTATTAACGATGTCTTTGGTAGACTTAAAGGAACTGAATATCGTTGCTAAGAGTGGAATTAAAATGATAATAGACCCCAGTGTTAGCAAGATATATTTACTAAAATTAGCTTTTCTTTCTGCATTTTTCATCGGACTTCTCCTCTTAGATTTCAAATTTCTTAGATACTCTCAACTGGATAATAGAAATAACCGCAATCAAGAGGAACAAGATAACAGCAATGGCATTGGCATAACCAAATTGATTGCTCTTAAAAGCATAGTTGTATACCAGAAGTCCTAGAGAGGTGGTCGCATTATTCGGACCGCCTCCTGTCATGGCAAAGACCTGGTCAAACGCTGTCAAACCACCTTTTAGAGCCAAGATAAAGACCATGGAAACGCTTGGTAGGAGATAAGGAAGTTCCACCTTCCAAAAGATTTGTTTGCTGCTAGCTCCATCAATTCGAGCTGCTTCTGTAATCTCAGTCGGGATAGACTGAAGACCAGCTAGGAAGATGATAATGGGCATGGCTACCCCTTGCCAAAGCAAGACGAAGATTGCTGCAAAGATTGCACCGCCATTCGTTCCTAAAAGGCTGGTTTTAAGAAATTCAATTCCTAAGGCATTCCCTATAGCTGGCAATCCGTAGTTGAAAAGTTGCTTAAAGATAAGAGCCACAGTCAATCCAGATAGAACAGCGGGGAAGAAAAACCAAGCTCGAAAGAAAGTCTTTCCCTTTATCTTCGAGTTAAGAGCTCGAGCTATCCAGATTCCCAGCATAATCTCACCAACCACCATACAAATAGTAATGATCAATGTAAAGCCTATCGCGTTCATAAACTTAGGATCGCTCATGAGGAGCATAAAGTTATTAAGTCCGACAAACTTATAATTATAGGTCAAACCAGTCCAGTTTGTCAGGCTGTAGAAGGCACCTTGAAACATGGGCACATAGAAGAATACAGCCTGTAGTACAAGGGGAACAAGGACAAAGAGCCAGCCCCAATATTTCTCAATCAATTTTTTCATAGTAGATCTACTCCTACTCTACGTCTGCTTTCATCGGATTGAAGAAGGCATTTAGTGCTTTCGCCATATCCTCTTTGTTTCCAGTTGTAATATAGTTCCCAGTCAAGGTATAAAAATCACTTTCACTAGTCCAGTCTTGAGCTAGCCAAACGAGATGTCGGTCTGTAAATGCTAGTTCAGCAAGACCGGCTAGCGGTGCATCTGACCCAGCTTCCTTGACACCTTCAATAGCTGTTGGTGAGCCGTCCACATCATAATATTTCTGCATAACTTCTGGACGTGACATATATTCAACCAAAGCATTGGCTTCTTTCTTGTGCTTACTACTTGACGAGATAGACCAAGCTAGGTCTCCTGCTCCAATGGTCAAGCTTTGTCCTTTTTGCTTCCCAGGGAAAGGGAAAGTTCCAACATTAAACTTAGGATCTTGCGCATTGATTGCTGTGATAGCCCAAGAGCCATTTGGAGTCATCAGGGCATCGCCTCTAGCGAAGGCACCGACAACATCAGTATAGCCTGCTCCCTGCCAGTTGGTTTGCATGGCACCTTTTTTGCGGAATAAATCTAACAGCCTGAAATCATCTTTAAGCACTGAATCTGAAGACTTGATGGCATTTGGCTTGGAAAAACGTAGGTAATCATTCGCTTCCTTACCGCCACCTGTAGAAGTAGCAATAGCCAACTGATGATAACCATTCAAGGTCCAAGTATCTGCTCCTGCAATGGCAAAAGGCGTTTCCCCTTTTGCTATAATCGTATCAACCAATTCCTCAAATTCATCCCAAGTCTCTGGAACTTTCAATCCCAGTTCTTTAAATTTATCTTTGTTGTAATAGATACCATATGCATTAGCAGTATAAGGAATATTGTAAATCTTTCCATCTATCGCATATTTATCTGCGTAATGATTCTTAACTCGCTTGAGATAATCTTTGTTAGATAAATCTTCAAAGTACCCAGCTTTAGCCCATTCTTGCAATTCAATAGACTGGGGATAGATATTGACAACATCAGGAACATCTCCAGCCAGAACGCGCGTTTTGAGTACTTCCCCAGCGTTAGGGACGTTTACCACTTTCACATGCACATTCGGATTTTCTTTTTCAAAGTCTTTGGCAATCTCACGAAGTGTATCAACCATTTCACCTTTCTGATTGAAATACTCAATCGTTACCTTACCATCTGTTGACTCACCTTGGCTGCTGCAAGCTGACAGCCCCAAAAGGGACAGTCCTGTAATAGCAGCTAAGCTCATCTTTTTATACCATTTCATAGTCTAGCCTCCTTATTTTTTAATAAAATGCAACTGTCTGCTAAGATAATCTCCTTGCGGAAGATTCATAGTGATACCAGCATACATGAGTTCTGCACCTGAGTAAACTGCACCATTTCCCTGTAGCTCATAAAGCCCTTCTTCCTCTAAGTCTTTTAGTTTCAAGGTTGTTTCCATCGTTTCCACAACTGATAAGACTCGGACGTAGGTTACAATCGTTTGATTTCCATAGTTAAATTGAACTGCTGCTTCATTGGAGCCAACATCTGGATTGATTAGCCTATACTGACGTCCTAACTGGACCACTGGCCGTAATTCTTTATACAACTTCACCTGGTCTGCAATCGCCGCTTTCTCTTCATCTGATAGACTAGTCAAATCAAGCTCATACCCCAGATTTCCCATCATAGCCACATGACCACGAGTTGGCAGCGGAGTAATTCGTCCCATCTGATGATTAGGCACTGCCGACACATGGGCACCCATTGAAATAGTCGGATAAAGATAAGAAGACCCATATTGGATTGGCAAACGAGCTATGGCATCGGTGTTGTCACTAGCCCAGACTTGAGGGAAATACCGCATCATACCAAGATCATTTCGTCCACCACCACCTGAGCAGGACTCAAAGAGAATATTCTCATATTTCTCTGTCAAATATTTTACAATTTCATAAAGCCCCAAGATATACTTATGCGACTGCATTTGGGTCGCCAGATAGTCAGTGCCATTCCCAAGATTGGTAATATTACGATTCATATCCCATTTTATGTAGTCAATATCGTGCTGACTTAATAACTGATCCAGTGTTTCTTTGATATATGCTACCACATCTGGATTAGCATAATCCAATACGAGTTGATTGCGAGAGTAAGTATGATCCCGATCAGGTACTTGAATAGCCCAGTCTGGATGTGCCCGATAAAGCTGACTGTCTACGGAAATCATTTCTGGCTCAACCCATAAACCAAATTGCAATCCTCTGCTATGAACTTCTGCTATGAGCTCTGTCAAACTGCCACCTAGCTTATCTTCATTGACAAACCAGTCGCCCAGAGCTCGATTGTCATCAAAACGGTTGCCAAACCAGCCATCATCGAGAACAAAGAGCTCAATACCAACTTTCTGTGCCTCATCTGCTAACTCTAGCAACTTCTCTTTTTTGAAATCAAAGTAAGTTGCTTCCCAGTTATTGATTAAAATTGGCCGCTCTCGCTTCGCAAAAGCTTTAGGAATGATATGCTCTTGAACAAAAGCTTGGCTCTCATGACTAAGACCAGTCAAACCCTGAGCCGAATAATTCAACAGAGCAACAGGACTATAGAAAGTTTGCCCCGCTTCCAGTTTCCAAGCAAAGTTATCTTCATTGATACCGATACCTAGCCGAACTTCATTCAACTGATTTTGCTGAATCCAAGCTTCAAAGTTTCCGCTATAAAGGAGCTGAATTGCCCAAACTTGACCAGCCTCTTCCGTCGTTTCACTATCACAAAGGATAAGGCTTGGAGTCTGCGCGTGACCAGAAGCTCCTCGGTTGGAAGCTATTTTGAAAATTCCCTGTTCTAGCTTGTGACGACGAACTGTTTTTTCCCTAGCATAAGCTCCCTGTAAACTAATCACATCATAAGCACCTACCGGCAAATCTGCCATTAAGCTCAAGTTCTTATGTATGACTGCTGTCTCTCTACCGATATTTTCCAGCTTAGTAAAGGTTGCAATGGTATTGCTATCCTCAAAAGCTGTGTAATAGAGAGTGAGGCGTAAGTGAGCTACTGTATCCTCTAAAATAAAGGCCAGTGTTTCTGCATCTTCTGTACTGTGAGGGCTAGGCAATCCTGGAACTTCCAAACCTCCCTTAATCAGCTGACTCTCAACAAACCGAAAATCTGTTACTTCATTATTAGCATGTTGGACTTGCAGAGAAGGTTGCCGGAAGTCTCCTAAACCATGCTGCCCCAAAACCTGCCGCTGGGTATCTAAGCTAAAACTCCTCTCATTCGACCTCGGATTACCAGAAAATGCATGGTCTCGCTCAAATACTGTATTGGAAAAATGATAGGATTCGATTTTTCTGCCTAAGTGTTTAAGCAAAAGGTAGCCATCCCTTTCCTCGATGATAAGACTGGAATCTTTTGTATTGATGTAGAATAGATGCTTGTCTATTTTGATAGCCATTTCTGAACCTCCATATTTACTAATATTTTACCTTTTGAAATCGCTTCCTAAAATAGAATTATGTTAGGGAAATATGGTAAAATGTTAGGTAACAATAAAAAATACAATACTATTTCTAATGTACGGAGATGTAAAAAGTATGCTTATATTTTCTGAATACCAGACGGGAACAATTGATTTATTATTAGACTTTTACGGCTATGAAGATTGCCAGCCGAACTATTCTTTCGGACCTGCTATTCGTGACGGTTTCATCCTTCATTTTATTACAAAAGGCAAAGGTGTCTTTCACTATAAAGGAGAACAATTTTTCCTGAAAGCTGGTGATTTATTCCTACTAAAACCAAACGAACTAACTTACTATAAAGCAGATTTTGAAAATCCTTGGTCCTATTATTGGCTCGGAATTAGTGGAACAAAGGTTTCGGATTATTTTAACTTATCAGAAATTGGCAAAACAGGATTTCTAAGAAATTCAAGTAGTACTCCTACTGATAGTTTGGGAAAGTTTATTATAGATATTATTCAAGAAGCTGAACATTCCCAATCTACCATGTTAAGTCATTTACAACTTCTCGCCATGCTCTATGAACTACTATTTAAACTAGGGAAACTCGCACCAAACCAACAGCTCCTGAAACAACAAAATTCCACTTATCAGTTGTATATAGATACCAAACGTATTCTAGAAACTCGCTATCCGCTTGAACAACTGAGCATTCAAGGTATTGCTAATGAACTAAATGTCAATCGCAGCTATTTGACAACCATTTTTAAAGAATACAATGGACTCTCTCCCAAAGAGTATCTGCATTATATACGCATGCATCGAGCTAAACAACTCCTCGAAAGCACCCGTGAGCCTATCCAATTTATCGCCTATTCTGTCGGTTTCTCAGATCCACTTTACTTTTCAAAGGCTTTTAAAAAATATTTTGGCTTTTCACCCAGCTCATTTCGAGAACAAAGTTAAGTTTTACTAAACTTAACTTTGATATTTACTATTTTTTGAGTTATAATTTATGTAGACAGTAAATTAAAAAGGACCAAATCAAATGGCTACGATTAAGGATATTGCTCAGGCTGCTGGGGTCTCTCCCGCTACGGTCTCTCGCGTACTCAATTACGACCCTGCCATGTCGGTCAGTGATCGCACTCGAAAAAAGATTTTTGACATTGCTGAGCAGCTAAACTATAAAAAATCAAGAAAAACTAAGCCAAACAGGACTCAAGCCTACCGTATCGGGCTTATCGAATGGTACACCGAGCAGGAGGAACTCAATGACCTCTACTACTACTCTATTCGCTTGGGTATTGAAAAAAAAGCCCAGGAATTGGGCTATGAGATTCTCAGAGTGTTTCAAAACGATTCTCTTGAGCTATTGAAAGGCATTGATGGCTTGATTGCCATCGGTAAATTTAGCCCAGCTCAAATTCAACAGCTGGAGCAGTACAGCAACCACTTAGTTTTTATCGACAGTGATACGCTTAATGCAGGCCACAGCTGTGTAACGGTTGATTTTGAACATGCTGTACAGAAGGTCCTTCAGCACTTCATATCTTCTGGTTTTGAGCAGATTGGCATGATTGCCGGACAAGAAAGAACCTCTGACCAGACTAGCATCATCAGCGACCCTCGTTTAGCAAGCTTTCAGCGGTATCTATCTGAAAAAGAAATTTATCAACCTGACTTCGTTAAGGTAGGCAGCTTTTCTTCGGAATCAGGCTATCAGATGATGACTGAGCTCATTAACGAGCACAAAGGCAAGCTGCCACCCGCCTTCTTTATCTCTAGCGATGCTTTGGCTATCGGTGCCTTGCGGGCTCTGCAAGAACACGGAATCCAGGTTCCCCAAGATGTCAGCATCATTTCATTTAATGATACCTCTATTGCTAAGTACATCTATCCTAGTCTCAGTACGGTCACCGTTTTTACAGAAGAAATGGGTAAACAGGCTCTGCATATTCTGGATCAAAGTTTAGCATCCGAAGAGGATTCCATTCCCTATATGGTCAAACTTTCTACCAAGCTGACCATTCGAGAAAGCAGCATTTAATAGAAAAGAATTTATGAAAACCTACGAAAAATTGTTTACCATTCTCAGCCAAGCTGACGATTATGTTAACGGAGAAAGCCTGGCTCAGACATTAGGCATTTCCAGAACCTCCATTTGGAAGGCCATTCAGCGCTTGGAAAAAGAAGGGGTGCAAATTGATTCCATTAAAAATCGTGGCTACAAGCTTAAAACAGGAGATTTACTGATTCCAGACCTGATTGAGCAAGAGGCACCTATCAAGGTTTCCTTTAACCCAAACTGTCAATCTACTCAGATGGATGCAAAAGCAGGTATGGAAGCAGGTGGCGAGGCAAATACCCTCTATCTAGCTGCTGCTCAATCCGCCGGCCGCGGTCGCTTCGGACGGTCCTTTTTCTGCCCCAATCAAGGTGGCTTTTATATGTCCCTCCATCTCAAGCCCAACCTGCCTTTTGAGCAAATTCCTTCCTATACCATTCTGACAGCAGGGGCTATTTATAAGGCAGTCAAAAATTTGACCCTCATGGATGTGGACATCAAGTGGGTCAATGATATCTACTACAAAAACAAGAAAATTGCTGGCATTTTGACCGAAGCCACTACTTCAATCGAAACTGGCCTCGTCACAGATGTCATTATCGGAGTTGGTTTTAATTTTTGCATTAGTGAGTTTCCCAAAGAATTGCAAAATAAGGCAGGATCGCTCTTTAGCGCCCCAGCTCCCATCACCAGAAATGAATTGATTGCCGAAATTTGGACCTGCTTCTACAAAAGTGCCCCAGAGGAGCTCATTTACCTTTACAAGAAGCAATCCCTAGTCCTTGGTCGACAAGTGAGCTTCCATCAAAACAATCAAACCTATAAGGGGATCGCCCGTGACATCTCTGATAGCGGGCAACTCCTAGTCCAGTTGGAGAACAGAAAGGAAATCTGGCTCAACAGCGGGGAAGTTTCCCTCATCAGCTGGTAAAGGCAAAGTAGAAGTAACCGCTTAGCTATTACCTTTCGGAAGATAAGAAAAATGGCTCTTTGTCACCTACTATAGTGACAAGGAGCCATTTATTTCACTTTGAACATTTACTTATTCTTCAAATGTTTATCAATCTCATCCACAATCCGCCCCATGACATAGCTAATTTGCAGATTACGCCCAATCAGAAAGGCCCAGAAAATAGCCATCAGGTAATGTTCAGACATGATCGCTTCATTAAAAAAATAAGTTTCTAGGGCTGTAAAAGCCGCCATTACAATAAATTGTCGTCTATTCATTCTTCCATTATAGCATGAAAAATCATAAAAATCTAAATTCAATCATCTTGTACGGTGATTTTCTCTGCTAAGAAATCAAATCCCTCAGGAATCCAGCTTCCTTCTTGCTTTTCGGCTGCTTCTGCTTTATTGCTACGACTTCTAGCTGAAAATTCTGCTCGAATTTGAGTCCAATCCTCTAGGGAAATGGCCAGAATATCTGGTGAAAACCCAGCAGCATTGCTCAGCAGATTCCCAAACATGGTATTGAGATTTTCTCTTTTCATGGTCTGCTCAGCGTTGAAATGAGACTCAAATGCCAAAATAGCATGATTTTCATTGGCTGCGACTGGCTGAGAACCAATGAGCAAGGCTTTGTCCGCGCCCGCCAGACTTTCGATGATTTCACCCCAAGCATTTTGCAGCTTGGTCAAATTGCCACGAGCCAATTCAGGATTTTCCACCGCTTCTTCCAAGATGGCATTGACCTTATTGCGGTCCACCCGATAAGTCTTGGATTTCTGAGGTCGTACTTCTGCTCTTTTAACTGCTGGAGCTGGCTGACTGCCGACATTGGCTAATTGCTGCTTGAGCTGCTGGATTTCCTGCTTGAGATTAGTCAACTCTTCTGCCAAATTATCAGGAATCTGATCTAAGCTTGCTTTTTCCTCAGCCAGTCGAATGGTCATCATTTCTGTATAAATCTTAGGTTGCAGGCTATTCTTGATGTCTGCTAGACTCTTAGTCGCCGTCTCAATCATGGCAAAGAGAGTCTCCTGTGGTGTCTTAAGATTTTCCAGAAAGAGCTCGCTGGCATGAGTATTCTCCCCGCCAGTTTTGACAATAAGCAAATCACGCAGATATTGCAGGAGGTCCGTCACGAAGCGAGCCATATTTTTGCCACTGTCAAAAATCAGATTGAGATTATCCAAGGCTGCAACTGCATCATGAGTAATCAAGGCAGCTACATAAGCATCCAAGGCTCCCAAGCTAATAGAGCCTGTGATTTCCTCAGCAATGTCCGTAGTCAAACGATTTTCCTGAGTCAAGCTAAGAGCCTGATCGAGAATAGACAGGGCATCTCGCATCCCGCCTTCAGCTCGACGGGCAATAATCTGCACACCTTCCTTCTCAAAATCAATGCCTTCCTGCTCCAAAATCCACTCAATATGACCAATAATGTCCTGCGTCTTGATAGACTTAAACTCAAAACGCTGGACGCGAGAAAGAATGGTAGCTGGAATTTTATGCAGCTCTGTCGTCGCTAGGATAAAGACGACGTTTTCTGTCGGTTCTTCCAAGGTCTTGAGCAAGGCGTTAAAAGCCCCTGTCGAGAGCATGTGCACCTCGTCAATGATATAGACCTTGTGCTTGGCGAGACTAGGTGCATAGGTAGACTTGTCTCGAATATCACGAATCTCATCGACTCCATTATTAGAAGCCGCGTCGATTTCGATGACGTCTTCAAGGCTCCCCTCAGTGATAGCCTGACAGATATAGCAATCATTGCAGGGCTCGCCGTCCTTTTGATTAGGACAGTTCATAGCCTTGGCAAAAATCTTGGCAACACTGGTCTTCCCTGTTCCACGTGGGCCAGAAAAGAGATAGGCATGGCTGATTTTCCCTTGCTCCACAGCCTGCCGTAGAGTAGTAGCTACTACCTGCTGACCTACTAGCTGACCAAAGGTCTGACTACGGTACTTTCGATATAAAGCTTGATACATTAGGCTTTTTCTCCAAACATTTCAAAATTCCAAGTCGTTTTTTCAAGCAATATCTGGACGAACTTTTCCAGATATTCTTGATCCACGTCATTATAATCACCCATCAAAGCTGAGTCTAAATCCAGCACTCCCATGAGCCGACCATCTTTTATCATCGGCAGTACAATCTCACTCTTAGCCCTGCTATCACAGGAGATATAGTTGGCATGCTGGGTGACGTCATCCACAATGATCGTCTGCTCTTTCTCAGCTGACTCCCCACAGACACCCTTGCCTAGGGCAATATGGACACAGGAAACACCGCCCTGAAAAGGCCCCAAAATCAGCTCGCACCCATCAAAAAGATAGAAACCAGTAAAAACAGAATTAGGTAGGGCTTGATTGAGCAGGGCGCTAGCATTCGACAGATTAGCCAAAGCATTGGTCTCGCCATCCAGCAAAGCTTCCAGCTGAGCCAGTAACAGTTGATAATTTGAAATTTTATCTTTTGTATTCATAGAGTCTATTATATCAAAAAGCCGGTCTTTCAACCAAGCTTTTCTTTAATTTTGTTATTCAAAAATTCATTAATCAGTCTATTTACAATATCGGGTTGGTCGGTATTAGAATTATGTCCCGCCTCATCAATCCATTGAACAGACTTCCCAGTATTTCTTTCATAAGCCTTCAAATATCGTATGCACGACCCTGCACGATCTTCTTTTCCACATATAACCAATTGTGGGCATTTCACTTCATAAGGAAGCTTTTTCTCTACTGCTTCTGAAAAAATCTTATATCCGTATCCTGCAAGACAAGCATATCTTTCTTGATTTCCGTCATAAACCATCATCATATCATACATCAGTTTTCTTCCATAGGCTGTTGTTGATACGCTTTTAGGGCCTGATTTCAAAAGAGCTTTCCATGGATAGATTCTATAAATTGCCTCCATATTTTTTAAGAGCCACAACTCCATAGCTGTATAATAGTTCCTTTGCAGGGAAGGTGAATCAATCGTAACAAGACCTTTTAATTTCTCAGGAAAAAGTTGAGCATAAACCTGTCCTACATATCCTCCCATTGACTGACCAATTACTATTGGATTTTCTATTCTCTCTTTGACAAATATTTCATCCAGCCAAGTTGCTAAATCAAATAAAGTAAAATCGAGACAAAATGGATAAGATGACGCGTGTCCAGGTGCGTCCCAAACCAAGACTCTATATGTATCTTTAAAATATTCTATTTGTTTTTCAAATAACCTATGGTCAGCAGTTAGCCCAGGTAAAAAGATAAGAGCTCTTTGGGATGATTCATCACCATCATTTGTCCAATAGTGAATGACTCCACTTGATGTTTCGTATGTCTTTTCAATCAAAATACTACCCCAATATTCTTATTTATTTTCCACCAAACCCGCACTTCTTCACCCTCCACAAGCACCGCTTGGCGATTATTGAGGGGAAGCAGATTCAGTTGGTCGCTGTATGTATCCAGAGTGGCCTGGGAACTTTCGACAAAGGGTTCTTCGCCAGCATGAGGAAGGACATAAAAATCCACTTCGTTTAGTGCTGCTGTATCGGACAGTTCACCTGCCACTCCCTTATTATCCATGAGCTTGCTGTAGTCAATATCCTCAGCTGTGATGATAGCGCCAGCTGATTCACCCACATAGACCATACCATCTGCAATCTGCTCCCGTATCAAACTGAGCAAATGCTTCTTTTTCAATTCCTGCAAAAGATAGAAGCTATTGTCACCCGCAATATAAAGTAGCTTGGTCTGGAAAATCTTAGCTTGAGCCGTCTCTTGGTCGGTCTGATCCAGGTCTAGAACCTCTACCGCAAAACCTAAATCCTCAAAGACTACTTTTGCCTCATCAATGTAATCTCGATATTCCTCCACATTTCCGGCTGTAGGGATAAAAAGCAGATGGTCGCCCAGACCTTTGTCAGCCGCATAAGACTTAAAAAGGTTCTTGATATCAGCCAAATATGAACATAAAAATAATTGTTTCATGAGACACCTTCTTTATTATTCCTATTTTGCAAATAATCTAGCAATTTGATTTAAAGAGTCATTTCTCACAAATCTAGTCTGAAATCGCCTAACAGTGATACAAATTGTAAGTTTCTACGAAGTATGACACCCAAAAAATATCTTGTAGGAAGTCTTTTGCTCTCACTTTAATATAATTTCCTGCACACGAGACCGCAAATTTGGCACAATCTGCTCCGCAAACCAAGGATTTTTAGCCATCCATATTTGGTTGCGAGGGGAAGGGTGGACCAGAGGGAAAAAGTCGGGCAGGTAGTCTTGATAATGTTGGACAGTCTCGGTTAGCTTGACATTCCCCTTTTGTTGCAGATAGTATTTCTGCGCATACTGACCAATCAAAATTGTCAGCTCAATATCTGGTAAAAGCTCTAAAATCGGCTGATGCCACTTTTCGGCAAAGCCCTTACGAGGCGGTAAATCTCCAGACTTTCCATGTCCTGGGAAATAAAAATCCATAGGCAAGACCGCAAAGTATCCAGACTGATAAAAAGTCTCTTCATCAACACCCAGCCATTCTCTCAATCGGTCTCCACTCTTGTCCTTCCAGTAAAGCCCCGCCTGCTGGGTTTTAAGACCTGGTGCCTGACCGACAATGTTAATTCGAGCTTTCTTAGGCGCCGCAAAAAGCGGCTTGATCCCCTGCTCTGTATATTTCTGATTTTCTGGATCAGCCATGATGGCTTTGCTAATATCTTCTAGTGTCTGCATGGCAGCTCCTTGCAAAGAAACTCATCCAGCAAGGCCAAACGAGTTCTTCTTTTTTATTTGATTAGCTCGTAGATAGCCTCCGCGTAAATGGCCGCAGCACGGAAAAGGTCTTCTACATCAGTAAATTCGTTGGCTTGGTGCATGGTGTTGACATAGTCTGGGAACATAGCACCGAAAGCCACACCGCGCTTCAAAAGACGGCCAAAGGTTCCGCCACCGATGACTTGCTCATGTCCTTTGAGACCTGTTTGTTTTTCGTAAACACTCAAAAGAGTTGCTACCAATTCATCATCTGCTGGGACATAGTGCGGAGTGTGTCCATGCTCAGATAGGCTCACTGATACGACACCAGCAACTTTTTCAAGATCAGCCTGAATCGTTTTTGGATCAGTTCCTTGTGGGTAACGAATATTAAGAGCAATGGTATTGTCATCCTTAGCACTATCGAAATCGAAAACACCTGCGTTCATACTGAGAGCGCCCATTTTAGCATCTGTATAAGCAATTCCTAACTTCTCGCCAGCGAAATCGTTGTGCAGAACTTGTGCTGCCACTTCCAGATAAGCTTTGGCATCTCCTGCAAAGTCAAATTGGTTGAGGAAGAGAGCCAAGTAGGTTGCTCCGTTGATACCATCCTCTGGTGTAGAACCATGAGCCGACTTACCAATGACTGTTACTTCAACAGCGTCGCCATTTGCTTTCAGACTAGCTGAAAGCTTGTGGCCAGCCGCAAACTCTTGCAATTTCTCATCCAATTCAGCTGCATCAACTGCTGCTGTAAAAATAGCCGTAGCTGATTCAGGTACCATATTCTCGCGAAGCCCGCCAGTGAAGCTCTTGAGTTTAAAGCTGCCATCATTACTGTTACCAAAGTGGAGATATTCTGTGATATTCCCTTTTTCACCGTTAATGATTGGAAATTCTGCATCTGGTGAGAAGCCAAAGTCTGGCTCAGGCAGGCCTACATGTTTGAAATAATAGTCCATATCTTGCCAGCCGGATTCCTCATCTGTCCCCACCACAAAGCGCACGCGCTTAGATACTGGCAATCCCAAGTCTTTGATGATTTTCAAACCATAGTAACAAGCCATGGTTGGCCCTTTGTCATCAGATGAACCACGCGCATAAAGCTTGCCATCAATGATTTCAGGTTTGTAAGGATCTGTATTCCAGCCACTTCCAGCTGGCACCACATCCATGTGAGCAAAAATTCCTAATTCTTCTTCTCCCTCGCCAAAAGTAAAGTGCCCGGCATAATTGTCCACATTCTTCGTTTCATAACCATCCCGTTCAGCGATTTCTAAAAACTTATGCAAGGCTTGAACAGGACCGGGCCCAAAAGGATGTTCCTTATCTGCCTTTGAATCGTCCCGCTCTGAGTTAATTTCCAACAGACTGAACAAGTCAGCCAAGAGTGCTTCTCTGCGTTTTTCAACTTCTGCTTTAAAATCAATTGTCATTATTTCACCTCAATACATCATTCGATTTAAAACAAACTATCTATCGAATTAAATCGTAAATTCTAAAAATAGAATTTTATCAACGTTTCTCAATAATCTCATCGACTGGCAAACGATAGCTAGGCTCTAACTTATCGTCTGTATAGCCAACAGTAATCAAGAGCTCTGGACGGAAACGTTCGTCAATCTCCAAAACCTCATTGACTTTGGATTTGTCGAAACCTAAAATGATATTGGATCCGATACCTTGGTCAGTCAGAGCTAGGACAAGATTCATGGCCACCAGACCAGCATTAAGTGCTAAATAATCACTCTTTTGCTGATCATTGTAGCGAGCAAACTCAGCTGGCAAATTCTGCATGTAAAATTGGAGCTGCTCATCCGAGAAATTCCTCACTCCAGCTACGCGCGCAATCTTACGAGCCCGCTTGGTCAAATCTGTATCCGTAAAGAGGGCAATAGTCACTGGCGCTTCCTTAATCTGGGCAACATTTCCACCAAAAGCTGTCTCAGCTAAAGCTTGATTGCGTTCCCGCACAACAACGAACTTCCAAGGCTGACTATTGTGAGCACTGGGGGCCAAAGTCGCAATCTCAATCGCAGTCCGCACATCCCTTGGATCTACGGGCTTATCGTTAAAATGCTTGGTCGCATGCCGTTTTTTATTTAACTCAAGAAATTTCATAGTAACTTCCTTTTCTAAATCTACTAGCTTCATTTTATCACATTTTGTAAGAGTTTGCAGGGATTTTCCATGGAAAGGAACCTGACTAAAAAAGTGTTAGGAATGTTTTCAGTAGCTATTCTCTATTTTTACAGATTTCTCTAAATAAGAAAACACTCAGGAACTTGTATATTCAAACTTTTCTCTCAAAGTGCCCTTTCTTTGCTTCTCTTTTTAAATTTTAACACAGAAAAAGCAGGTGATAGCTCACCTACTTTGTTGATATTATTGTCCAGATGTGAGAGGAGCAAGAGCTTTATAAGCCCCTTCAATCGCTTTCTTCATGGTATCACGTCCTGTTTTCAACTGTTGAACAAATAGGGCACGACTTTGTTCTGGAAGTTCTGTATCGTCTGAGCCAACACTTGAAAGCGTGTCATTAAATGCCTTTCTAGAAGCTTCCATAGACTGAATTGCAGGTTCTACTTGTTGATTGTATGCTTCTTTCCCAGCTTCTGGAACCTTCTTCCCAATTTCAGTAATGTATTTTTGGTAATTATCAATCAACTTACCAAAGAGAGCTTTCATATCGCCAATTGTCTTTGCATTGTCGATTTCTTCGTCAGTCAAGAGAACAATTTCTGACAGTTCTGCATCTGAACTAGCCGTTTTTGATGAAGTTTCAGAGCCACTTGATTGATTCTCTGAAGTAGATTTTTTTTCTACCGAGCTTGAAGCTTTACCAGAAGGTTCTGAAGTTGTTTTTCCTGAGCATGCTGCTAAAGTGATAACTGATAAAAGCGCTACACTCGCTGTAATAATTTTTTTCATTATTGCCTCCTATAAGCAAAGAATACATATATTATAATACAAAATTATTTTATTGTCAAATCATAGCTGAAGCACGTTTGTGGTAAGCCAGCCAAATTCCCTTTTCAAGTTCTGCTGCCTCTTTTCTACAGAATAGTAATGCAGGGTCATTCCAAATGCAGATACAATACCAACGTCCGAGATAGAAGCTTGCAAAAAGGAGATGTAAACTTTGGTTTCTTATGTCTAACATGATACTTCTCCAGTCTATTATCATCCAACAACTTCATTAGTATGACTAGATGATTTAGCTACTCTAGCCTTCTTTTTCACCTTTCCTTCTTTCAGGGGATTAATCGTCATTTTCTCCAAAAAACTTTCTCACATCCTCAGTGTAACCGTACTTGTCATTCAAGTAAACCAACAATTCTCGGTTATGGCCTTGGTAGTTATCTTCACGTCGTAATTCTTCATACATTTCGATAAAAGGGAGAGCTTTTTCTTTGGCCAATTCTAACTCTGCTTCGTAGTCATAGGCGACTTTTCGGAATTGGATATTTACCAGTTCCCCGTCTTCAACTTCTAGCAAGGCATACTGGGCACGGTGATCTTTCAAGGCCGACCAATCAAAATAGGGCATTCCAATCGAACCAGGGTTGATAATTTGTTGCCCTTGGCTGCCATAGCGAAGCAACTGCTTGTGGACATGACCGTAAACTGCCACATCTGTTTCCTCATCAAGTAGCTGGTCAAATTTCTTCGTATCATTGTCAACCAGTAAGTCACTCCCATAGTTTTTGTCAGGCAAGTTATGAGAGAGCGAAAAACGCAGGCCATCAATTTCTTTCTTCGCAACCATAGGCAGACTCCGTAGCCAAGCGATCTGATCAAGATCCATTCGCTCCATCAAATACTGCGTCATGCGCAAAAGTTGGACTTCCTGTGGGTCTTCTAAGCCATATTGCCCATCTAAGGCCTCTAGGACACAATCATCCCAGTTTCCGCGAACAGTCGCTGTGATAGGCAGGTCTTTTAACAAGGCTAGCAAATCATTTTCCCCTGGACCAGGGAGAAAAATGTCCCCCAAAAGCCAGTATTCTGTCGCTTTTTGTTTTTTGGAATCTGACAGAACTGCCTTCAAGGCCGTGGTATTCCCATGTATATCAGATAGAATTGCGATTTTGTGGTTCATCTTATCACTTCCTATTCTTTGGTTTTGCTATTTAAGATAATTTATGTACAAATACTATTTATCCGCATTAGAATTTCTTTTATTTTCTTTAATCATTGCTCTAACCTGCTCACGCTGCTCCTCATTAAGATTCAACTTCTGCAGTTGTTTTTCAATACTAAATTCTGAGGTATAGTATTTCTTATCATACATCTCTAATAATTTATTACGAAGAATAGGCTCGCTGATCAAATGAATTTCTCTTAATAGTTTCTCGTCTTCGTTTCCTTCCTGTTTCTCTTCTCCGTTTAGTCTATCAATCATAGAATTAATCTTTGCTAAGGCAAAATCACCATAAATGTTATCAATCAAATTTTCCTTCATGATTTCTTGGATATTCTTAGCAAACGTATTTTGCAAAACTTTACCTTCTGAGTATCCCGTTTCTTGATTTTTTTCAATCATAATCACATTTCCTAGTTTAATATCCGAAAGCATGTAAGGAGAATGAGTTGTAAAGATGAGTTGGATCTTTCTACCCTTTCCCTCGTCTTCCAATATTTCAGAAAGATTATCAATAAGAATTTTTATTAATCTCCTAGACCACTCTAGATGCATTCCCGTTTCTAATTCATCAACTAGCAGTATAATATCCTCAACACTTTTTTCATGCTTCAATAAATACGAATAAAGTTGTGAAAATATTTCAATCAAGTTCCCTTCTCCTGTTGACATATGATAATCAGGAGTTTCTTTTAACAAAGCATAATTATTAAAGCTTTTATTTAAATCATAACATAAATCACGCATTAATCCTTTCAATTTTGTATACTGAAGTAGTCTGTCATTAAGGTCTTCAAATAATCTTCTATTATTGTTGGAGTATTTTAGCAAAATTGAAGAAGAATCATTATCAATTAAAGAACCATTTTCTCGGATTTCTTTAAAAATTTTAACTATAGCAATTATTGATTCTACATACTCTTTTCTGACTTTACCTGTTCCATCCTTTAATTTATTATCTTCCTCCTTTACTTCATTTTGGTCTAATTCTTTTACTATATCTAAAAGTAAATTAAATCCAGAGTCCTCATAATCAGAAACATCTTCCTCTAAATATTTTTCGCATTCAGCTAATAAAGATTCAGTTAATACTTTTTTGATAAATTCATTTTTTTCATAAAAAATATTATGTATAGACTTATATATTAAAAATCCTATAGCATTTATCCCTCTCGGAATTGAGTCGCTATAATCTTTTAAACCATAGGGTTCAATCTCTAATGAACAAGATAAAACTGAACTAATAATTTTACGATCGCTTAACCACAGATATGAATGTATAAACATTGCCAATCCTTCTTGATTTAACGTTGTCCGATATCCGATCGTTCCTCCTCCCTTATTTTGCAAATTAACGTATAGGATCTTTCGGGGCTCATAATAATTTTCTAGAATATAATTAAAACTCTTATTCTGATTACCATCAACATATAAATTTTTGCAAGAAACATTAAATCTTACTCGGTCTTCCTGTTTTCCAAGTTCAAAAAGGAAAAAATATTGATTATCAGGGTCTTGTTCGAATTTATCTGGTGAGTAGTCACTAATTATGTTTAAAACTGTTGTTTTCCCAGTCCCATTTATCCCAACTACCGGTGAAATATTATAAATAGACTCTCCATAAAAATTTTCGATATAATCTGGATTTTTATCAATTTTTAATTCATTCGTTTCAAAGTTAAAATCAACTTTATATTTGTCTGAAAAATTAAAAATCTGTTCTTTAAAAAGTCTATCATACTGCTTAATAACCAAAGCAATTAATTTCATTGCTCTCCTCCTATCAGTCCAATTTCTTTACTAATATCTGTAACCATTTTTGAAAGTGGTCTCTTCCCATAATTTTCATTGTCTGTGTAGTGACCTGTTATAAAGCGATTCAACTCAGCTTTGCTCAATTCAAGATTTGTTTGATTTAAGATTTTTGACAAACCATCTCTATAACTATCTGTATATACTTCTTTTTTCCAAATCAATTCATTTACTACATCAATGTGACTTTGATATAGCTCCTCTATACCCAAAATACGAATTCCATTTTTAAAGTCTGAATCATGAGAATCAATTTTGATTTCAATATCATCAACAGACTTTGGAACGTATGTAAACTTTACATCATCGAATGGAAAACTAGTGTCATAGGGGCTATATTCTAAACCCTTATTAGATTTCACATGATTACAACTATAACAACTAGGGATTAAATTATAAAATGAAACAGCGAATAGTGGATAGCTGTCTTTTGGAAAAAAGTGGTCTAGTTGAGCAGTGTTTACTGCTTTAGTCTGACCGTTAATCTCTTGTTTGCAACCTGGACATTCTTTTTCAACCTCATCAATTACTAATAATTCTTGACTACAATTATTACAATGAAGTACTTTATATGTTGAGTTTATATAATTACGATTGCAATACGGGCATACAGAAACGTTCTTTAAATCAATTATTTTCCTCCTTAATCTCGAATCTATCTTTCCATAAGATTTTTTTAGACACTCTGCTAATCTAGGTTCTTCATCTGCGAAATTATCCAACAATTCTTTAATATTTTCTAAAAATGAATACTCACCTGTCATTATCTTTAGAAAAGCATCCTTTTCACTCTCAAGTCCTGGTATATTATCTGTGACCCATTTGTTTAATTCATTTTTAAATTCAGGATAATCTTGAAAATTCATTTTTCTATATAATGCCAAGCAAATTTTTTCAACTTCAGACGGATTTGATTTTTCTATAGGTACCATAATTGACTCTCCATTCTGGTTCACTTCCTTCCAATTATACCACAAAAGACCGTTTTCACGGTCTTAGTTTATATATTAACTATCCAATTCTGCTAAGGGTTCCGCCACTTCTAACAAGGGATGGGATGACTCTGTTTGATTGAGTTTTGCCTGCACAGTCTCCGCTACTGCTCGCGGTACTCCGACTTCGACGATTTCATCCACACTGGCTTCTTTAATCTTTGTCAGAGATTTGAAGTGTTTCATGAGATTTTGCTTGCGTTTTGGCCCCAAGCCTTCGATACCATCCAGTTGCGATGAGAAGGAATTCTTAGACCGGAGCTGACGGTGGAAGGTAATGGCGAAACGGTGGACCTCATCTTGGATACGCTGGAGTAGGAAAAATTCCTGCGAATTCCGGGATAATTCTACAACCTGTAGAGGGTCACCAAAGAGCAATTCATGGGTCTGATGCTTGTCATTTTTTTGCAGTCCAGCGATGGGAATATCCAATCCCAACTGCTCCTGAATAACTTCTTTAGCAATATTGACCTGGCCTTGCCCACCATCAATGACAATCAGATCTGGTGGCGTCAGCCCGTCACGAATGACCCGACTATAGCGACGCTTGATGACCTCTCGCATACTTGCATAATCATCTGGCCCCACTACAGTCTTAATCTTGTACTTGCGATAATCTTTCTTGCTAGGCTTCCCATTGACAAAGACGACCATAGCCGATACGGGACTGGTTCCCATGATGTTGGAGTTATCGAAAGACTCGATTCGAACCGGTGTCGGAATATTGAGGAGCTTCCCTAGATTTTCTATAGCGCCCTGCGTTTTCTCAACGGATTTCTCCAAAAGATCAAATTTCTGCTGGAGACTGACCCGAGCATTCTTAATAGCCAGATTTACCAGTTGCTTCTTCTCACCTCGCTGGGGCTTGACTACTTTGGTATCCACAACAGCCCGAACAGCTTCTTCATCAATATCTGATGGAATTAAGATTTCATTGGGCTTGAGGTGGGATTTTTCCTGATAAAACTGGCCAATATAGGTCAAGAAATCTTCGTCGGGATCATTGTAATAGGGAAAAAGATTGACATCACGCTCAATCAGCTTACCCTGGCGGACAAAGAAGACCTGGACGCACATCCAGCCCTTGTCCACATAATAGCCAAAAACATCACGATTCTGCAAATCCTTGGCCATGACCCGCTGCTTGGTGCGCAAGGTTCCAATAGCCTGAATCAGGTCACGGTATTCGGCCGCTCGCTCAAACTCCATGGCTGCAGCTGTTTTATTCATCTTCTCACGGAGCTCATCGATAATCTTATCGTCCTGACCCTTGAGAAAGTCCGACACTTCCTGAGCCATATTCTTGAAATACTGGCTATCCCGCTTGCAAATCGTATGGGCTTCACATTGCCCCAAGTGATAATAAAAGCAGACTTTTGCAGGTGGATTGGTACATTTTTTAAACGTAAAAATTCGATCGAGCAGGCGCTTGATTTCATTAGCTGCACCAACATCTGGATAGGGACCAAAATAAAGACCGCCATCCTTTTTGACTTGGCGCGTGATAATCAGACGCGGATAAACTTCGTTGGTAATCTTAATAAAAGGATAGGACTTATCGTCCTTGAGCATGATATTGTACTTGGGCTTATTTTCCTTGATTAGATTGATTTCTAGGAGCAAAGCCTCGATATTAGACTCAGTGACAATAAACTCAAAATCCTCAATCTCGGACACCAAGGCCTCCGTCTTGGTGTCGTGGCTGCCACGAAAATAAGAGCGAACCCGATTACGCAGATTTTTGGCTTTTCCGACATAGATAATAGTAGCGTTTTTGTCCTTGTGAATGTAACAGCCGGGACTGGTTGGTAGCAGTTCCAGCTTGGATTGGATTAGCTTGTTCATAGGTCTATTATAGCAAATTTTTTTAAAAACTTTCTTTTGAAAAATCTACTCTAAGAGGCTAAACATTACGAAAAAGAGGCTAGGACAATAATCGTCTCAACCTCATTTTTGTATCATAAAAGATTCAGATAGGCCTGGTAGCTAATTCCTACGATTTGAGATAGGCTACTAAAAACTCTACATTTTTTACCTTGTCTCGCACGCCTGCTTCAATCTAATTTATTTAATCACTTCCTGAGTCTTAGCGTAGTTGGCTTCAACTGCTTCTTTTTCTGATTTCCACCAGTCTTGATTGTCCGTGTACCACTTGATCGTCTCTTTGAGACCCGCTTCAAAGTTGGTAAACTCGGGCTTCCATCCTAGCTCATCGCGGAGCTTGCTGGCATCAATTGCATAGCGAAGGTCATGACCCGCACGATCTGTCACATGGTCATAAGCGTCAGCTGGCTGTCCCATTTCCTTGAGAATAAGTTCCAGCACTTCCTTATTATTCTTCTCACCGTCTGCACCAATCAAGTAAGTTTCACCGATTTGGCCCTTGGTCAGAATAGTCCAAACACCTGATGAATGGTCATTAGTATGAATCCAGTCACGGACATTCTTGCCCTCACCGTAGAGTTTTGGCTTGATACCGCTCAAGATATTGGTGATTTGGCGCGGGATGAACTTCTCGATGTGCTGGTAAGGACCATAGTTGTTTGAACAGTTAGAAATAGTCGCTTTGACGCCAAATGAGCGTACCCAAGCTTTAACAATCAAGTCTGAAGCTGCTTTAGTTGATGAGTAAGGTGAGCTTGGATTGTACTTGGTTTCAGCCGTAAACTTCTCGCCTGGGCCTTCTCCATGGCCTGGTAAATCTTCACGCAGAGGCAGGTCGCCATAGACTTCGTCAGTTGACACATGGTGGAAACGAATGTCGTATTTACGAGCTGCTTCCAAAAGTGTGTAAGTTCCGATGAAGTTGGTATGAATGAATGGACTCGGATCATTGAGCGAGTTATCATTGTGGCTTTCTGCCGCATAGTGAACAATCGCATCAGCTTCAGCTGCCAGCTTGTCCACCAAGGCCGCGTCAGCAATATCTCCAACAACCAACTCTACTCGGTCGCCTAAAATTTCCTCAATATTTGCACGGTTACCCGCATAAGTCAGCTTGTCCAGCACTGTCACATGGACATCTGGAAAGTTATTGTAAACATAGTGGACAAAGTTAGAGCCGATAAAACCAGCTCCACCTGTCACGATAATTTTTTTGTATTCAGTCATTTTTATTCCTTAACTTTTTTATAATTGCCTTAAGTGGTGGGGACGCAAGCAAACCTCCGGTTTCATTGCTTATTTTTGAGCCTAATGTCTCAAAAATCCCCTGTCATGTAACAAATTGTCTAGTTTGTTACATGATTTACACCACAGCGGCAATCATTTCTTCAACTCGCTTCGCTCGGATAAGAGCTGAGCTAAATCATATATTTCAATATAAATTAATGCATCAGAAAAGAATTCTTTTTTACAAATCTTCTTTTCTTAGAGGTTTGACATCCTTAAGTAGCGGATGGTTCTTGTCTGCTTCTGAGACTTCTGCTGCTTCTAGGTTTTCCCACTGGATGCCTAGAGCAGGGTCTGCATAGTTGACAAAGGCATACTTAGGTTTGAGTTCCAAAGCCCAGTAGTCATTTACCAGATAGCTATAGGAAACGGTATCAGAAAGGACTTGGAAGCCGTTGGCTACGCCCCGTGGTACAAAAATACCCTTGCTGGCATCGATTACTGTTTGGTAAGTATTACCAAAGGTCTCACCCTCACGCAAGTCGACCCAAGAACCCAGCACCTTACCGTCATCTGCAACAGAGATATACTTATCCCAAGGCTCAGCATGAAGGCCACGCAGGACATTTTTACGAGAAAAGCTGACATTATTTTGCAATTTCCCTTCTGCAAAGAAGCTTTCAGGGAAGCCTAGTGGCAGCATTTTTTCCTTTTGGAAATTCTCTTTAAACCAGCCTCGGTTGTCCCCGCGAACAGGAATATCAAATTCTAACATTCCAGGGATTCCGGGAACCTCACGCGCTGCTAATTCCTTATCAAAAAATTGTTCTGTCATCTTCTTAAGCTTCTCCAATCAAACGGAGCAAGTATTGTCCGTATTCATTCTTCTTCAACGGCTGTGCCAATTCATGCACTTGCTCCTTAGTGATATAGCCCATACGATAGGCAATTTCTTCCAGATTTGCCACCTGAACGTTCTGCATACGCTGAACTGTTTCGATATATTGAGCCGCTTCTAAGAGACTTTCGTGAGTTCCTGTATCCAACCAAGCAAAACCACGTCCCATAAGCTCAACAGACAAATCACCACGTTCCAAGTAAGCCTTGTTGACATCAGTGATTTCTAACTCCCCGCGAGGACTTGGTTTGATGTTCTTGGCAATTTCTACAACATCGTTATCGTAGAAATAGAGTCCAGTCACTGCATAGTTAGAGCGAGGCTGTTCCGGTTTTTCTTCGATGGAGATAGCATTCATATTTTCATCAAATTCTACTACACCAAAGCGTTCTGGATCCTTGACATGGTAGCCAAAGACAGTTGCTCCTTTTTCTTTAGCAGCAGCATTTTGGAGCATTTTACTCAGACCTGGTCCATGGTAAATATTATCCCCAAGAATCAGCGCCACGCAGTCATCTCCAATAAAATCAGCCCCAATGATAAAGGCTTGTGCCAATCCGTCCGGACTTGGCTGCTCTGCATAAGAAAGCTTGATACCAAACTCAGATCCATCTCCCAGCAGATCCTCAAAACGAGGCAAATCTGTCGGAGTGGATATAATCAAGATGTCCTTGATACCAGCCAGCATAAGAGTTGACAGCGGATAATAAATCATGGGTTTGTCATAAACCGGCATGAGCTGTTTTGACGCAGCGCGGGTCAATGGATACAAACGTGTACCAGAACCACCTGCAAGAATAATACCTTTCATATGAGTTTCCTCTCTTAATGTATTCTCCTTATTTTACCATTTTTGAAAGCGGATGTCATCCTTTTCACTACCCTTAAACAAAAGAAAAAGAGCGGAATCTCCGCTTTCTTCTGCTATTCAATTCTGGTCTAACATCAGCCCCAAATCAGCCCAAAGCTACATCTAGAACCATCATGATGACGAAGCCCACCATGAGGCCTAAAGTCGCCACATCGGTATTGCCATTGGTCTGCGAATCCGGTATCAACTCCTCTACCACCACGAAGATCATGGCTCCTGCCGCAAAGGATAAGGCATAGGGCAGAATAGCCGTCATAGCGCCATGACTGCGACAGCTCCCAGCACTGCTCCGACAGGCTCTACAATAGCCGACATGGCCCCCCAGTAAAAAGCTTTAAGCCGAGACTTGCCATCCGTCCGAATCGGAATGGATAGAGCCGCTCCTTCTGGAACATTTTGCAGACCGATTCCCAAAGCCAGACCAATCGCGCCGACAAAGGCTTCCGGACTAGGATTGGCGGCCAAAGCACCAAATGCTACTCCGACTGCCAAACCTTCTGGAAAATTGTGAATGGTAATGGCTAAAAAGAGTAGAGCCGTCTTGGACAGCTTCTTTCGGCTATGCTCAGGAACACTCTCTGCCTCCGAAATATCCTTGCTCAAGTGCAAGTGAGGCACCACAGCATCAATCAGCCGCAGGAAAAAACCTCCTACTAAAAACCGCAGGCAACCAGGATAGCTTGCCATAAGAACTTTGCGCATACTCAATCGACGGTGCCAGAAGTGACCAAAAGGAAGCCGCAATCATAACGCCTGCCGCAAAGCCCATCATAATGTCCGGCAGCTTGCGACTGACCTGTTTAAAGAAAAATACAATAGCCGAGCCCACAATAGTACAACCCCATGTGAACAGCCCAGCCAAGAATGCCTGCATAACCACAGGCTGCGATCGTAACCAGTCCATAACCTCTCCTTATCATCTAAAATCAATCATACAAAATCGTCTTGGTCTCGCCGATACAGTGATCCTCCTCATCCCAATAATGAATTCGCTCAAAAGAGCCTTTCCGCCAGTAAAGAGGCAAGCGTTCACGAATATCGGCCTGCATGTCTATTTGGTCAAGTTCCGAAATCTTCCACCATTTGGGCTCCCCTTCATGATCGTTTCCCCTAACTTGACCCTCAAAGGCAGTACAAAGAAAATCGTAATACACATACCGTTC
>NZ_KQ968977.1:186957-189361 GCF_001578725.1 Streptococcus sp. DD04
TACAAAGAAAATCGTAATACACATACCGTTCTTTTTTACTCGGATTAGTGAAGCCTGAAAGCCCCTTCAATTCCAAGTTTAGAGCAGTCAGCCCCGTTTCTTCTTTTAATTCACGCCTTGCAGCTTCAAAAAAAGATTCTGGAAACTCCACCTTCCCGCCTGGTTGTATCCACCCTTTAAAATTATCATGCTGGCGATTAAGCAGTAAAATTTCATCACCTTTTTTAACACAAATATTGACCCAATTCAAAATATGTTCTGTCATATCAAACCTTCTTCACATACCGCTCGATAGGATAGTCAGCTGGATTCAGCAGCCCCGCTTCTCCTAGAGCCATCTGTGCCAATTGGCGTCCGATGAGCGGACCAGTTGTCAGACCAGAAGATCCTAGTCCGCTAGCTGCGTAGACATGTGGCAAGTCTGGCACAGCTCCAAAGAAAGGAGAAAAGTCGCTGGTATAAGCCCGTGTTCCCACGCGCTCGCCTAAAATCCCTGCAGTAGCCAAGCTTGGAAAATAAGTTTCCGCTTCTTGCTGCAACTGATTCAGAACCGTCCTATCTACCGTCAAATCAAAGCCCTGATCATTTTCATGGCTGGCACCGACGCTGACCTTGCCTGCCAGAAAAGGAATGATATCCAGCTCGCCCTCAGGCATAACAACAGGGTAGTCATCTGTCTGCTCAGCCAGCCTAAAATCACGTAGCTGTCCCTTTTGCGGCCGAACATCTGTCTCATAGCCCAGCGGCTGCAAGATTTCTCCCAGCCAAGCTCCCACAGCCAAGACAACACAATCAAAGTTACAACCATCCACCAGAAGTTGCTCTCCTTCTACTGTCAAGCTTACCTTTTTCTCAACCAGCTCTGCCTTGCTGGCTTTCAGAAGCGTTTCCGTCAAGAGTGCTCCCTCCACACGGGCACCACCGGAAGCATAGAGAAGCCGCTCAAATCCTTGCAAGTCTGGAAGTTTCTCCTGGGCTTCCTGACGACTGAGAAGACTCACCTCCCCAATTAGAGGCGACTCTTCTCTACGATTAGCAGCCAAATCATAAAGCTCCTGCAGCTTGCTCTCATCCTTTTTCAGCAGATAAATACCTGTCTGTTGGTAAAAGTCTGTCTGGATACCAGCCTCTTTCAGTTCCGTAATCAGATCCTGATAAAAATCAGCGCCCAAACGCGCCATCCTGTACCAAGCCTTGTTGCGACGCTTGGAAAACCAAGGACTGATAATGCCAGCGGCTGCCTTGGTTGCCTGCCCCTTGCCGACATCAAATACTGTCACTTCCATATCTGGGGATTTGGACAGATAGTAAGCGGCTGTTGAGCCGACAATCCCAGCTCCAATTACTGCTACTTTTTTCATATCGCTCCCTCTCAAATGTGTCGGAAAGGATTGGTCGAAGCCTGACTAGCCAGAATCTCAATCTCCCAGCCCTCTTCTACCTTCCAAGTATCAAATTTTTCTTTTATTTTTTCCGTAAAAAGAACCTCGATATGGTGTCCTGGATCCAGTGCTAAAAGCCCTTCTGTCAGCATTTCCTGAGCAGTGTGATAGTAAATATCACCAGTTATGTAGACTTGCGCTCCCTTGGCAATAGCCTTTGGATAAAAGGACTGACCGCTGCCACCACAAATAGCCACACGCTCAATCACGCATTCGAGATCTGCTTCTTCATAAGCGACCAGACGCAAACTATCTAGTCCAAAAGTTTCCTTGACCTTAGCCGCAAAGTCCCCAAAGGTCTGAGGAGCTATCTTCCCCACGCGACCAATACCGTTTTCTGGCCCTGTCTGACTAAGAAAACTTGTCTCCTCAATTTCCAGAAGCTGACAGAACCAGTCATTGAGCCCGTCCTCCACGACATCAATATTGGTATGACTGACATAGACAGCAATATCATGCTTGATGAGGTCTAAAATGATTTGATTTTGCGCCTTATCTGCCACTAGGTCCTTGAGCGGGCGAAAGATAGGCGCATGTTTAACGATAATCAGTCCAGCACCTAGCTCAATAGCCTCCGCCACCGTCTGCTCGCGAATATCTAGCGCTACTAGGACCTTGTCCACTTCTTTGTCCAAAGTTCCGATTTGCAAGCCTGAAATGTCACCCTCCATGGACAGTTCTTGCGGGCAGTAGGCTTCATAACGAGTGATAATTTCACTTGCTAACATGGAGCACCTCCTTGATACTTTCGATTTTTTGGGACATAGCAGAGCGTTCTAGCTCATTTTTTTCTGGGATGTGGGCTAGAGCTCCTTCAAGTTTCTTCAGTTCTTTTTGCCATCTTAGCCGAAAAACAGGCGATTTCTGCTCTAGCAGAAAAGGTCCAAAGCGCTTTTCTTGCTCTGTCAAAGTTTGCTGGCCTGCTTCAGCCACTAGGATTTCGTAAAACTTACCTGCTTCTT
>NZ_KQ968977.1:189517-208525 GCF_001578725.1 Streptococcus sp. DD04
TAGGATTTCGTAAAACTTACCTGCTTCTTCTAAGATATCCTCAGCCAGCAAGCGAAAGCCGTTAGATACCAGCCAGCTGCGGAGCTCATCCTCGCGGTTATTAGGCTGCAAAATCAAGCGGGCAATAGCCCCAAGCTTAGCTCTGCCATTTTCCAAAATCTCTGAAATCAAGCGACCACCCATGCCAGCGATAACGATGGTGTCAATCTGATCCTCCGCATCAAAAGCCGCCAGACCATTGGCCAAGCGAACCTCAATCTGCTCCGTCAAGCCATGCTCTGCTACATTTTTCTGGGCAGACTGAAAAGGCCCCTCTACCACTTCACCGGCCAGAGCCTTCTCAATCCGTCCCTGCTGAATCAGGTAAATAGGCAGATAGGCGTGATCACTCCCAACATCCAGCACCTTTGCCCCATCCGGCACGAAAGCAGCTACTCGCTCCAAGCGCTGGGAAATAGTCTTTTTTTGCATTGATTACCCTTTTCTAAACAAAATATCTGCCTTCTAGTATACCATTATTAGAGGCATAAAAAAAGTAGTGAACGTAAATATTCCGTTTCATTGTTGAAGATACACTCTGAAACATAAAACAAACACCTTACCAAGAAGTATACCCCAGCCCATCTCCAAATTTCAACAAATGATAGAAAACTAAAAGCACCTTGGGAAAGCGCCCCAAAGTGCTTAATATCAAGGCTTTACAGCCCCTAACCCCATAAAGAGATTATTTTTTCAAGTTGTAGAATGATTTCAGTCCACGGTATTCAGCTACTTCACCAAGTTGATCTTCGATGCGAAGCAATTGGTTGTATTTAGCGATACGGTCTGTACGTGAAAGTGAACCAGTCTTGATTTGTCCAGCGTTAGTTGCAACTGCGATGTCAGCGATTGTTGAATCTTCAGTTTCACCTGAACGGTGTGATACAACAGCAGTGTAACCAGCTTCTTTCGCCATTTCAATAGCGTCGAATGTTTCAGTAAGAGTACCGATTTGGTTAACTTTGATAAGGATTGAGTTAGCAGCACCTTCAGCAATACCTTTTTCAAGGTAAGAAGTGTTTGTTACGAAGAAGTCGTCACCAACCAATTGAACTTTGCCGCCAAGACGTTCAGTAAGAGCTTTCCAACCGTCCCAGTCATTTTCATCCATACCATCTTCGATAGTGATGATTGGATATTTGTTAACTAATTCTTCAAGGTAATCGATTTGTTCTGCAGCAGTACGTACAGCAGCTCCTTCACCTTCAAATTTAGTGTAGTCGTAAACTTTACGTTCTTTATCGTAGAATTCTGATGATGCACAGTCAAATCCGATAAATACGTCTTTACCTGGAACATAACCAGCAGCTTCGATAGCAGCAAGGATAGTTTCAACTCCATCTTCAGTTCCTTCGAAACGAGGAGCGAATCCACCTTCGTCACCTACAGCTGTTTCAAGACCACGGCCTTTAAGGATTTTCTTAAGAGCGTGGAAGATTTCAGCACCCCAACGAAGAGCTTCTTTGAATGTTGGTGCACCAGCAGGTACGATCATAAATTCTTGGAAAGCAATTGGAGCGTCTGAGTGAGAACCACCGTTGATGATGTTCATCATTGGAGTTGGAAGAACTTTAGTGTTGAAACCACCAAGGTAGCTGTAAAGTGGAACTTCAAGGTAGTCAGCAGCAGCACGAGCTACAGCGATAGACACACCAAGGATTGCGTTCGCACCCAATTTACCTTTGTTTGGAGTACCGTCAAGAGCGATCATTGCACGGTCGATAGCTTGTTGATCACGTACGTCGTAACCAATGATAGCTTCAGCGATAACGTTGTTCACGTTGTCAACTGCTTTTTGTGTACCAAGACCACCGTAACGAGATTTGTCGCCATCACGAAGTTCTACTGCTTCGTGTTCACCTGTAGAAGCTCCTGAAGGAACCATACCACGTCCGAAAGCACCTGATTCAGTATAAACTTCTACTTCAAGTGTTGGGTTTCCGCGTGAGTCGAGGACTTCGCGAGCGTAAACATCAGTAATAATTGACATTTCTGACTCTCCTTATTATTTAAAATTATTTACTAGTCTATAATACCGTAAAAACGCTTTTTTTTCAAGGAAAAATAGTATCTTTGCTTGAAAAATCACAATTTTTAACTTGCAATCGATTATATTGTTTGTTTTGGAGTATTTATGTGTTTTAACAGAAGAAATCAATTTATTTATGCTATACTAAAGATATGGCAGACTTTAATAAAATTATCATGGAAAAATCTCAAGGGAATGCTAAGTTCAATCCTGATGAACAGCGTAAATTTCTGGAAACTTTTGAAGAGCGAGTGATAGGCTACTGCTCTATTTCGGATGCAAACTCTTCTATTATGAAGCAGCATTTTAAAGAGATAGTAGCTAACATAACGGAAAGCTACCAGCCCGTCACAGTTAAAATCTCTCCTGAAGTCGAATCCAGCTACCAAGTCTTTTATCTCAAGACAGCTAAAGAGCTGAGTTGTGAGGCAACCATCGTCTCTGCCTTTTGCCAATCCTCGCCTTTTGGATTGGTCATCCACAGCAATTATCCTGTTGATGTTGAAGAAAAAGATTTGAATAAACAGTTTACTGATGTGCTCCACCCAATAAAAAATAAAAAATCTGCAAACAAAAAGACTTCCTTTTGGAAAAAAATATTTAAATAGATGACAAATTTAGAAAAATTATTTGCCTTTTTTGAGTCAGAAAATCAGCGTGACTGGGATATTTATCAAACTTTTTTAGACGAGCATGTCGTCTGGGAGCTACATGGAGACTCCCCAGAAATCATCCAGGGAAAAGAACTCTACCTCCACAGGATAAAGAAAGCTTATCAGGACAGTTCCGCCCAGTTTAGCTGCCAACACTATCACACCAATTCCGAGCAAAGTCGGATTCTAACAATTTTGCTCAATGATTGCGGTGACCTATCCTGCGATATATTTGAATTTGCAAACGGCTTAATTGTCAAAGAAATCGAATACTTACTGAAAAAAGCGGATTAAATTCCGCTTTTTTTGATAGCTAATAGGTTGCCAATATTGCGAGCAGTACGAACTAGATTTTCCCTCGCTCGACCTAAAGTTGTATCCAAATCCGCCACTTGCGAGATAATTGGAAAAGCTGCTTGGATATTTTCACTAGGAAATGGGGGCAAATCATCTGCTAAGCTACCGCAAATAGCAAGAACAGGAATCTCTTTTGGCGTCCGCCTTGCTACCCCAACTGGAGCCTTTCCTGCCAAAGACTGCTTATCCATGCGGCCCTCACCAACAACAACTAAATCCGCTTCTCTAACTCTGCGGTCAAAATCTAGCAAATCCAGACAGGTATCAATTCCAGAAGCGACTTTTCCATTGGCAAATGTGACCAGCCCTGCTGCCATACCACCTCCTGCACCAGCACCAGCTTGGGTAAAAATCTGTGGATTGGCCAGTTCATAGAACTTCCTCATTTCCTGATCGACAGATGAAAGAAGCCATTCAGACAGGCCTTTTTGCCGTCCAAAGATATGAGTCGCTCCTTGCTGACCACATAAAGGATTGGAAACATCTGTCAAAACTTCGATTTCTATATCATCCAAGTAAGTTGGAACATGTTCTCCAGAAATCCGAGCAACTCTCCCTAGAGAAGAACCAACTGGTCGGAGCTGATGATTGTTTTCATCAAAAAATTCATAACCCAAACCAGCTGCCATACCAAGACCCCCATCATTCGTGGCCGAGCCTCCAACACCGACCAGCATCTTCCTGACTCCATTTTCAGCCAAATGAAGAATCAGCTCCCCCAGACCTCTGGTTTCTAAGCCTAAAGGATTGCGTTTTCCTTTGGGAATTAAAGCAAGTCCCACTAAATCTGCCATCTCAAAAAGGGCTAGCTGACCTTGTCTAGCATATTTCATTTCTACCGGTTGGCCGAAAGGTCCGGTCACACAATGCCGAAACTCTCTTAGGTCCATGGCGGCAATCAGCGCAGCCATGGTTCCCTCTCCGCCATCTCCGATAGGTAGTAAGTCAAAAGTCGCCTCTGTCAGGGCCTGCGAAAAGCCTTCTTTCAAGGCTTCTGCTACCTGAACAGCAGACAAACTTTCCTTAAAAGAATCCGGTGCTAACAAGATATGCATAGCGCCTCCTATTTTTTCTTAGCATCCAAAATGTCAATCACTTGGTAGAGATCGTAAACATTGATTTGATAAGGTGCTTGCTCTCTTACAATTGGCTTGGCATTAAAAGCAATTCCAATGCCTGCCGTTTGAATCATAGGCAAATCATTGGCGCCATCCCCCATCGCAATGGTTTGATTTAATTCCAAATTATTATCTTGAGCCCATTCTTTCAGCATCTGAACTTTAGTATCTTTACTAACAATCTCTCCCAAAACATGACCGGTCAGGAAACCATTTTTACTTTCCAAGCGATTAGCTTTTACATAGTCAATCCCTAGCTGCTCAGCCAGCCTATCCACCGTTTCATGAAAACCACCTGAAACCAAGCCAATCTTGTAGTAACGCGCATGCAGCTCATCAACTAATTTTTTAGCACCGGGCGTGAAATGAATTTTCTCAGCTAGTTGAGAAAAGATGGTTTCTGGGAGGCCTTCCAAGAGTGAAACTCTTTCCCGCAAGGCTGCCTCGAAATCCAATTCCCCGCGCATGGCTCGCTCTGTGATAACAGCCACTTGCTGCCCCACTCCTGCTTCTTCTCCCAGCAAATCAATGCCCTCTTCCATGATGAGAGTGCTGTCTACATCCATTACCAATAGACCTTTGACCTGACTCATTTTCTTACCTCATATTTTCTGTAATTTTTTGTATTATACAGGATTTTTACCGACAAAACAAGCAAGATTGCAAAGAAAAAAGTTCCCGAAGGAACTTTCTTAGAAGCGAATATTTTCACGTGTTTTTTCGTATGAGGTAGCAAAACGGTCTGAAACACCTGGTTCAACAAGATCCAAGGCCTTTGAAATGATATCTAGAGATTTTGCATAATCAAATTCATGTTCAAAAACATAGAGAGATTCGTTGAAAGCTGCTTGAACATTATCATCAAATGAGCGATAACGGTTGGAATATTGCAGCAGCTGCTCTGTCAAAGTTGAGTTTTGAACAATTTGATAAGTCTCAGACTCCAACTCATATATATCATTGGTCAGAATTTCCAGCCAACGGTTGACTGATTCAATATTTACACGTTTTTCGTCAAGCTCTCTTACAAGTTCTTCAATGTTGTTACTTGTTGAAAAGAAGATTTCAAGAAAAGATTGTGGAATGCCTGGTAAATTCCGTTTTTCCATAAATCGCTTGATAGTGTGTAATTTATTGGCATAAATATTTACCTTCTGACGAGCATTGGCATCATCTTTTTCGATCTCAGCAAGCTCCTCTCCAAGCTCAATCTGTTCGTCTTCAATTTCTTTCAGACGCTCTTGAATACTCTCTAACTCTTCACGAACAAGTGAATAGGCTTGCTGGGTTTCTGAAGAATCTTCTACAGCTCCGAGAACAACCTCTTCTTGAGCTAACAACTCTCCTTGAAGGTCTTTGATATGGGAAATTTCTGCTTCCGATAAGAGGAAAGACCGAGAAAGGCGCTCAATTTCTTTTTGAAGCTGCTGATTATTTTCTTTTGTATGGGCAAGATAGCTTGGAAGATTTTTTACCAGCTTTTCCACGACTTTATGCGCTTCAATTTCTTGAGTGAAGATTGAGTAGAGGGCTGAAATTTCCTCTTGTGCCTGTTCGTTTTCATACTGAGCGTTATCTAACTCCAGAGATGATACATTGGCTTCGTTGCGTTTTAAAGCCGCATGCAACTGTTGAAAGCGAGATTCAAGATCCGTTTCAATGAAGTGATAACCTGAATCCAACAACTTGCGGTAACCTGATTCCAAATCTTCTAATTGATCTGGCAAGGTCTCCGTTAATTCTTTCACAATAGCTGGAATTCTCTCAACAATATGTGTCAAGGCAAGGATATGATCTTCGGTCTTATCTAGGATTTCTGCTGCTTCTACTGGGTCCCCTGATGAGTTGAGAGTGACAAATTGTGAAAATTCAGATTCGATTTTTGCTAATTGTTTTTCAATTTCTGGAAGAGACTGGCCATAAGCCTCTGCATCTTCGGCAACTGTAACCTGCAATTTTTCAAACAAATCTAAAGCATGAAGTACTCGGCCGCTGTTTTTTGATTCTTGCTTGCCTAATTCTTCTAGGGCTTGTCGAATTTCCTTGATATCATCGTCAATTAAATCAATCTGACTTTCAATATTGCCAATTGCATGTTTGGCCTTCATAAAGCGGAATGAATTATTGTAGCCTTCCGCTTCAAAAAGATTATTTTCAATATCAGCAAATGAGTTTAAGGATAAATCAACCCATTTTTGGTTCCATTCGCGGAAAGCTACCTGACTTTGCCCAATCAAATGCATATTTTTTACTGCTTCAACTTCATCATTTACTGGAAGATTATAGAGTTTCTCTTTTCTTTCTTCCAATTTTTGAAGTAAAGCTTCATTTCGTTTTCTCATCAATACTGCTGTTACATAGCCTAAAATCAAAAGCACAGCTACTACAATAATGAGAATAATTAGTCCATTAGACATATAAAACTCCTTCATTTTGTTACTTTAAAACAAACATATTGATTATATCATAATTTTATTCATAATTGTTAGTTTTTCTGATTTTTTTAGACATCAAGCGTGCTATATACAGCATTTTCTTCGATAAATTCACGACGAGGTTCAACACGGTCACCCATCAACATATCAAAAATCTTATCTGCTTCTGCTGCATCATCGACAGAAACCCGCGCCATCAAGCGATGTTCAGGGTTCATGGTCGTTTCCCACAGCTGATGGTCATCCATTTCTCCCAGACCTTTGTAACGCTGGATAGTTGGCTTTGAGCGTCCTTCGCTGTAACGGGCCAGAGCTGCTTGCAATTCTTCTTCTTGGTTCACCCCAGGCTGGATGTATTCTTTGACATCACTTCCGACCTTGACACCATAGATTGGTGGCTGAGCGATATAGACATAGCCTGCTTCCAGAACCGGCTTCATATAGCGGTAAATCAAAGTTAAGAGCAGGGTCCGGATATGGGCTCCATCCACATCAGCATCGGTCATGATGACTAATTTTTGGTAGCGAGCCTTGCTAACATCAAAGTCAGCTCCGAAGCCTGTTCCCATAGCAGTAAAGAGACTGCGGATTTCTTCATTGGCTAAAATCTTATCCATGCTGGCTTTTTCAACGTTGAGGATCTTCCCTCGAATTGGCAAAATAGCCTGAAATTCACGGTTACGGCCAGACTTAGCTGAACCACCTGCTGAGTCTCCCTCCACGATGAAGAGTTCTGTTTCCTGTGGATTATTGGACGAGCAATCGGCCAATTTACCTGGCAAATTGGAAATTTCCAAGCCAGACTTCTTGCGGGTTACTTCCCGAGCTCGCTTGGCAGCAATTCTGGCCTTGGAAGCCAAAATTCCCTTTTCTACGATTTTTCGAGCCACCGCAGGATTTTCCAAAAGGAAATCTGAGAAAGCTTCGCTAAAGAGACGATTGGTAATCTTGACCACTTCGCTATTGCCCAGCTTGGTCTTGGTTTGCCCTTCAAACTGCGGATTCGGATGTTTAACAGAAATAACAGCTGTCAATCCTTCACGGACATCTTCACCCGTCAGATTATCTTCGTTTTCCTTGAGAAGTTTGTTTTTCTTGGCGTAGTCATTGATAACCCGCGTCAGAGCTGTTCGGAAACCCTGCTCATGCGTTCCGCCCTCGTGGGTGTGGATGTTATTGGCAAAGCTCATCACTGTTTCGTGATAGCCAGTCGTATACTGCATAGCTACTTCAACGGTAATGTCGTCCATTTCCCCATCTGTATAAATCGGCGTTTCAAAGATAACATCTTTGTTTTCATTGATGTACTGAACGTAACTAGAGATTCCGCCTTCATAGTGATAATCCTTGCTTTGTTCCAGTCCTTCTCGTTTGTCTGTAATGGAAATTCTGAGACCACGATTGAGGAAGGCCAGTTCCTGCACCCGCTTATTGAGCTTTTCAAAGTCAAATTCTACCGTTTCAGTGAAAATCTCTGGATCTGGTATAAAGTGAACTGTCGTACCTGTACGATCTGTCTCACCGATGATCTCTAAATCAGCGACTACTTGACCGCGACTATATTCTTGGTAATGAATCTGGCCGTTCTTATAAACGCGGACATCCAGCTGAGTAGACAGGGCATTTACAACGGAAGACCCAACTCCGTGCAGACCTCCTGAGACCTTGTATCCGCCACCGCCGAATTTTCCTCCGGCATGAAGGACAGTAAAGACAGTTTCCACGGCCGGCCGGCCTGTTTTTTCCTGAATATCCACTGGGATTCCACGGCCATCATCAACCACCGTAATCGAATTATCTTTTTCAATAAAGACTTGAATATGTGTGGCGAAGCCAGCTAAGGCCTCATCAATCGAGTTGTCGACAATTTCCCATACTAAGTGATGCAGACCTTCTTTAGAGGTCGAACCAATATACATACCTGGGCGCATCCGAACGGCTTCTAAGCCTTCTAGGACCTGAATCTGACTGGCATCATATTCTTGCACTTGCATGTCTTGTTGCTTTTCTTCTGTCATATTATTCCTTTTCTAGTTCAATATCTACAAATTTTTCAAGATTTTTCATATCATCAAAGAGATAGGTTGCAAATCCTGCGGCTTGTCCAGCTTCGATATCAATCGGCCGATCCCCGATAACCAGTCCAGACTGAATCTGATACTTGTCTTTTAAATACAGCATGGACTCAGGATCGGGTTTTCGTTTAAAGCCATTACTAGCTGTCACTACTTCCGTAAAATAAGCACTGATTTGCGTCTTTTTCAAAATTTCTAAAACCTGATCATCCCGGTGGGAAATCAAAAAATTTCTGCCACCTTGCTGGATAATCTGGGCCAATAATTCTGAAGCACCATCAAATAAAATCGGCTGCTCCAATTCTTTGGCCTCATTAGCTTTATAAGTCTTTAAGAAATCCTTGTTTGTAGGGGAAAATTGGCGGACTGCATAATCGGTAGAGACCTTGAGAGCCTTATAAACTTCATCATGACTCGCCTGCAGACCAAAATCTTGCAATGTATGGACAAAAGCTGCGGTCGAAGTTTCATAATTATCCAAGAGAGTCCCACCTAAATCCCAGATGTAATCTTGATAATTCATACCCTTTATTATACCATATTCTTCACAAAAAAGGGGGTATTATCTCTGACAGAAAAGCATATTTTCAAGCATTTTTCACCAAGTCAGATAGAAAAAATTCACCCGAAAATCGAGTGAATTGTCTTAATTTCCAAAAACATCTTTGAAAAGCATTCCTGTTGCCAATTGATCTGCATCTCCTCCTAGCTGGCGAACCAACTCATAGGCAAAAGGCAAGGCCGTTGATGGCCCGCGGCTGGTGATTAGCTTTCCGTCTACGACAACGGTCTGCTTAAGATAGCAACCATTTTCAATTGCTTCTTCCACCCCATCGTAGCAAGTGAAATTTTTATCATTTAACAGACCTGCTCGATCAAGGGCAATGGGGGCCGCACAGATAGCCGCGACAAATTTGTCTTCTGCTTGAAATTCCTTTAAAACGTTCATCAGACGATTGTCACCGCGTAGATTTGTCGACCCTGGCATCCCGCCTGGCAGAACGACCATATCATAACCAGATAAATTCCCATTCCAGACTTGATCAGCTTGGACAGTAATCTGGTGAGAGCCAGCCACAGTCTCCTCAAAACCAATCATATCACAGACGAAGCCTGCTCGACGCAATACATCAACAACGGTGAGCGCTTCTATTTCCTCAAAGCCATTGGCTAACATAAGAGCTGCTTTTTTCATATGAAACACCTTTCTAGGATACGAATGTACCCACTTCTTATTTTATTTTTCTAAGGACAACTTTTTTACGGATAGAGGGCGTTCCCTCTCGCTTCTCCTCTGCTAGACTATTTTGATAAGAGACCGAAAGCAATAGACCAACTCCGATAAGATTGCTAATGATAGAGGAGCCTCCCTGAGAGATAAAAGGGAGCGGAATCCCCGTCAGCGGTAGGATGCCTGTCACAGCTCCAATATTTTCAAAAATATGAAAGAGCAGCATCATAATCAGACCAGTTGAGATATAGGTATAAAACTGATTGTTAGATTTGATGGTAATCTTGAGCATACGGTAAATCAGAACTAGATAAATCACAATTACCAAGGTAGAGCCAAGAAAACCAAAATCTTCCGCAATCACTGTGAAAATCATATCACTTTCACGGACAGGAACAAGAAGATTGGAAACATTGAACCCTTGACCTATCAAGCCACCGCTGCCAATGGCAATCTGTCCCTGTGCCTGCTGATAAGTCGTCGTCTGAGCATATTCAAAGGGGTGGAGCCAAGCTAAGATACGATTAATCTGATAAGTCGGCATCCCTAGATTATGCAGAAAAGCACGCCCCCCAGCGGAAATAAAAATAAACATGAAAGCAGTAAAGAGAAGAGTCGCAGACAAGAAAATCGGCAGGATAATCTTCCACGAGACACCAGACAAAAGAACAATGCCGCAGTAAATAGCAGCAAAGACTAGCGCTGTCCCCAAATCACTCTGTAAGGTCAAAAGAAATAATACAGGCAAGGTATAAAGCCCTAATTTAAAAATCAATAGAAAATCTAACCTTATGGTTCGCTTTTCCTTCTTATGCTGCTGCATAAAATTCACTACAACCCTCGACAGCATTAAAATATACGAGATTTTCATAAACTCAGACGGCTGAAAGAGACTGACACCGTGGATAGCTACCCAATTTTTCGCACCTGTGGAGGCAACTAAGCTGTCACTGTAAAAAATCAGCGGTAGAATCATCAGCCCCAAACCAAAAACATACAAATAAGGTGTAATCAGCCAGAGAAATTTCGTATTAAAAAACATGATGATGAAACTAATCAAGAAACCAAGGAAAATCCAGGCGATTTGCTGACCTACAATCGTTCCAACTTCTTTTGGATAATCATGGCTAACTGCTATATAAATAGCCGTTACACCAATCGAAAGCAGAAGCAAAACTGGTAAAAGCAGGCTATAGTCAATTCGTGACTCAAATGTTCTTTTTTGTGAAAGCATAATTCTCCTTTCTTACAAAAAATATTGGATGATTAAGCTGGAAACAGCGACGCAGAACCAAGCAAAAGCTCCGGCTAATAAAGGCCCAGCTCCAGCTTCCTTAAATTGTTTAAAAGAGACCTTAGCTCCAATCCCAGCTAAAGCCATGGCCATCAGCCATTGAGACAAGAGTTTTGTGTAAGGAACTAGCTCTGACGGGAAAATTCCCAAACTGCTCACTACAGAAGCTAAAACAAACCACAAAATAAACCAAGGAAAAATCTTCTTCAAGTCCACTTTTTGCGCTGACTGCTTACCTCGGACATATCGATAACCCGCAAAGATAAGGCAGGCGGGTACAATCATCAAAGCCCGGCTTAGTTTGACAATGGTTGCCAAATCACCCGCTGTCTGGCTATAGGTATAACCTGCCGCAACGACTGACGAAGTATCATTGATGGCCGTTCCTGCCCAAGTCCCAAAATAACCATCGGACATCTGCATAAGATGGCCCAGAAAAGGAAAGATGAAAACAGCTAAAATATTGAAGAAGAAAATCGTTGAAATAGACAGAGCGATTTCCTCTTCCTCTGCTTCTAGAATGGGCGAAGCTGCTGCAATAGCAGAACCACCGCAGATAGCTGTTCCAAAACCAATCAAAACGGTTAAAACCCGCCTCATCTTGAAAAATTTTCCAGCGGCATATGCTGCGAAAAAAGCAATCAAAATGGTTAAAATACTAATCTTCAGAGAGGACAAGCCCGTTGCAGAAACATTGCCAATTGACATGGAAAAACCTAAAAAGATAATAGAATATTGAAGCAGCTTCTTTCCTGAATAGGTCAGGCCCGGCTGAAAAGAATCCGGAATTTTCAGGAAATTACTAAGTAAAATTCCTAGCACAATCGCAAAAACACTGGAACCAATCAGCGGAAACCAATTCCCTAATATAATGGAAACAGCTGCCATCCCAAACGATAAAACAATCCCTGGTACATATTTTTTCATGTTATAACCTTCTTCCTATTCTTATCATTATAACAGATTTTTGGCATAGCTAGCCGACAAAATATGAAAACATTTAGAAAAACAGCCAGATAAAATTGACTGTTTTCAAGAAGTTCTAGTCGAAAAATTCTTTTAATTCCTTTAAAATATCCAGCTGTGAAAGCATTTCTAAAGACGCCAGCTGGTTCAGATTTTGCTGGATTTGCCGACCGTAGCGCTTGGTTGAAATACGCTTGTCCAAAAGAATGATAGCCGACTTCTGGTGTTCATTGCGACGAGTACGACCCATGGCCTGCTTCAATCGTAAAATAGCTGACGGCAATTGATAGTCGTAAAAAGGATTTTTCCCTTCTGCTTTCAAATGATGATTGATTTTTTGAACAAAGAAATCTTTGGGATTATCAAAAGGAATCCGCGTGATGAGCTGAATGATTTGCTCTTGCTGAGCAAAATCCGCTCCTTCCCAGAAACTGCTTGCTCCTAACAAGATGGGCGCCTCTCCTTTGTCAAAACGACGCTTGATATTGGCTGGCTCGCCATTCTTATACTGGGCCAAATGCGGCAAGGTCAGCTGGTCTGAAGTGGCCAGCAATAAATCTTTGGAGGTAAAGAGAACCACCATCGGCAAATTCAGTGGAGCCAAGCTCTCCAAGCTTGCAACAATCCTCTCAGCGTATTCCTGCGTTGATAAATCTACCACATCTGGAAAATCCATATCTAAGAAAAGTTTCTGCAAGGGCTTCTTTTGATAAGCAAGTTTATAAAAATGATAATCCTCAAAACCTAGTAATTGAGGCAAATTCACCTTGGAACTAATCTCTAAAGTAGAGGAAACCAAGATCACCTTGACGGTATCAGGTAGGAAATCCTTAAATCTCATGAGTTCTGAGCGCCCAGCATGAAGCCTTGTCACCCGATGATCTGCAAATTGTTCTTCCGTCAGCCAGTAGTATTGGTACTTGGTTGAAAACAATTCCCTGAGCTCTGGCAGCAAGTTCTCATCCAGCTCAGACACATCCTGACGTAGCTTGGCTATCTTCTTGGAATCCAATTCACTGGTCTTGCCCCGATGCTTTTCAGCAGCATCGGCTAGCTCAAATTGGATGCTTTGCAAGAGACGTTCTTGTAAAATCCGTTCTTCTGTCTGCAGGGCTTGGCTGATATTTTGCACTTGCTTGGTCAAATTGATACTGGTCTGCGAGAAACTTTCCAAAGCAAAAAACATTTTCTGGGCCTCGTCCACCACCAGCATCCGATTGTCCAGCAAAGATTGGTCATCTTCTAAGCGCGTTAAAAGATAAGCATGATTGGTAATCACGACACGACTGCTAGCTGCCTTGACCTGTCCCAGTCGCCAAAAATCCTCTTCATAAAAGAGCGAATGCTTACTTAATTTCCCATCATGGCGTATCTGGCTTAAGTAAGATTCGAAACGATAAGCCTGGCCGATTTCATTTAAATCACCCGTCTCGGTCTCTGTCAGCCAAACCAAAAGCTGCATTTTGCAACGATTAATAAGTCGATTATCGTCCAAGACCGATAGACTTTGATAAAAATGATCTAATTTCAGATAATTTTCTGGACTTTTGAGATTATGAAAAGAAATATGAAAAACTTCTTCTAAGAGTCGGCCTTCCTTTTGCATCAGCTGGTCCTGTAAAATCTTCGTCGGAACAGTTACCAAGACTCTTTCCCGATTATGAGCCAAAATAGGCAACAAATAGCCAAAGGTCTTGCCAAGCCCTGTCTGGGCCTCCAAAAAGCTAGCCGCAGTCTGACTAAGCGCCTCAGTCACATACTGCGCAAATGTCAGCTGGTCGGGGCGCTCGTCCAGCCCCAACAGATAAAGGTTGGTCAGAAAGTCTTGCGAAAGTTTCTTTTCCGCCTGCAAGCTTCTCGGCTTTTTTAAAAAGATACCGTGCGTCTCCTGCAAAGCCTGACCAGAATAGTCTGGCATCGACTGAAAAATCTCTTCGATCGCTAGCCGCGACTCATAGATGAGACTATCGGAAAATCCCAGCACTTTCTCCAGCAAAGTTTTTGGCAGTCCTGCCATCTTTTCCTGGATTTTTAGAAATAGCTGAGCTGTCGCCTGAGCATCTGCCAAAGCTGTGTGAGCATTTTCCAGAGGAATCTCCAGAAGCTCGCATAGATTTCCTAAGGCGTATTTATCAAAAGTCGGATAGAAAACCTGAGCTAGTTCAACCGTGTCCACTCTTGGAGTCAGCAGGTCAAAGCCTTCCAAAAAGAGAGCTTCTGCCAATAAATTGGCATCAAACTTGACATTATGAGCGACAAAAATCGCGTCCTCAATCAGTTCATAAACCTCACGGGCAACCTGTGAAAAATCCGGAGCTTGGCGCAAGCGCTGATCATCCAGTCCCGTCAGCTGTTTAATATGCTCATCCAAGTCCTCATGCGGATTCACATCTGTTTCATATGTTTGGCAAATCACCCCGTTTTCAATGATGACAATGCCGATTTGAATAATTTTTGCATTGCTGCTCGCACTTGTAGCCTCCAAGTCGATGACAGCATATTTATAGTTCGATTGTGTCATACTGCTATGATTATATCACAAATGCCAGCCTGAGACATCTGAAAATAAGCTGAGCCACAAAATAAATTTTGTGCAAAATTTCCGCTTTTCTGTTACACTCATTAGTAAGAAAACATACGCAAAGGAAGCCCCATGAAAGTTCACAAAATTGTCAATCTCATCGCCTTTGAAAACACTTATCTCCTTGAAAATGACCGTCATGTTATCGTGGTTGACCCAGGCAGCGACTGGCAGAAAATCCAACGCAAGCTAGAAGAAATCGCTAAGCCCATCACAGCTATTTTTCTGACTCATACGCATTACGATCACATTATGAGTCTGGATAAAGTCCGAGATAACTTTGCCAATCCACCCGTCTATGTAGCTGAGAGCGAAGCAAGCTGGCTCTATACTCCTACAGACAATCTATCTGGGCTTGACCGTCATGCAGATTTGGAAGACATCATTCTCAGACCAGCTGAACACTTTTTCACCTATCACCACGACTACCAGCTGGACGACTTCCATTTCTATGCTGTGCAGACACCTGGTCATTCTATCGGCGGAGTTTCCATTATTTTCCCAGAAGATCAGGTGGTTCTGACTGGTGATGCTCTCTTCCGTGAAACCATCGGCCGTACAGATCTACCGACTGGCAATCTGGAGCAGCTACTCACTGGTATCAGGAAAGAATTATTTGTCTTACCTAAAGATTAT
The DNA here is from genome assembly GCF_001578725.1 of Streptococcus sp. DD04. Classification (NCBI taxonomy): domain Bacteria; kingdom Bacillati; phylum Bacillota; class Bacilli; order Lactobacillales; family Streptococcaceae; genus Streptococcus; species Streptococcus sp. DD04. The sequence goes on from NZ_KQ968977.1 coordinate 204,932, forward strand.
CGTGTCTATCCTGGGCATGGCAATGATACAACGATTGGCCACGAAAAGACTTTTAATCCATTTTTCTAATAAATCAATAGTGGGGCAGGAATGATTCCTGCCTCGTTTTTATTTCAGGTCATAAAAAAACAGCCTTGTGAGCTGTTTTAATAGTTAAATCTTCAAGAAGCGTCTCATTGAGATGGCTGATCCAAGTGCACCAATCAAGACTCCCAATACTGATAAAGAAGCAATCATAGCCGGAACAAACCAATCTGGTTCAATCATAGATAAGTTTTGAGCAACCAAACTTTTATTCATGGACTGAAAGGCCATATTATAAACAAAATAGACTAGGGCTGCTGGAACGATTGAGCCTAACAAACCAATCCAGGCTCCTTCAAAAAGGAATGGGCCACGGATATAACCATTTTTCGCTCCTACCAAGCGCATAATCTGAATCTCACGACTCCGTGAAATAATAGTAATCCGAATAGTATTTGAAATCAAGAAGACGGCAATAAAGATAAGCAGACCTGCTCCTATCAGACCCCAAATTCGAATGAAGTCAGATAGAGCAAAGAGTCTCTTTGTATTTGCTCCACCATCCTGAACCTCAGACACTCCTTCAATTTTTTTAGCTGCTGCAGAAACGGATTCTACATATTGGTGCTCTGTCGTATCAACAATGTAAGCATCGTAAAGTGGATTAGAGTCTCCTTCAAAGACCTTCCATTCACTTCCCATCGTCTCTGTCAGCTTCTCATACTGCTCTTCTTTGCTTGAAAAAGTGACCTTTGAGACATGATCCATAGCAGTCAGAGCATCATAAATCTTATGATAATCTTCATTTTGAACTGTCTGACCTTCTTTTACAATCGTTTCACTGTTATCTGCAATATCCTTGCGCATATACACAACGACCCGAACATTATTTGAAATGTCAGATGCTAATTTTGCTGTATTTAAGATAACAGAAGCAAAGATAGCAACCAAACTGAGAGTAATCATAACTGAACTCACAGCTGCTACTGTCATCCAACCATTTCTCTTGAGACTTTTCAGCGATTCTAGCAGGTGACGAAAAAATCTTCTAATCATCGTATCCGTATTCTCCTTCCGCCTCATCACGCACCACACGACCATTTTCGATGGCAATTACGCGGTGACGCAGAGTATTTACAATCTGGCTATTGTGGGTCGCCATTAGAACTGTTGTCCCTTGCAGGTTGATGCGCTCCAACAAATTCATGATTTCCCATGAATTATCTGGATCCAAGTTACCTGTCGGCTCATCAGCAATCAGCACCTTAGGATTATTGACAATGGCCCGTGCAATGGCAATCCGTTGCTGCTCCCCACCTGAAAGCTCATTTGGAAAAGAACGAACCTTGTGCTTGAGACCTACCAGATCCAAGACTTCCATAACCCGCTTTTTAATATTGCGGCGACGCTCACCGATAACTTCCATCGCGTAAGCAATATTTTCATAAACCGTCTTCTTAGGAAGCAGTTTATAATCCTGGAATACAACCCCAACCTGACGGCGCAGCATTGGCACATCCCGTTTTTTTATCTTAGCTAAGTTAAAGCCCGCCACATTTAAACTGCCTTTGTTTAATTTCACTTCACGGTAAAGCAGTCTGATAAAAGTTGATTTACCTGCACCTGAGGGGCCTACGATATAGGCAAACTCCCCCGGTTCAATTTTCACAGACACACCGCGTAAGGCAGTGGTCCCGTTGTCATACTTTTTGACAACATCTCTCATTTCAATCATTGACATGTATTGTAAAGAGTCCTTTCATAAGATGCTAAAGCTATCTAAATCATTCCATACTTCTAGCTTCAGTTTATTTTTTTAGTTGAGACGCCATTTTAAATAGGCATCAATAAATCCGTCTAAGTCTCCGTCCATGACCTTATCTACCTGAGCTACTTCATAGCTGGTTCGATGATCTTTGACCATGGTATAAGGGGTGAAGACATAAGAACGAATCTGACTTCCCCAAGAAATCTCTTTTTTATCTCCCTTGAGCGAGTCTACTTCTGCTGCTTTTTTCTCTTGTTCAAGCTGGTAGAGCTTGGCCTGAAGCATTTTCATAGCTCGGTCACGATTGCCATACTGGGTTCGGTCAACGGTAGACTGAACCACGATTCCCGTCGGAATATGCGTCAGCCGCACGCCAGTCGATACCTTGTTGACATTCTGCCCGCCGGCTCCACCTGAACGGAAAGTATCCATCTTGATATCATCATCGCGAACCTCTACTTCAATGGTATCATCCAACTCTGGCATGACCTCTACTGAAGTAAAGGAAGTATGGCGGCGTTTAGCTGAGTCAAATGGCGAAATTCGAACCAAACGGTGGACTCCCATTTCTGACTTGAGCAGACCGTAAGCATGCGGTCCTTCAAATGAAAGGGTCACTGACTTAATACCCGCCTCATCACCAGCCTGATAATCCAAGACTTCTACTTTGAAGCCCTTGGCATTGCCAAAGCGCGTGTACATCCGTAGCAACATATCGCCCCAATCTTGAGCCTCTGTACCACCAGACCCTGGGTGAATTTCAAGAATGGCGTTGTTATTATCATAAGGCTCTGACAGCAAGAGAGTCATCTCGTAGCTGGTCATCATTTTAGCCAAGTCTGCCAGTTTGTCTTCCAACTCCTCTTGAACAGAATCGTCTTCAGCTAGAAAATCAAGTAAAATTTCCGATTCATCAAACAAATCGGTCATCTGATGGAAATTCTCATAGGTTTGCTTGAGTTCATTGAGCTCCTGAGATGTTTTTTGGGCTGCGATATTGTCATCCCAAAAGTCAGGTTCTGTCATCTTATTTTCTAAGATGGCGATTTCTTCTTCCAGACCTTCTAAGTCAAAGAGACCCCCTGAAAGAAGCTAATTTTTCACGATTTGCGTCAATTTTTTGACGAATTTCTGAAATATCCATAGTTACCTCTTTTCATATATCGTTTTATTATATCACATTTTCAGACATTTGCCTAATTTGATAATAATCCACTTTTATTTTATCTGATTTTATGCAGAGAGGCAAGAATAGCGCTTGCTTGTTACGGAATTGTTAGAAATGTAACATATCAAAACAGATTTAACACATAGCTTCATCTTATATTCCATTATATAATGGAAAACTTAAAAAGAATATAAATAAAAAACTCTCAGTAGCACTAAAATCACAGAATCTTTTGAGAGTTTTGAAATGTTTCAGATGGTAGCTAGAAAAAATGAATAATTCTGAACAAGTCTCGCGAAGTGAGGCTCTTTAATAAGTAATGCCCCTAGCCATTTTAAAACAGAGTATATTTTGCAGAAAAACTTTCAATACTAAGCGAGTTAGCTATGCAACCTCTTTATCAGTCTCCTTAAAATCTGTTTTTGATGTCGGAAGCAAGGATGACTTTCGATAAAATCCGAAAGTTGACTGACTGGTAGCCAAATGTGCCCGTCTGTTTCACCTTCCTGATAAGAAATAGATGTCTTGTCACATGAAACAAGAGCTAAATAGTAGTCAAAATGGCACTGATCTGCTACTTCCGTTCTTTTCGCAAGCAATTCCATGCTGTCGGGTACCAAGCCTGTCTCCTCCT
>NZ_KQ968977.1:208545-210147 GCF_001578725.1 Streptococcus sp. DD04
ACTGCTTTCATGAGCTAGGACACTCCCTCCCGCACCAAACTCATAATAGCCGGGATATAAAGGCTTGCTGGCAGAACGGCGCATAACGAGAATATCTCCATCTTCATGGCGAACCAAGACATTGACACAAAGATGAAACTGACCTTTAGGAACAGGCTCTCCTCTGACTAAAAGATAAGGCAGTATATTTCGATTGAAGTCATAAGCATTCCAAACTTCCATTGCAACTCCTTTTGGCAATATAGCCATTAAACCACAGAAAAGTCAGTCCACTAAATGAACTGACTTTTAAATCAACATTTACCAAAACCAACCATCATTGTCGTTGATAGGTTCAGCTTCTTTTATCTTGCGAGGGCCGGTCCCGTACATTTCTTCTTCCAGATCTTCCTTATAGGGCATAACCATGGCCAGCAAGACATAAATCAAAATCCCCAAACCAAAATTCACAACTGTAAAGATGATAAACAGGAAACGCAGCAAGCCAAGATCAAAGTTGAATTTATCGGCCAGTCCCGACAAAACCCCTGAAATCACTCGGTTTCTTCTTAATTTATAAAATTTAGTTTTCATGATGACGACCTCAACTCTCATTCTTTCCTTCATTTTATCATAGCAAAAGGACAAAAAAATCAGCCCAGAGGCTGATTCTGCATCTATCAGTTTTTAGTTCGCACAGTCTCCGTTCAATTTCTCTTTTAAGAATGCCAACCTGCCCATACAGCGACCGCAACGGTATTTCTGAAGATTTACTCTACGTCTGCGACGGATAAGTACTCCGCAACTCAAGCATTCGTAGATGAGAAAGGTTTGCGAGTCGGACAAGGATGGAGCATAGCGTAGACCATCCACCTGCTTGAGTAATTCTTTAAAGTCTCTATCTCCATGACGGTAACCTTTGCCTTGATAATAGAGGTGATAGTGGACCAACTCATGGCGGACAATTTTTCGAAAGGTCTCTAGCCCAAAAGTTTCATAGATTTTCGGATTGAAATCCAGATGGCCATCTTTGGGAAAGAAGCGTCCGCCTGTAGTGCGGAGACGCTTGTTCCAAAAAGCTTGGTGGCGAAATTCCCAGCCGAAATCTTCCAGCGAAACCTGCCTGACGTAGTTAGTTAGATTCATTTGGTGCTATCAGAGAGAGGTTGACCTTCTCCCGCTCCACATCTAGCTTATCCACCCAGACAGTGACCAGATCACCGACTGATAAGACTTGACTAGGATGTTTAATGAAGTTTTTACTGATTTTAGAAATATGGATAAGGCCATCTTCGTGGATGCCGATATCCACAAAGGCTCCGAAATCGACGACATTGCGGACGACGCCTTCCAATTTTTGACCGATGCGCAGATCCTTGATATCTAAGACATCCTGCCGCAGAACTGGTGCGTCAAAGGAATCTCGCAAATCTCTGCCAGGCTTGAGCAAATCAGCAATAATATCTTTGAGGGTTTCTTCTCCCAAGCCTAGCTCTGCAGCCAAACTAGCAGTCTCCACTGCTTTTAATTTGGCTTGGGCTGCTTCATCCAAACTGCTAATTTCAAGACGCTTAAAGAGCTCCTCCACTGCCTTATAGGACTCTGGGTGAACGCCTGTATTAT
>NZ_KQ968977.1:210379-231310 GCF_001578725.1 Streptococcus sp. DD04
ATCACTTTCAGGAATACGCAGGAAGCCGGCTGCCTGTTCAAAAGCCTTTGCGCCCAGACGTGGCACTTTCTTGATGGCCTCGCGAGACCGAATCAAGCCTTCCGTTTCCCGGTACTTGACAATATTTTCTGAGATAGTTTTATTAAGACCAGCTACATGAGCCAGCAGGGCAGGACTGGCGGTGTTGATATTGACCCCGACTTGGTTAACCACGGTATCAACGACAAAGGCCAGACTTTCAGACAGCTTCTTCTGGCTGACATCATGCTGGTACTGACCAACTCCGATGGACTTAGGATCAATCTTAACCAGCTCTGCTAAAGGATCTTGCAGACGGCGGGCGATGGAAATAGCTGAGCGCTTTTCAACGGTCAACTCTGGAAACTCATGACGAGCCAGTTCACTAGCAGAGTAGACAGATGCTCCGCTCTCATTGACGATAACATAGCTGACATTTGGATGGGATTTCAAAACTTCAGCTACAAAGGCTTCGCTTTCTCGGCTGGCAGTTCCGTTTCCGATGGCAATGATTTCCACGCCAAACTGCTCAATCAGCTCTGATAACTCTTTCTTAGAAGCTTCAATCTGAGCTGGCTTTGCTGGCGCTACTGGATAGATGACTTGAGTCGTCAGCATCTTACCTGTCGCATCCACAACAGCTAGCTTGGCTCCTGTCCGAAAGGCTGGGTCAAAGCCCAATACTACACGACCCTTGAGAGGGGCAATCAGGAGGAGATGGCGGAGGTTATCTGAGAAGAGCTGAATCGCTCCATCCTCAGCAGCCTCAGTCAGCTCGGTCCGAATACGGCGCTCCATGGCTGGAATGATTTTCTTTTTAACCGCTTGCTGGACAGCTTCAATAATATAGGCATTTTTCACCTTGAAGCGTACTTCAAAGAAGCGCAGAATTTTCTCAAGATTGTGCTCAAAACCAACCTTGAGAATACCTAGCTTCTCACCACGGTTAAGAGCCAAGGTACGGTAGCCTTGCATGGTCGCTACTTTTTCGGAAAAATCATAATAAATTTGGAAGACCTGCTTTTCATCCAAATCCCCGTCTTTGAGACTGGATACGATAGAAGAATTGGTCTGCATCTCATGGTAGGTCCAAGCCCGCAGCTTGGTATCTTCAGAAATTGCCTCGGTCAGAATATCTACTGCTCCAGCTAGAGCAGCTTCTGCTGTTGGAAAGGCTTCGCTAGTCAGTTTCTCAGCCTCTTCTTGCAGATTAGGCACATCCTGTAGGATTAAGCGAGCCAAAGGAAAGAGACCAGCTTCACGCGCAATAGTAGCCTTGGTACGACGCTTCTCCTTGTAAGGCAGATAAAGCTCTTCCACATCTGCCAGCTTTTCAGCAGCTTCAATCTCAGAGCGCAGAGCATCCGTTAGTTTTCCCTGCTCCTCAATCTTAGCTAAGACCGTTGCTTTACGCTCTGCCAAAGCAGTCATGCTCTTATCTAAGTCAATGATTGCCTTAATCTCTACCTCATCCAGATTTCCTGTCATTTCCTTACGGTAACGAGCAATAAAAGGAATCGTATTTCCCTCAGCGGTCAGATCTAGGACCTGTGATACTTGGCTTTCTCTAAGACCCAATTTCTGGGCAATTTTTTCAATATTTAAATTTTCCATAACGCTTCTATTATATCATAATATGAAGCTGAAAAATCTATAAAGACTAGTTTAAGCAATCTTTTTCTTACTAAGATAAGTCTGCTGTCTCAGCTCCATCATGGCTGAAAATATCATTTTTTTCGTTTGGTAGTATAATAGAATTATTATTTTAGAAATGAGGTGCCTCTATGGCTGTTAAATTTACTAGATCAGATGATTTGGACAAAATGTTTGAGGAGTTTGCGACCCTGCCCAAGATTGAAAAGGTAGAGTTCCCTGAGGAAGACAAGAAAAAATCTAAAAACGAGAAGGATAAGAAAGAATGAGCTTCTTTTCTAACCTTCCTTCCAGCGTCTTACAGGCTGGTGCCATCTTTCTCTCCATCATCATTGAGGCCCTGCCCTTTGTCTTGATAGGGAGTATTATTTCTGGCTTTATCGAGGTGTATGTCACGCCAGATAAGGTTTATCACTTCCTGCCTAAGAACAAGTGGGCTCGGATTTTCTTTGGGAGCTTGATTGGTTTTGTCTTCCCCTCTTGCGAGTGCGGAATTGTTCCCATTATAAATCGTTTTCTGGAAAAGAAAGTTCCCAGTTACACGGCTGTGCCTTTTCTGGTAACGGCTCCAGTCATCAACCCCATCGTGCTCTTTGCGACCTACTCAGCATTTGGAAATTCCTTCCGAATGGCTCTGCTTCGTGCCTTAGGTTCTATGGCAGTGGCTATTCTTTTAGGGATCTTTCTGGGCTTCTTTGCGGATAGCAATATCCAAAAAGAAAATCGCAAAGCTGTTCATGAGCATGACTTTTCACATCTCAGCAAAGGACAAAAGCTTTTTCAGGTCTTTGTGCAGGCCATTGACGAATTTTTCGATACAGGCCGCTATCTGGTCTTTGGCTGTCTCTTTGCCAGCCTGGTCCAAGTCTATGTGCCAACCAGAATCCTGACCTCTATCAGCTCGACACCAGCTGTTGCTATTCTTCTGCTCATGCTGCTGTCCTTCCTGCTCTCACTTTGCAGCGAAGCTGATGCTTTCATCGGGAGCTCCTTGATTGCTAGCTTCGGCTTAGCACCAGTCTTAGCTTTCTTGGTCATTGGGCCTATGCTGGATGTCAAGAATCTGCTGATGATGAAAAACTACTTTAAGACACGCTTTATCTGGCAATTTATCAGCCTGGTTACCGTCGTCGTCTTTCTTTACTCTTGGCTTGTGGGGGTGGTGCTATGATTCGATTTCTAATCTTAGTCGGCTACTTTGAGATTACCATGTATCTGCAGCTGACGGGCAAGCTCAACCAATATATCAATCTCCACTACTCCTATCTGGCCTACTTGTCTATGATTCTGTCTTTTGTCTTGGCAGTCGTGCAGCTCATTATCTGGATGAAGAAGATGGAGGTTCACAGTCATTTAAGCACTCGCTGGGCCAGGTTAGGCAGCGTACTACTCCTTATCATTCCGCTTTTTGTAGGAATTTTCTTTCCAACTGTAACCTTGGATTCGACAACAGTTTCGGCTAAAGGATTTCATTTCCCGCTGGCTGAGGGAACTTCAACTGCTATTCAGCAGGACGAAGGCACAACCAGCCAATACCTGAAGCCGGACACCAGCACCTACTTTACCAAAGGGGCTTACGAAAAAGAAATGCGGGCAGCCGCTAAGAAATATGTCAAGCAAGATACCATTCAGGTCACAACTGAGAACTACATGGAAATCATGGAAGTCATCTATGATTATCCCGACGAGTTTGTAGGCAAGACGCTGGAGTTCACCGGCTTTGTCTACAATGATCCCAGCGATCAGAAGAGTCAATTTCTCTTTCGCTTCGGCATCATCCACTGTATTGCTGACTCGGGTGTCTATGGTCTCTTGACGACCGGAAATACCCAGCATTTCAAGGATAATACCTGGATTCATGCCAAGGGGAAACTTGCCATGCACTACCATAAAAGTCTGGGACAAAGCCTGCCAACTCTAGAAGTTGAAAGCTTTGATAGGGTAGAAAAACCGGACAATCCTTACGTCTATCGAGTCTTTTAAAGTCAAACACCTGTGAAAATCCATTTTCATGGGTGTTTCTTTTATATGCAATCCCTGCAATTCATTCTTCCCCCTCTACCAAGTTAGTCTGCCCGACTTTTATAAATTACAAGAGCCTTGATTAAAGTTGCTATTTGATTTTTTTCTCTCCTATCTTGGGAAAATCGTGCTACAATAATACTATCTCATTTGAAAAGGAGTTATTTTTATGAAGCAAGAAAAAGCAAGGAAACAAGATTTGCTTTCTATTCTGGCTGTGGCCTTAGTCGCCTTTGCTGGAATTCTTTCAGAGACTAGTATGAATGTGACCTTTCCCCACCTCAGCCAGGTCTTTGGCTTGGGCCTCGGAGTACTACAATGGATTACGACTGGCTACCTGCTGGCGGTCGCCATCACTATAACGCTGGGAGCGACTCTGGCCCACAACTGGACTGAGCGTCGCATCCTCTTTACCTCACTCGCCATCTTTAGCCTTGGAAATCTGATTGCCACGCTGGCACCAGATTTTACCTTCCTAATGATAGGACGAATCCTCCAAGGCGGAGCAACTGGAATTGCCATGCCGCTCATGTTTAATCTCATTGTAGAACGAATCCCTCGGAAAAATATTGGACTTTTCATGGGACTGAGCGGTCTAGTCATCAGCCTGGCACCAGCCATCGGCCCGACCTACGGAGGCTATATGATTGCCTCTTTTGACTGGCATATGATTTATACCTGTATCTTACCGGTTCCCATCATTTCTTTTTTACTAGCCTATTTTAACCTACAAAATTCAACTGGTAAAAGCAAGCGTCCTTTTGATGTTCTTGGCTTTCTCTCTCTTGCAGTTGCCCTTTCCTTTTCTTTAATGACCATTTCCAGTTTGGAAGAGGGAGCCAGCGTTAATTGGCTGTATCTGGCTGTTTTCCTCCTTTCCTTTGCCTTTTTCATCTGGCGGAGTCTGACTGTCCAACATCCATTCCTGGACATCCGTATCTTGAAAGAACCAACGATTTTCTTTGGAATTCTACCTTTTTTGATCTTTCAATTTTCCAACCTATCCAGCAATTTTCTCATTCCCAACTTTCTCGTGCTGGTCAAGAATGTCTCAACCGCTCAAGCTGGATTTTCCCTCCTTCCAGGAACTATGATCGGAGCTTTCATGTCTCCTTTTCTGGGAAAATTATACGATAACAAAGGCCCTAAACTATCTCTCTTTGGCGGTAATAGCCTAGTCTTTCTCGTCATGATTGTCTATAGCTTCTTTACAAACTGGCTCAATCTCCCACTAATCTTAGTTTTTTATATCCTCTTTACTCTGGGCCGCAACATGGCCTTCAACAATACTATGGCCCTTTCCGCCTCACAAGCTAGCAAAGGAAAAATAGCAGATGTAACTGCCCTCTTTCAACTAGCTCAGACCTTCGCAGGCGCCTTGGGAACAGCAATTGCAGCCGTCCTGCTCAATCAAGCACCCGACACCACAACTGGTGTCCACAATGTCTTTAGCTTGCTTTTGCTCCTCGTGAGCAGCAACTTTATTTTCTACTATTTCCTCTTTCGCGCTATCAAGAAGAAAAGCCAATCCTAAACTCGTATCCCGACTTTCCCTCGGGATATTTTCTTTCCACCAAATCCGAATTTTTCAAATACAATTTTTCTGAAAATTGTGATAAAATAGAAACAATCACATTTAGATAGGTAATAGGTATCATGTCTTCAAAAGTTATTGTTACAATTTTCGGTGCCAGTGGGGACTTGGCCCAAAGAAAACTATATCCTTCCCTGTTTAGACTTTATAAATCTGGCAATCTTTCTGAACATTTTGCCGTTATCGGAACTGCCCGCAGACCTTGGAGTAAGGAATATTTTGAGTCTGTCGTTGTCGAGTCTATCTCAGACCTAGCTGATAGTCCTGAGCAAGCCCAAGAATTCGCCAGTCATTTTTATTATCAAAGCCACGATGTGCAGGATACCGAGCATTATATTGAGCTGTGCAAGCTGCAAAACAAGCTCAATGAGGAATATCAGGCAGAGAACAATAAACTCTTCTTCCTCTCTATGGCTCCTCAGTTTTTTGGAACCATTGCCAAGCACCTCAAATCTGAGCATATCGTTGATGGAAAAGGATTTGAGCGTCTGATTGTCGAAAAACCCTTTGGGACAGATCTGGCAACTGCCAGCAAGCTCAACGAAGACTTACTGGCCACTTTTGACGAAGAACAGATTTTCCGGATTGACCACTATCTGGGCAAGGAAATGATCCAAAACATCTTCGCGATTCGTTTTGCTAATCTCCTGTTTGAAAATATTTGGAACCGCAATTATATTGATAATGTGCAGATTACATTTGCTGAAAAGCTCGGTGTTGAAGAACGCGGTGGCTATTATGATCAGTCCGGGGCCCTCCGCGATATGGTACAGAATCATACCTTGCAACTCCTCTCTCTACTAGCCATGGATAAGCCAAAAAGCTTTACCAAAGAAGACATTCGAGCAGAAAAAGTCAAAGTTTTTGAGCGCCTTGTTCAGCCAAGTGAGGACGATTTGAAGCGTCTCTTCATTCGGGGGCAATACAAGTCTGGCAAAGTCAACGGCAAAAAATACATTTCCTACCGTAGCGAGCCCAATGTCAATCCTGAATCGACTACTGAAACTTTTGTTTCTGGTGCCTTCTTTATTGATACTGACCGTTTCCGTGATGTGCCTTTCTTCTTCCGAACTGGAAAACGCCTGACCGCAAAGGGTACTCATGTCAATATTGTTTTCAAGCAGATGGATTCCATTTTTGGTGAGCCGCTCAAACCAAATGTTTTGACTATTTACATCCAGCCAACCGAAGGTTTTTCACTCAGTGTCAACGGAAAAGAAGTCGGCGAGCTCTTTAATCCAGCCCCGATTTCATTTGATTACCGGACAGATGCCACAGCCTCAGGAGCCTCTCCAGACCCGTATGAAAAGCTGATTTTTGACGTGCTCAATAACGACTCGACCAATTTCAGCCACTGGGATGAAGTCAAAGCTAGCTGGGAATTGATTGATAAAATCGAACAGCTGTGGAGCCAAAACCAAGTGCCGCTGCATGAATACGCTGTCGGTTCTATGGGACCAGAAGCTGCCTTTGATCTATTAGCACAATTCGGAGCCAGCTGGCAGTGGCAGCCTGATAAATAAATGCTACTTGCAAGTATAGAACAATAAGCACAGCACATAACTCTAGCAGTTACTAGCCAGATGGCAAGTTCTTTGAAAGAATAAGTAAAACAGAACATAAAAAGATTATCAACCAAGTTGTACTGACCCCAAAAAGTTAGACAGAAAAATCTAACTTTTTGGGGTGCGGTTCAAGTTGATAATCTTTTTTATTTTGTACCAGATAAAATACACTTAAACTTTGTTTTTGACTTCGAAAGAACCAGGACTAAAACTCTTTATCAATAAGCCTAATAGCAAGTAGCTTTGATGACCTAATTTCCTTCTTCTTTCTGGTAAAAATTCATGCCAACCTCAGTATCCTCGATGATAATATCATCAGTCTGCCCCAACAGCAGCAAAGCGATGTAAAAGTCACCAACACAACCCGCTGCATGAAGACTAGCTAGAGGCATGTAGAGAGTTGAACTGATCAAGCCCAGCATGGCCAATAAAGTCAGGAGTAGGCTAATCAAAACAAAGGGTGCCAAACCAATAACCAAGAAGTCCTTACGATGGTAGAAGGTATCTGGACTAGTCGCATAGGCCATCCCATTTTTAAAACCAAACTTGACCTTGGCTTTCCCTTTACCAAAAAACTTGAAGAAGAAACCGTGGATGTACTCATGGATGACGACAAAGATAAAGGTAAAAACTAACAAATAGACGATATCTAGACCCGAAAAATCATAATGATCGGCTCGGAAGATTAGCTGGGTCAATTTCGCAAAAAGCACGGAGAAGGGAAAAATCAGCAAGATCCCCGCTACATTTAGACCGATTACATATTTCTTTTCTTCCATAAAGTTGATTTTTTTGATTAATTTCATGATGAACTCCTTTTTGGCCGCCAAACAGCTTATTTGAAATATCTTTTAACTGCTTGATAAGATTCAGCATTGATATAGACAAAAATAATGGTTAAGACAATCATACCAGAAGCGACCTGCATCGGTGTCCCAGCTCCAAGAATAAAGAGTAAGACATAAAGGCCTGGAATGAGGCGCTGATTGAGGTTGAAGAGGGTCAAAAAGCTTTGTTCATAATGAGCCTGCAACTCCCCTTCATCATAGGACAGCGCATAGTCCTTCATCTCCTCAATGGTTGGCATAGCAGATAATTTATATTGACGAACCTTCTGAGTAGTTTTCAATACAAGAATTTGCCCTAAAATCAAAGCAAGAAACAGTGCAATATCATAAAATGGAATGTCAATCGTCATTTCTGACCCTAGTAGCGGACCTAGGTAGCTCACTCCTACAAAGAGGGTGAATAGAGTCAGAGCAGACGAGATATTATATAAAATCGTCGCATATTCTAGGGTTTTGAAAGTTTGACGATATAGATCATAGCTTCTGTCATCATCTTCTTCTCTCTGGTAAGCCCCGTGAACTTTATGCGTCTGATAGAGCAAGAAAAAGGTTACGGGATAGAGAATAAACAAACTCGCTCGACCAATGTTCTTCAGCAATTCAACATTTAAAACAGTCGGCCAAGAAAAATGCTCAAAATGAGCCATTATAAAACCAACTACCCCTCCTAATATAACAGCAAGAATTAAGATGCCGATATTTCTCAATATTCTTTTCTTTGTTGACATTGTTTTCTCCTATACTTAAATAAGCGCAGTCAGCCAAGCCATGACTTGGCTAATAAAATCAGAGGCAGTTTCCAGTATTTCATGGCCAAATAAAGGTAAAATAATCAGCACTATCATCAGAAAAATAAAGTGATTTCTGACTTTTTTGCTCATTTTATTCCACAAATAATCCTTTTGGAACCATCCTGCCAGATAGGCATAGCCCAAGGCTACAAAAATCCCTAGCTCAGTTGATGCTAGCACTACAACTCCGAAGATCAGACGAATATAAGCTACCTTTATCCCAAAATAATCCGCCAAACCTGCACAGACACCAGCAATTTTTGCTTGTTCTTCGTTAACTTTAAAGTTTTCCATAAATTCTTGCATTGTTTTCTCCTTGTTTTACTTTCTCTCACTTACGGAAAGTACTAATATACCTATACAACTTATCAGGATTGGATCAAGTAACCGCTATGATATAGAAGCTTGCTTGCTGGTCTTCAAGACAAGACGGCTATCATAAAATATCTCCAGTCACCGATTTTTCCTAACGGCCTACTCTTCCTCCACTAGGCGAAAGACATTTTCGACACTTTCGTTGAAAATCTGAGCAATCTTGAGGGCAATGACCACGGAGGGTGTGTACTCATCCCGCTCAAGCAAACTAATCGTCTGCCGCGACACGCCGGCTTTCTTGGCTAACTCAGTCTGATTCAATCCATCCCTAGCCCTTAGCTCTTTGAGTCGATTTTTTAGTTTCATGGAAACACCTCTCAGCTCTCTCTTAGTTCAACAGATTTGATATCGTCAATTCGCATCAATTTCATTCTTGTTTGACCTTTTTTATTGGTCTTACTCAACTTAACCCAATCGTCATCAGCATCAACTACCTCCCAGCAATCTGTCCCGAAAAGTTCACCGACTATGATCGGTTTTTCCCCAATCATTTCTTTAAAAAAATGTGACATTTCTCCACTCCTTTCTTTATTTCTCTCTAAACGTTTCAACTTCCTTTTCACATTGTTCAATTTACTGAATGACGTCAACCAAAAAACGAAACATACCGGAACTAGAAACCAAAACAGTATATCCATGAGTCCCTCCTTTTATCTTTTCTTCTTAACTTAAATACATTGTAACAGATTCTTTTCTTTTTGACAAGTATATTTGTCAAAAAAATAAAGATTTTTGTCATAAAGTATAGAATCCTTGACAAAAGAAAACCCAGCTTCAGCTGAGTTTCTAATCTACTTCTTCAAATACTTCCTTGAGAGTGCCTACGCCTCGCTGGATTTCTTCCTCACTGAGGGTCAGAGGTGGCAGGAGGCGAATCACATTCGTTCCAGCTGTAAGAACAATCAAGCCTTTTTCCCGTGCCTTTTCAACTAGGACAGACAGGTTAGAACTTGTTTCGATTCCAATCATCAAACCCAGACCTCTAATAGCTAGGATCCTTGGATTTCCTTGGAGGGCTGTTTGCAATTCTCCGACTAGCAATCTGCTTTTCTCCTGAACTTCTTCCATGAAGCCAGGTGTTTTTAGTTGGCGCAATGTTTCTAAAGCAGCTGCCATGGCTAATCGATTACCGCCAAAAGTTGAACCATGACTGCCGTAATTAAAGGCTGAAGCCAGCTCTTTCTTGCCTAGCATTGCCCCTACTGGCACTCCATTGGCCAGTCCCTTGGCCAAAGTCACAATATCTGGCACAATGCCATAGTGTTCAAAGGAATAAAGCTTGCCCGTTCGACCCATCCCTGTCTGCACCTCATCCACCACTAGCAAAATCTTGTTTTGCCGACAAAAATCAGCTAAATCCTGAACAAATTGCTCATCAGCTGGCAGGACACCCGACTCTCCTTGAACCAATTCCAGCATCACAGCAGCAGTATCATCATTGACTAAGGCTTTAACACTGGCTAAATCATTATAAATGGCATAGCTGAAATGAGAAAGACCGTCACCAAATCCTATTTTAATTTTCTCTTGGCCAGTCGCAGCCATCGCCCCGAAAGTCCGACCGTGAAAGGACTGCTGAAAACTAATAATCCCCTGCTTGCCACTGGCCTTGCGGGCCAACTTAATGGCTGCTTCATTGGCCTCCGCCCCACTGTTGCAGAAAAATGCTAGGTAATCATAGCCATCAACCAACTCCTCAGCCACCTTTTCTTGCAGTGAGCTGAGATAAAGATTGGGACTGTGCCAAATTTGCTCGGCCTGCCGAAGCAGAGCCGCTTGGACTTGCGGGTGAAAGCCCAAATTGGTCACCCCAATCCCAGAAGAAAAATCCAAATAAGCACGCCCTTCACTATCCATCAGATAGTTGCCCTCGGCCTTGACAAATTCAATCGAGGCTCGATTATAATTTTGAAATAAAAAACTCATATTTATCCCTCTGCTATCAAGGTTCCTGCCGAAAGACTATTTCCAATCCAGACCTGACTAACACCGGAGAGGACTGTCTGAACAGCACTTTCAATTTTTGGAATCATACCGTCCTTGATAATTCCTTTCTGGATTTTTTGGGGCACTTGGCTGGTCAAAATCTGTGGCAGCACTTTTTTATCCTCCAAGACACCTTGCGCATCCGTCATCAAAATCAATTTCTCTGCCTGAAATTTTTTAGCTACAGCAGCAGCTAAATAATCCGCATTGATATTCAATACTTGACCGTCTGCATTTTCCCCAAGTGAAGCCAAAACTGGAATAATATGGTCATCCAAAAGCTGCTCCAAATAACTACTGTGAATATCCGTGACCTGACCAACATAGCCATAAATTGATTTGTCAATATACTCCGCTGACACGGTCTGGCCCAGATGAGACACTAACTGAATGCTGTCAATATCAGCCTGATTGAACTGTTGAGTCAGACCCTGTCCAACGATATCCAGCAGAGCTTTCTTGATGATAGGAATATCCGACTGGTTGGTCACACGCAGCCCCTTGACCTTACGACTCGGCAAATGACGTTCCAGCAAGAGCTGATTGATGACAACGCCTCCTCCGTGAACAAGAATAATCTTTTTCCCATTATCGACCCAATTTTTCACCTGCTCGATAAAAGAAGTGGATAATTTCTGGGCGGCAACACCGCCAATTTTAATCACGATAACATCTTTCATATTATTTCTCCTTAGGTTCTGTAGAGGGCATTTATTTTCACATAGTCATAAGACAAGTCACAACCCCAAGCTTTTCCAGTAGCGTCTCCGTCATGGAGGTCAATGGTAATAGTGACTTCATCCTGCCCCATCATTTCTTGCATTTCTTCTGCATCAAAAGCAACTGGACTAGAAGCCAACATGACCGGAAGCTGACCGATAAAGATATCAATATTTGCAACTGACAACTCGGCTCCTGCATATCCAATCGCGGCTATAATTCGGCCCCAATTTGGATCTTCTCCAAAAATCGCTGTCTTTACTAGACTGGAACCGACCACACTTTTGGCAATCATTCGTGCACTCAGGCTGTCCTGAGCATGCAGAACATCCACCTCAATCAGCTTACTCGCTCCCTCTCCGTCTTTAGCAATCTTCTTCGCCAAATCTTCCATTACATAGTGCAGCATCTGGGCAAAGCGCTCAAACTCCTCTGTATCGGGCAAAATTTCTTCATTTTGAGTACAACCGTTGGCCAAGACTAAAACCATATCATTAGTTGACGTATCTCCATCCACTGTAATTTGGTTGAAAGTCGTTTCAACATTCTGTCCAAGTGCTTTCTGCAATGTTTGGCTAGATATATTGGTATCACAAGTGATAAAAGCCAACATGGTAGCCATATTAGGATGAATCATTCCTGATCCTTTCGCTACTCCTGCCATGGTCACCAAATCCTTACCAAATCGTTCCGTCACAACACAGGTTTTCGTGCAGGTATCTGTCGTTAGAATCGCTCGAGCAAAATCATCGGCCTTACCACTGATGACAATTTGCGACAGACCATTTTTCAGTGCATCCATTGGAAGCAGCTCACCGATGACTCCTGTTGAAGCAAGACCTACTAAGTCAGGCTCAATCTTCAGTTTTTGTGCTGTCAGCCTTTGCATCTCATAGGCATCTTCCATTCCTTGGATTCCTGTACAGGAATTGGCTACACCTGAATTGACCACTACTGCTTGCAGTTTCCCGCTTTTTTTCACGGATTCTCTCGTGACGATGAGCGGAGCCGCAATGACCTTGTTGGTCGTATAAACTCCTGCAGCGCTAGCTGGCACTTCTGAAACAATCCAGCCAAAGTCCAGCTTCTTTTTCTTAAAACCAGCATATAAACCGTCGGCTGAAAAGCCTAGGGGGCTGGCAATATTTCCATCAATTAATTTCATTCTGACTCCAATCATCACTATACAAATAGAGGTGGACTGAGAAGTCCTTCCGTCTCTGGAAAAGCAAACATAAGATTCATATTTTGAACAGCTTGTCCAGCCGCTCCCTTGACCAAGTTATCCAGAACTGCAACTACCGTTAAAATATTGGTCACCGGATTATAGTCAAAACCTATATCTGTGTAGTTGGTCCCAACCACTTGATGCAAGGTTGGCAAAGCTGCCTGCACCCTGACAAAAGGTTTATCCTGATAACATCGTCGATACATACTGGAAATATCTGCTACATTCAGGCCTTTTCTCAATTTCACATAGACCGTCGCTACAATCCCACGATTGACCGGAATCAGAGAAGTCGAAAACTGGATAGACGCAAGCTTCTCATCAAAACTCTGCAAAAACTGAACAATTTCAGGAATATGCTGGTGCTGATTTAGTTTATAAGTGACATAGTTATCATGAACCTGTACGAAATGACTGGCTTCTGTAGGATTTTTCCCTGCACCAGTCAGACCACTCTTAGCATCCACAATAATAGAATCAAGCTCAATAGCCTGCGCTTGCAACAGAGGCACCAAGGCCAGTTCCGTTGCTGTAGCATAACAGCCTGGATTGGCAATAAAGTGCTTCTCATTTACATCTACAAATTCAGACAAGGCATAAATAAACTTTTTCTGAATACTTGCATGAGCAGGTTCTTTTTTATACCATTTTTGATAAATATCCCCTGGTAGGCGATGATCTCCAGATAAGTCAATCACTGGAAAATCTGCTGCAATAAAATCTGCCACCATCTCTTTTGCCACCCCGCTCGGAGTTGCAAAAAATACCAGATCAGCTTGCTGCATAATACGTTGACTATCAAACACCTCAATTTTTAGGTCACACAGTCCTTTTAAATGTGGATAAAGTTCTGACAAAAACTTGCCGATTTCCTTCGTCGCATGGATCGAAACGACCTTAGCTCTTGGATGATGCTGCAGGATACGAAGGAGTTCTAATCCTGAGTAACCTGTAATTCCAACAATCGAAATACGCATATTTTAAAACTCCTTTGTATAAATATGCGTATAATTCTACTATCAAAATCCGATATTGTCAAGTATTAATTGTATTTTTATTCATAAAAACATTTTAATTAAACATTTTCTTGTCTTTAGAAAAGCGAAAAAAAGACCAGAATCGAATCCTGGTCTTAAAAAATCTATTATAATTTCTCAGCAACAGCTCCAAGCAAATCTTGGATAGCTGATTGCTTGCTTCCCCCGGCCATAGCCATATCTGGCTTACCGCCGCCTCGACCATCCACAATCGGTGCCAATTCCTTAATCAAATTACCGGCATGGACGCCCTTGGTCTTGCTGGCTGCTAGGACATTGACCTTGTCTCCAATTGCTGCGACCAGTACGAGAACATCTGAATAATCCTTCTGCTTCCAAGTGTCGGCAAAGGTACGCAGGGCGCCAGCGTCGGAAACAGAGACCTGACTTGCGATAAAGCTATATCCATTTGCCTCTTGAACATTCTTGAAGACTTCACCAGAGGCCGCTGCTGCTGCTTTTTCCTTGAGCTCTGCATTCTCTTTTTGGAGTTGACGAAGTTGCTCCTGCAGTGCTTCCACCTTGTGAGGAACTTCTTTGATTTGCGGTGCCTTGAGGGTTGCTGCGATAGACTTGAGCGCCTCCTCTTCCTCACGGTAGGCCTCAAAAGCTTCCTTGCTGGTAACTGCCAAGATACGACGAGTTCCAGATCCGATACCTTCTTCTTTGATAATCTTGAAAATCCCGATTTCAGAAGTGTTGCCTAGGTGGGTGCCTCCGCAAAGCTCAACAGAGTAGTCACCAATGGTTACGACACGAACTTCTTTACCATACTTTTCGCCAAAAAGTGCCATAGCACCCATTTCCTTAGCTGTATCAATATCTGTCTCTACTATCTCAATGGCAATAGCTTCCCAAATCTTCTCATTGACTTCTTGCTCAATAGCACGCAGTTCTTCTGCTGTCACCGCTTGGAAATGCGTAAAATCAAAGCGCAGGAATTCTACTTCGTTCAGAGAGCCTGCCTGGGTTGCATGGTTCCCAAGAACATTATGTAGGGCTGCATGCAAGAGGTGAGTCGCCGTATGGTTTTTCATCACACGGTAACGACGGCTGTGGTCAATTTCCAGTTTATAGTTTTGCCCCAGAGCCAAAGGAGCCAAAACTTCTACAGTATGTAATGGCTGACCATTTGGTGCCTTTTGCACGTCCCTTACTTGCGCTACCAGATTGCCTTCTGCATCAAAGATTTGACCGTGGTCGGCCACCTGACCACCCATTTCTGCGTAGAATGGTGTTTCTGCAAAGATGAGGGCAGCTGTGCCTGTCTCAACAGACTCCACTGCTGCATCGTCCGCCACGATAGCGACCAACTCAGCTGTCAACTCTTCTCTTTCGTAGTTGAAGGCACTCTCTACTGTGATGGCCTGCAGTGTTTCATTTTGCATGCCCATTGAGCCGCCCTTGACGACGGAAGCACGCGCCCGATCCTGCTGCTCTTTCATAGCCGCTTCAAAGCCAGCACGATCCACCGTCATGCCTGCTTCCTCAGCGATTTCCTCAGTCAGCTCCAGTGGGAAGCCGTAAGTATCGTAAAGTTTGAAGGCATCTTGACCAGAAATGACTGTTTGACCTTTTTCTTTTAGGTCTGCTACGATGCCTTGGGCAAAGTGTTGACCAGAGTGCAGAGTACGAGCAAAAGATTCTTCCTCACTCTTTATAATCTTTTCAATAAAGTCTTTCTTCTCAAGAACTTCTGGGTAGTAGCTTTCCATAATCTTGCCCACAGTTGGTACAAGTTTGTAAAGGAAGGTCCCTTCGATGCCCAGCTTTTGTCCATGCATAGAAGCACGGCGGAGGAGACGGCGAAGCACATAGCCACGACCTTCATTTCCAGGAAGAGCGCCATCGCCAATCGCAAAGGAGAGCGAGCGGATATGGTCTGCGATCACCTTGAAACTCATATTGTCTCCATCCTGGTCATAGACCTTACCAGACAGTTTCTCTACTTCACGAATGATTGGCATGAAGAGGTCTGTTTCAAAGTTGGTCTTCGCCCCTTGGATAACAGCGACCAAACGCTCCAAACCAGCGCCCGTATCAATGTTCTTATGAGGCAATTCCTTGTACTCGCTACGCGGTACAGCAGGGTCGGCGTTGAATTGTGACAAGACGATATTCCAGATTTCGATATAACGGTCGTTTTCAATATCTTCTTCCAAGAGACGGACTCCGATATTTTCTGGGTCGAAAGCTTCGCCTCGGTCAAAGAAAATCTCTGTATCTGGTCCAGAAGGTCCTGCACCGATTTCCCAGAAGTTGTCCTCAATTGGGATCAAGTGACTTGGATCCACTCCCATTTTAATCCAACGGTTGTAAGAATCCTTGTCAGCTGGATAGTAAGTCATGTAGAGTTTCTCAGCTGGGAAATCAAACCACTCAGGGCTAGTCAAAAGCTCGTAAGCCCACTCAATCGCTTCATCACGGAAATAATCGCCGATAGAGAAATTGCCCAGCATTTCAAACATAGTATGGTGGCGGGCAGTCTTTCCGACATTTTCGATGTCGTTGGTCCGAATCGCCTTTTGAGCATTGGTAATCCGAGGATTCTCTGGAATAATGGTTCCGTCAAAGTATTTCTTGAGGGTTGCTACTCCAGAGTTAATCCAGAGCAGGGTTGGATCATTGACTGGCACCAAGCTGACAGATGGTTCTACTGCATGACCTTTAGTTGCCCAAAAATCCAGCCACATTTGACGAACCTGAGCACTTGACATTTGTTTCATTTATTTTTCTCCTTAAATTTTTTCTAAAAATAGTTGTATTACGAGGACGAGCTTTCCAGCATCTCCACATAGTCAATAGCGACACAGAGGGAAATGACTAAATCTGAATAAGTCTCATCATAGACATGAACCTGATAAGTAGAGGTTAGATGGAAAAGCTCCTTGGTAATCTCTGCAACGACTTGATTGCTGTCATCCAGCAGACGGAAATTCAGATCCCAAAAATTGCCCTCCACTCGTAACCCCAAATTGTCAAATTCATACTTATCACGCAAAATCGTGAATTTCTGACGGATATAAAAGCTATGTCCGTTGCTGAGCTTGATCTCAAACTGGGGCAGGAAAGTTAGAAAGGTTTTGGAAATCTGGCTGACAGTCTGCCCCTGTGCATCGTAGATGGTAAAAGTCTTAGGAATCTGGAAAAAAGATCCTTCCACTTGGTAATCTACATTGCCTCGATCGTCCTTGATATCAAAACGTTCGCCGCCTAAGCGAAGTTTCTGTTTGACTAAATAGGTTTTCATCGTTTGACCTCCACAGTCAATATAAAAGACAAGTTCCTTGTCCGAAGGGCGAAAAACCGCGGTACCACCTTCATTCAATGAACTTGTCATTCTCATTTCATATTCTATTTTCCAAGATGAGTAGCATGATTTCCCGTCTCAGATGGCTCGCAGCACCGCCAATTCTCTGAACTAAGAACTTGAAAAATCAATTCTCACCAGTCTTATTATACTTGCTTATTCTCTTTTCGTCAACCTTATTCTGCAGCTGATGAAGAAGCTTCTTCTGAACTGCTTTCAGCTGCTGAGCTGCTGGCAGCACTTGAGGAAGCAGAGGCAGATGAATCTGAGGTTTCTGAATCAATATATTGCGCAAAAACATTTTGGAAAGCAGCATCTTTCACCTTAATATTTGCATCTTTCAGCTCTTTGGCTACAACTGAGCGAATGAAGCTAGCATCATTTTGTTTTTGCGTTAAAATAACTTCTTTCAGCTGCTTTTTATAATCCTTCCAATTTGAAGATTTTTCAGATTTTTTGACCAACTTAACAATATAGAAGCTGGAGCTATAATTTTGAGAACTTCGAACAGTTACAACATCTGAAATTCCATTTTCTTCTAAGGCAAAAGTAGCTTTTTTGACAGCATCTGGAACATCTGTCGAGCCAGAATCAAACTTCACTTCTCCACCTTTTTCTTTGGTTGCTGCATCTGTTGAGTTATCTTTTGCGATTTGACCAAAATCAGCACCTTCCGCTTTAGCCTGTTCAAGGATTTCTTTAGCCTTATCTTCGCTGTCCAGCTTGATGATTTGAGCAGTCACTTCTGGCGTATAATTTGCAAAGGCAGCCTGATAGTTTTCATCTGTCAATTCTTTTTTAGCAGCTTCTTTTACAGCATACTCAACCAATTTATTGGTCCGAATTTGATCCTTGTAGGCATCTTCGGTCAATCCGTTTTGTGCAAGAACCTTTTGAAAAGCAGAGCCATAGGCTGATTTCATTTTATCAAAGGCTTCTGTCACCTCTTTATCGGTTACCTTTTTACCATATTTATTTTCAAATACTTCCTTGATCGTCATTTGAAGCAAGACTTGCTGAGCAGCTCCATTGCTCTTAACTTGATCATAAAACTCATTAACCGTAATTGTGTTTCCCTTCATGGTAATAATGTCTTTACCATCTGCTTGCGAACACGCAGCTAACGTAACAACGGATAAAAGTGTCACAGCTCCTGCGAACAATTTTTTCTTCATAGAATGTTTTTCTCCTCGCTTTTATATAAATTCACTTTGTATATTGTACCACAAATCTAACTTGATATCTTAAATTTTGCTAAAAACTTTTAAATAACAGGATAATTTCAGATATCTCATTTTTTTCTAATCATAAGCAACCCATCTCCCAGCGGAAGCAGGCTCGCAGTCAGGTCTGGATTGTCCAAAGTTGCATCAAAGAGACTATGCAAACCGCGGTAAATAGCCCGCTGACCACGTTTAATTTCCTCAAAAGGCTTGGCAACATCTCCTCCTTGAAAGACATCATCAATGAGGACCAGACCACCAGGATTGAGGCTCTTGAGAACTTGGGGCAGAAAGACCACATACTTGGACTTGGCAGAGTCCATAAAGACAAGGTCGTAAGAATCCTCCAGTGTCTCAAGCAAATCCATTGCGTCACCTTCCAGCAGAGTGATCTGCTGACGGCTGTCATATTTAGCAAAATTAGCCTTGGCCAACTCAATCATCTCTGGATTGCGGTCAATAGTCGTAATCTGAGCCTGAGGAGCATGTTCCGCCATCAAAAGGGCCGAAAAACCAATAGCCGTACCGATTTCTAAAATCTTCTCTGGCTGCAGACTTTCAAGAAGCAAGCGGAAATACGCCACTGTCTCATGGGGAATCACAGGTACATTTTCAGCTCTGACAAAGTCTTCCAGCTCCTTAAGTCCACCAGTGACTGGCTGGAGACGCCGTCTCATAAAGTCTACAATTTCTTCTTTGACCACTGGCCGACGCATATTGGGATTAGAATTTTGATTATAAGTCTCGACCATTTTATGCCAGTCCCAACTTTTCTACCAAGGCTTCAAATTCATCCAGACGACGCTCAAAGACAGCAAAAGCAGCATTTAGGTAGTCTTCTTTTTCCATATCCACACCTGCTTTTTTGATGACATTGAGTGGATAGTCAGAGTTCCCAGCTTTCAGATAGTCCAAATACTTGTCCTTGTCTTCCTGACTGCCATGGACAATCTTTTCAGCCAAGGCAGAAGCTGCTGAAAAGCCTGTCGAATATTGGAAAACATAGTAATCGTAGTAGAAATGCGGAATCCGAGCCCATTCGTACTGAATCTGCGGATTGTCTTCTTTTTTCAGTCCATAGTATTTCTCGTTCAAATCAGCGTAGAGCTCATTGAGAAACTCGCTAGTCAAAACTTGACCTTCTTGGTCAGCCTTGTGGATAGCGTGCTCAAACTCCGCAAACTGGGTTTGACGGAAGACTGTACCTCGGAAGCCATCCAAGAAGTGATTGAGGATAGCAAAGCGGGTAGCGTCGTCTTCTACTTCTTCCAAGAGCTTCTCTGTCAGGATATTTTCATTGGTCGTTGAAGCAATCTCAGCCAAGAAGATAGAGTAGTCTCCGTAAACATAAGGCTGCGTCTCACGTGTATAGCTGGAGTGCATGCTGTGACCAGTCTCGTGCACCAAGGTAAAGAGATTGTCCAGCGTATCCTGCCAGTTGAGCAACATAAAGGCATTGGTATCATAAGAACCGCCTGAGTATGCTCCTGAGCGCTTGCCTTGATTCTCATGAACATCAATCCAGCGCTCTGAGAAGGCAGTCTTCACTCGGCTCAAGTAATCCTCACCCAAAATAGCCAGGACTTCCTCAGACTTAGCCAAGGCTTCCTCATAAGTGAACTTGTAGTCTATCTCTGACAAAGGTGTGTACATATCATACATCTTCAAGTCAGAAATTCCTAAAATCTTCGCTCGTAAAGCAATATAACGCTGCAAAAGAGGCAAATGCTTATTGACAGCTGAAACTAAGCTGTCATAAACACTCTCAGGAATAAAGTCCGCTGACAAAGACGCTTCACGGGCAGATGAAAACTTGCGGACTTTCGCATTGTAGTTGTGGACCTTGACATTAGTTTGCAAAGTCTTAGCATAGGTATGCTGATACTGCTCGTATACGCTGTAGAGAGCCTCGTAAGCTTCCTTACGGACTTCTCGGTTCTTAGACTCGACCAGGGTGATATAGTTACCGTGGCTGAGCTGAACTTCATTTCCATCTTCGTCATGCACCATTGGAAAGACGATATCCGCATTATCCAAGATAGCAAAGGTTTCGCCCGCTGCACCAAAAATTTCACCAGCACCGGCCAATAGCTCCTCTTCGCGCTGGGTTAGGATGTGGGCTTTCTTTTTCAAAAGCTTGTCAAAATAATGCTGATACAGCTGCAAACCTGGCTGCTCAGCCAAGAAAGCCTGGTATTGCTCTTCTGTAATCGCCATAAATTCTGGCTCATAGAAAGCAAAGCTTTGACCGAATTCACTATAAAGAGTCATACCCTTAGCCTGATATTCTTGATACTTGGCTACACGAGTATCCTGGTCATTCTTCATGTGAGCATAAGAATAAAGCTTTTCAATCCGGCGCATCAAGTCCAACTGCACTTCAGTCGTTTTTAAGAGACTATCAGCCGAATCCAGCAAATGCCCAGCCAGACTAGCTGCCTTCTTCACTTCTTCTGAAACCTGCGCCAACTCTGCTTCAAAGGCTTCATCTGTCGGGAAAATTGTGCTTAAATCCCAAGTGTATTTTTCTTCAATTTCATTTCGTTGTTTTGCCATAGAAA
>NZ_KQ968977.1:233246-240909 GCF_001578725.1 Streptococcus sp. DD04
CGAATACCATATCAAGTTTTTAGATAACTTTCGTTTGGTCTCACATCATTGACAAAGGTACATTTTCTTGTGTAGTATGTGTCTGGATTTTTGAGATTAGAAATTACGAAACCTTTCTCGGAGATCAATAATTGAATTTACTAGCGTTTCAAGCATTGAATAAAATATTAAAAAAGAAGCCCTATCTAAATTAGACAGAACTTCTTTGAGTCTTATTCAATAACTTGGCCAGCATCTTTCAAAACATCTTCTGGTATACTGATACCGAGTTCTTTAGCATTTTTTGTATTTACGACAGATTTACCTGTATCGAAAATATCTACTGCAGTGTCAGCAGGTTTGGCACCTTTAAGGACTTTAGCAGCCATTTTCCCTGTCGCAACACCTAGGTCATACTGGTCTACAACGACAGATGCAAGGCCACCTTCTTCTACCATGGCTGTCGCACTTGGATAAATCGGTTTCTTAGCTTCTTTATTGCTGGACACAACTGTCGCAAAAGCTGACGCAATGGTATTGTCAATTGGAATCCAGATAGCATCAACCTTGCCAGTCATGACATTCATGGTTGAAGCAATTTCATTGGTTGAAGGAACAGAATATTCTTCTACCGTGTAGCCCGCCTCTTCAGCCAATTTTTTGAACTCTTCCACCTGAGTTTTAGAGTTGTCTTCGCTGCTAGAGTAGAGTACACCAATAGTCTTGACATCTGGAGTCAATTTTTTAATCAGCTCTAGCTGTTGCTTAGCTGGATTGTGGTCAGAGACACCAGTGATATTGCTTCCTGGCTTGTCCAGATTTTTCACAAGATTTGCTCCGACTGGATCCGTTACAGCTCCCATAACGATAGGCTTGTCTTTAGTAGCCGCAGCCAATCCTTGTGCAGACGGAGTCGCAATCCCAATCAGCACGTCATTATCATTGGCAACAAGCTGCTTGCTCATGGTAGAGACCTTACTCTGATCGCCCTCAGCATTCATAAAGTCAATCTTAATCTTGTCGCCCTTATAGCCTTCCTCAGCTAGACCGTCCTGAATTCCCTTGTAAATCAAATCAAGGGAAGGGTGGCTAACATACTGGAGGACACCAACCTTGACTGTCTTACTCTCATCGCCGGTATTAGTAGCGTTGCTCTTGCTGCTAAAGCTGGAATAAGCCATCCCACCGATTGCCAAAACAGCCAGAAGGCCTAAGATAGTCATTAAACGTTTATTCTTCATGTTCTTTCTCCATTTCTTTATCTCGTTTTTTCTATTCAATCCCTAGGGACGCCATCGTTTAAACATGGGCAATTCTCCTTATTTTTTATAATAAGCAACAAAAAAACCTCACACAGGTATTCTGTGTGAGGGCGTAAATCGCGGTACCACCTCAATTATGGAAAAATAGCTAGTATTCCCCCATATCTCTGTCTTGTCATCAAACAAGCTGCACTGTAAGGTGTGCCTACCGAATTCTTATTGTTTCAAATTCATATTTATCAATTAGCCCAATTTCGTAAAGATTTGCTGCTCATTTCCACCAACCACAAGCTCGCTAAAAACAAATACATTTACTACTTTTCTAATTTTCTATATTTTAAGTTTTTCCTGAAAGGATGTCAAGACCTTTTTGAAAAATTTTATAAAATGTTCGGATTTGATTTATAGAGGCAGTTATAGGCAAAAATTAAATTGCTTTTTAACGAGACTTTAGAAGCTTTTAGCTTGGTTTTTTGTTATAATTTTCTTTAGCAACTTTCAAGGAGAAAAACATGTCTTTCGACGGATTTTTTTTACACCACATGACAGAGGAGCTCCGCCGCGAATTGCTGGGCGGCCGCATCCAAAAGATTAATCAACCTTTTGAACAGGAGCTGGTTTTACAGATTCGCAGCAATCGCAAAAGTCACAAGCTGCTCCTGTCAGCCCACTCGGTCTTTGGGCGCGTCCAGCTGACAGAGACTACTTTTGAAAATCCAGCTGTTCCCAATACCTTTATCATGGTCATGCGCAAATACCTGCAAGGCGCCGTCATTGAAGCAATCCAGCAGGTGGACAATGACCGAATTTTGGAAATCAGCGTCTCCAATAAGAACGAAATTGGAGATAGCGTGGCTGTGACTCTGGTCATCGAAATCATGGGCAAGCACAGCAATATCATTCTCTTGGATAAAGCTAGCGGTAAGATTATTGAAGCCATCAAACACGTCGGATTTTCTCAGAATAGCTATCGAACTATCCTGCCGGGCTCTACTTATCTCACACCGCCTCAAACAGGCAGTCGCAATCCTTTCACCATCGGTGATGAAAAGCTCTTTGAAATCCTGCAGACAGAGGACTTAGCGCCCAAACGCCTACAGCAAGTTTTTCAGGGATTGGGTCGGGATACCGCTACTGAGCTCGGTGCCCGTCTGACGGCTGACAAGCTCAAAACTTTCCGAGCCTTCTTTGCCAGTCCGACCCAACCAAGCCTGACCGAAAAATCTTTCTCTGCACTGCTATTTTCCGACAGTAAGACCCAAATGTCCACGTTATCCGAGCTTTTAGACACTTTCTATAAGGACAAGGCGGAGCGCGATCGGGTCAACCAGCAGGCTAGCGAGCTTATCCGTCGGGTGGAAAATGAGTTGGAGAAGAACCACAAAAAGCTGGGCAAGCAAGAGGAAGAGCTCTTAGCAACTGAGAATGCAGAAGAATTCCGACAAAAAGGAGAACTTCTAACAACTTTTCTCCACCAGGTGCCAAACGATCAGGATCAGGTGGAGCTGGACAATTACTACACAGGCGAGAAGATTATGATCTCGCTTGACAAGGCCCTAACCCCCAATCAAAATGCCCAGCGCTATTTTAAACGCTACCAGAAGCTCAAGGAAGCTGTCAAACACCTGACCAGCTTGATTGAGGAGACACGGGCTACGATTCTCTATCTAGAGAGCGTTGAAACCGCCCTTGCTCAGGCCAGCTTGACTGAAATTGCGGAAATTCGGGAGGAACTCATCCAGACTGGCTTTATCCGACGACGCCAGAGAGAGAAAATCCAGAAAAGACAGAAACCGGAGAAATATTTGGCAACAGATGGCCAAACCATTATCCTGGTTGGCCGCAACAATTTACAAAATGATGAGCTGACGTTTAAGATAGCCAAGAAAGACGAACTTTGGTTCCACGCCAAGGATATTCCAGGTAGTCATGTGGTCATCACAGGCAATCTTAAGCCCAGCGATGAAGTCAAGACTGACGCTGCCGAGCTAGCGGCCTACTTCTCCAAAGCCAGACTCTCTAATCTGGTCCAAGTAGATATGATTGAGACTAGAAAGCTCAACAAACCAACCGGTGGTAAGCCAGGATTTGTCACCTATACGGGCCAGAAAACCCTGCGCGTCACACCAGACGAAGAGAAGATTAAGAGTATGAAAATGTAAGGGACAAGATGGAAAAAGACAAACCCCCAAAAATTAAGAATTTTTGATTCTCTCATTTCGAAATTTTTCAGTTTAAGCCAAAAAAATTTGACAAATCCAACGACGGTGTTATCATCATTGAAACAAGTCAGGTGGCTTGCGTCTTACAGGGCTCAACTATGAAACTACTGAAGCTGAAATTCTTCCTAACCTCTCAAACTATCTTTTCTTTAGGAGGGAATATTTCATACATTTGTCGTGATTTTCTCCTACTTTTTTCAGAAAATACTCTATTTTATGGTATAATAGCCTAATGAAAAAGTAAAAAAGGGAGAGTTTCACATGGTTTCTTGGATTACAAGAATATTAAAAGGAATGATTATTGCACTTGGCTTTATCTTACCTGGTGTCTCAGGTGGTGTCTTAGCTGCTATTTTAGGGATTTATGAGCGGATGATTCGCTTTTTAGCCCACATTAAAGAAAATTTTGTTGAGAATGTTCTCTACTTCACTCCTGTAGCTATTGGGATGGTTTTAGGGATTGCAGCTTTCTCCTATCCAGTCAATCTCTTACTGGATAATTACAAGGTTATCGTTCTCTGGGGCTTTGCTGGAGCTATTATCGGAACAATTCCTAGTCTGATAAAAGAGTCCGTCAAAGAATCCGACAGAGATCGAGCTGATACTGTTACCTTCTGGCTTAGCTTTATCTTGTCGGGGGTCTTCCTCTATTCACTGAATGGAATGGTGGGAACACTCCCAGCTAACTTCTTATCCTTTGTTTTAGCAGGTGCTCTTATCGCTTTAGGAGTTCTGGTTCCCGGTCTCAGCCCATCAAATCTTCTGCTGATTTTAGGGCTCTACTCACCCATGTTAACAGGCTTCAAGCGTTTGGATATATTTGGTACCTTCCTGCCAATCGGCATCGGTGGCGCTCTGGCTCTGATTCTCTTTTCAAAAGCTATGGATTATATCTTAAAAAATTATCATTCCCGAGTTTACCACTTTATCATCGGAATCGTTTTGTCCAGCACCCTACTAATTGTCATTCCACAAGCAGGAAATAGCGAGAGCATTAGCTATGCTGGCGTATCTGTTTTCACTTTGGTTCTCGCTGCCTTTTTCTTTGGATTAGGAATTTGGCTAGGAATCTGGATGTCCCAGTTAGAAGAGAAATATAAATAATGGCTAAAAAAACGAAACTAAAAAAACATTGGTCGAGCAAATCTTAAATAAAGCAAAAATCAATCACCTAGGCTTGCAAATTAATGCTTTAGATGATAGCCTGACAGAGGAATTTGACCGCTCGCAAATTTATAAAACACTGGCTTTAAACGGAGATAAAACAGGAACAGTCATCGGCATCCTGCCCATCACTGAACATCTTTCGGAAAAGAAATTAGCAAAAATTTCAGGAAATAAAAAAGTCAGTATGATTCCGCAGAAAGATTTAGAAAAAACGACTGGTTACATTCACGGTGCCAATAATCCTGTCGGAATTCGCCAAAAACATCCCTTCCCAATTTTCATTGACCAAACAGCTCTGAGTCGCGAAAGTATTATTGTTTCTGCTGGTGAGGTCGGACGCAGCATTCAGATCAAGGCCCAAGATTTAGCGGATTTTGTTCAAGCAACTTTTGCAGATTTAAAAGAAGATTAATCCTATACTTTTTAATTTGCTGAATCAAACATTTCAGTTTATTATAGATTTATATGTATATGAAATAGAGCGAGGCATTGATTTTATATGAAACTGTATTTTATCAGACATGGAAGAACTGAATGGAATTTAGAAATGCGTTTCCAAGGCGCAAACGGAGACTCCCCTTTGCTGCAAACAGCTATTGACGAACTGCACACACTGGGAAAGCATTTATCCGATACTCATTTTAATAAGATTTACAGCAGTGACCTGCCTAGAGCCCTTCATTCCGCTAAAATCATTCAGCAGGAAAACCATTTTGCACCGGACCTTATTCCCATTTCAGAGCTAAGAGAATGGGGGCTTGGCAAACTGGAAGGCGCGAAAATTGCTGCTACCGAAGCCGCTTATCCTCAGCAGATGTGGGCATTCCGCCACAATTTAGCCCAATTCAACCACAATCTATTTGATGCTGAGTCCGTTTACCAGACCACTCACCGTACCACCTCTTTCATCAAAACGCTGAAAGAAAAGGATTATCAGAAAGTTTTGATCGTCGGTCACGGCGCTAACTTAACTGCCAGCATTCGTACGCTGCTGGGTTATGAAGTCTCCCTTCTCCGTAAGGACGGCGGATTGGCCAATGCTAGCGTCACCATTCTAGAAACAGATGACTTTGACTCTTTTAAATTGATTACTTGGAATAACTTAGATTATTTAGTTGAAGATAAGACTGCGAACCTATAAAAATCGCAGTTTTTTCTATTTTTATAGGTAATTATTGCTGAATTTCCTTCTAGTTTATGATAGAATAGGAAGGAAAGCCCTTAGGAGGAAGAAAATGACTACTGAACATATTGAAGAATTAAATGACCAGCAGATTATTCGTCGTGAAAAAATGGCTGCGCTGGCTGAGCAAGGGATTGACCCTTTCGGAAAACGTTTTGAGCGTACTACGAATTCTGCTCAACTCAAAGAAAAATACAGCGACAAATCCAAAGAAGAATTACATGAATTGAGCCAAACTGCGACTATCGCTGGCCGTCTCATGACCAAACGCGGAAAAGGTAAAGTTGGCTTTGCCCACATCCAAGACCGTGAAGGCCAAATCCAAATTTACGTTCGTAAGGATGAAGTCGGTGAAGAAAACTATGAGATTTTCAAAAAAGCTGACTTGGGTGACTTCATAGGTGTCGAGGGTGAAGTGATGCGGACCGATATGGGCGAGCTTTCTATCAAAGCAACACACATCACTCATTTGTCTAAGGCCCTGCGCCCGCTTCCTGAAAAATTCCACGGTCTGACAGATGTCGAAACTATCTACCGCAAACGTTATTTGGACTTGATTTCCAACCGTGAGAGCTTTGAACGCTTTGTCACTCGCTCCAAAATCATCTCAGAAATCCGCCGCTATCTTGATGGCCAAGGATTCCTCGAAGTTGAAACACCTGTTCTCCACAATGAAGCAGGTGGTGCTGCTGCTCGTCCGTTCATTACTCACCACAATGCTCAAAACATTGACATGGTGCTACGGATTGCGACTGAGCTTCACTTGAAACGTCTCATCGTCGGCGGTATGGAGCGCGTCTATGAGATTGGTCGTATCTTCCGTAACGAAGGTATGGATGCCACTCATAACCCTGAGTTCACTTCTATCGAAGTTTACCAAGCCTATGCAGACTTCCAAGATATCATGGACTTGACAGAAGCCATTATCCAACATGCAGCGATTTCTGTAAATGGCGACGGGCCTGTCAACTATCAGGGCACTGAAATCAAGATTAACGAGCCTTTCAAACGGGTTCACATGGTGGATGCTATCAAGGAAATCACTGGCGTAGACTTCTGGCAAGATATGAGCTTTGAAGAAGCTGCTGCCTTGGCTAAGGAAAAGAAAGTTCCGCTTGAACAGCACTTCACCGACGTAGGTCATGTCATCAATGCTTTCTTTGAAGAATTTGTCGAAGAAACCTTGATTCAACCAACCTTTATCTATGGTCATCCTGTTGCCGTGTCACCTCTGGCTAAGAAAAACCCAGAAGACCCACGCTTCACAGACCGTTTCGAACTCTTCATCATGACCAAAGAATATGCCAACGCCTTCACCGAGTTGAACGATCCAATCGACCAATTATCTCGTTTTGAAGCACAAGCAAAAGCCAAAGAACTGGGTGATGACGAAGCAACTGGTATCGACTATGACTATGTCGAAGCACTGGAATACGGTATGCCACCAACTGGAGGTCTCGGTATTGGTATCGACCGCCTGGTAATGCTGCTAACGGATGTCACTACCATCCGCGATGTATTACTCTTCCCAACGATGAAATAAGCTGAAATTTACACAGATTGTAACAAAGTAAAGAGTCTGGGACAAAAGTCCGAGCTCAAATATAAAAAGCGAACAAAACTAGTTTTCTGGTAATCAGAATTCTGCTTTGTTCGCTTTTCGCATTTAATTATATATTTGAAGGACTTAATAATTAAGATTTTTAAAAATTGAAATCTTTTTGTCCCAGACTCTTTGTTTATTTTACATCCTTGAGTCTACAATATAAGTGCACAATAAAAACTCATAAGATTTTCTAGTAAAATAGAATTGAACCAACTAGTTACGAAAGGAAATCTTATGAGCTATC
>NZ_KQ968977.1:241560-249486 GCF_001578725.1 Streptococcus sp. DD04
ACGAGAATATTTTCCCAAAGGGAGTGATTTGACATTTATTGATGAGCACACCATTCAGCTGTGGGAGGATAAACTAAATAATAGACCACGAAAGTGTCTCAACTGGAAAACTCCTTATGAAGTATTTTATGGCAAAATTGTGCACTTAATTTGACAATTCAAGTCACAAAAAGTCTGGGGAACCAGACTTTTGATTACATTATTCATATCTCAGCGCTTCAATCGGATCTAATTTAGATGCTTTATTGGCTGGCAGGATACCAAAGATAATCCCAACCATAGCTGAAAAAATCAAACTTCCAACAGCGGCAGTAGCAGAGACAACTGGTGGCCCTCCGAATACATCTTCTGGGACGACTGCAGCCAGCAAGGCATTAATCCCATAGGCAAGGCCAAGGCCAAGTAGACCACCGATAAGGGTCAATACCATGGATTCAATCAAGAACTGTGTTAAGATATTTCCACGTGTTGCTCCAAGAGCCTTACGTAGACCAATCTCACGAGTTCGCTCTGTAACCGATACCAGCATGATATTCATCACACCGATACCACCAACAAAGAGGGAAATCCCAGCGATGGCTCCGATCACACCGGTCATGGTTCCAGTAATTTGCTTGTATTGTTCCAGCATACTGTCCATATTTAGGATTTGATATTCTCCTTGACGAGCTCCTGAAAGATTAGTCAGTTCTTTTGCAGCTTCTACGCCAACTTCGTTGATCCGGTTAACTTCTGGAACATAGACATAGACAGTTGAGATTTCATCTGTCTGGAATTCAGACGCTACCTGTGTATTGGCCATCAGAGCGCTCCCTGAGCTCATACTCATACTTTGACCAGCATTGGGATCTTTATAAACACCGACAACTCGATAGTTGCTTTCCCCAACTGAAACCACCTTGTTTAATGCTTCGCTACTACTTCCAAAAAGAGTGCTTGCAATCGTTTCATCAATCATCATCACATTAGAAAAACTTTGGTAATCACTAGGCAAAAGAGTACGCCCTGCTAGAATCTCATATTTTCTAATTTTAAAGAAAGTCGCATTGACTCCTGTAATATTGACCTTCTCAGACTTCTTGTTGTGATAAGAAAAATCGGCTGACGATCCATTTGTTACATAATAGCCCTTGACTCCGTCAACTTTTAGTAATTCTTTGACCCAAGCTTCCTGGATAACAGGTGGTTCTTCTAGTATTTCACTATCTGCCTCTGCTTCACCATTAAACTCCATCAAATTGACACCCGTCGTATAATTACTTTTGGTATGAGAATATAACAAGGTAACATACTGCTGGTCTTTCGTAATGCTTTTGGTGACTCCTTGTTGCATTCCGTTTCCCAAAGCCATAATGACCACCACCGAAGCAACTCCAATAATAATCCCAATCATTGTCAGAAAAGCTCGCATTTTATGCCCAAGAATGGAGCTAATGGCAAATTTAAAATTTTGCATTAATCCAATTCCTCCTTCTTAGCACTATCTGAAGAAATCGCCCCATCCCGAATGACAATCTGCCGCTTGGCATAGGCTGCAATTTCAGGCTCATGGGTAACCATGATAATGGTCTTACCTTCCTCGTTTAACTCTGTCAAAAATTCCATAATCTGCTCACCAGTCTTGGTATCCAAAGCCCCTGTCGGTTCATCTGCAAGAATGATGGAAGGATTGTTGACCAGAGCACGCGCAATAGCCACCCGCTGCTTTTGTCCTCCGGAAAGTTCTGATGGAAGATGGAGCATCCGCGACTCCAATTCAACCTTTTTGAGAAATTGTTCTGCCAAGGCCTTCCGTTTAGACTGAGAAACACCCGCATAGATCAGCGGCAGCTCAACATTCTGCAGAGCATTCAGTTTAGATAAGAGAAAGAACTGCTGGAAAACAAAACCGATTTTATTATTGCGGACCTTGGCTAGCTTTTTATCTCCAAGTTTCGCTACCTCTTTGTTTCCCAAATAATATTCACCACTTGTCGGACGATCCAGCATACCAATGATATTCATCAGAGTCGATTTCCCAGAGCCAGAAGGTCCCATGATGGCAACGAATTCTCCTTCTTCCACTTCCAAATTGATGTCTTTCAAAACCCGAAGTTCTTGATCACCATTTCGATAGCTTTTATTTATATTCTTTAAATCAATTAGCTTCTTCATAAGATTTCACCTCTTGACCATCTTTTAAGCTATCTGTTGGATTGGTGATAACTTTACTGTCTTTTGTCAAACCAGATGAGATTTCTTGATTTTCAGCATCAGCATTTCCGAGAGTTACTTCTGCCTTCTTGGCAACTCCTTTTTCCAGTGTCCAAACATAGTTTTTGTCTCCATCTGGTACTACACTGCTGACTGGCACAAGAATGCCTCGAGTATTGTTTTTAACTTCAATATTGACAGAGAAACCTTGTTTGAGCTCTCCGATTTCACTAGTAATATCTATCGTAAATGGGTATTTTGCACCAGATGCTGGCGCTGCCCCACCTGCTCCAGATGCTGCTTGTTGACCATCTTTTGGATAATTGGAGATAAAGCTGATTTTACCTGTCCATTTTTTGTCAGGGTAAACTTTTGATGTAATGGTTACTTCCTGACCAACAGACAAATTAGCAAGATTGTATTCAGAAAGCTCTCCTTTAATTTGCAGATTTTCATTGCTGACAATATGAACAAGTGTTTGATTGCTGCCAGTTGTAGATTTGGAAACATCTCTATTTACTTCAACAACGGTACCTTCTGCTGTACTTGTTACGGTAGTTGCTTCAAGTAGGGCATAAGCTTTATTCATACTGTCAACCGCATCAGCCCGCGCATCCCGCAGATCAGCAAGCTGTGAGTCGACTGAGCGTTGAGCAGAAGCTGCTGATTTATCATCTGCTTCTTCGTCTCCCGTTGATGATACAGAGACCCCATTTGTCTGTAGGTCATAAATCTGACGATCAACTTTATTGACAGCACGAACTGCTGTATCATAGGCAACCTGAGCTTCTGTACTCTTGTACTGAACCAAAGCCTGACCAACTGACACTTGATCCCCCACATTTACTAAGACACTCTCTAAATCTCCCTTGGTCCCATCATAGTAAACATACTGTTCTCCATTGGCAGTCACATTTCCTGTCAATAAAACAGATGAAGCAACAGAACCTTCTTTGACTTTTTGGACGATTGGAGTTGATTCTACTTCTGGTGTCGAAGCATTGTTTCCACTAAACCACATAAAGAAAATGGCCACTAAAACAATTGTAACGGCAGTTCCAATAATGCTAAATATCTGCCATTTTTTTAACTTTTTCATCTTTTTTCTTCCTCCTGATGAAAACGATTTTTTCTTTTTTTATATTATATCATAACTATATTTTATTTTTTTCACAAAAAACTTTGAAAATCTCAAAGGTGTTTTAATTTCTTCTCTGTAATGCTCTTCACCTCTCGTAGCAGATTTTTGCATTCACTTTCTAAAAAAGGTACAATTACCTCATATTGATTAAAGGAGCTTATATCTAACTATGAAAGAATTCGATATTATTGCTATTGGCGGCGGCAGCGGCGGAATTGCTACTATGAATCGTGCTGGCGAGCATGGCGCCAAAGCTGCTGTCATTGAAGAAAAGAAATTAGGGGGAACCTGTGTCAATCTTGGCTGCGTTCCTAAAAAAATCATGTGGTACGGAGCTCAGATTGCCGAGGCCATCCAGCACTATGGACCAGACTATGGCTTTACTTCAGAAAATCAGCACTTTGACTTTGCCACCTTACGAAAAAACCGGGAAGCATACATTGACCGCGCTCGCTCATCCTACGATGGAAGCTTCAAACGCAACGGCGTTGAACTGATTGAAGGTCGCGCTCATTTCGTTGACAAGCACACAGTGGAAGTCAATGGGGAGCTGATTCGCGCCAAACATATCGTTATCGCAACAGGCGCTCATGCAGCCATTCCACAGATTCCTGGTGCAGAATACGGCGAGACTTCCGACGATGTTTTTGCTTGGGAAGAGCTTCCCAAGTCTGTTGCCGTTGTCGGAGCAGGCTATATCGCAGTGGAGCTTGCTGGTGTCCTCCATACTCTAGGTGTCAAGACGGATCTCTTTGTCCGTCGCGACCGTCCCCTCCGTAATTTCGATAGCTATCTGATTGACGGATTGGTGGCAGAGATGGAAAAATCTGGTCCAAGTCTTCATGCTCACAAGATACCCGAACGAGTGGAAAAACTGGCTGATGGCCAACTGAAAATCCACTTCCAAGACGGGAGCAACCACACAGCAGAGCATATCATCTGGGCTATTGGGCGTAAGCCAAATGTCCAAGGCCTCAATCTTGATGTTGCAGGGGTTACCCTAAATGACCGAGGCTTCATCGCTGTGGATGAATACCAAAATACTGTCGTACCTGGCATCTATGCCTTGGGCGATGTGACTGGCGAAAAAGAGCTGACACCGGTAGCAATCAAGGCTGGCCGCACCCTATCTGAGCGCCTCTTTAACGGCAAGACAGATGCCAAGATGGACTATACTACTATTCCAACTGTGGTCTTCTCCCATCCCGCTATTGGGACAGTTGGTCTAACAGAAGAAGAAGCAATTCAGAACTACGGCGCTGAAAATATCCACCTCTACACCTCTAGCTTTACCTCCATGTACTCAGCCGTTACTCGCCACCGCCAACAGGCTCGCTTTAAGCTCATCACCGCTGGTGACAATAAGAAAGTCATTGGCCTACACGGTATCGGATATGGCGTAGATGAAATGATTCAGGGCTTCGCCGTAGCTATCAAGATGGGAGCCACCAAGGCTGACTTTGACGCCACCGTTGCCATCCATCCGACCGGATCCGAAGAATTTGTCACCATGAGATAATACTGATGAGAACCGGAAACAAGATCAGCTTGGTTAAACATTTATATTATGCCAAACTGATGACGCAGTAGCTGACTGGCTCTTTCATTCGCCTTTCAAGATTCGAGGAAATCTTAATCAGGCTTGGAGGTAGAATAATGAACTGATTTTATAAAAATTTAGTTCTGTCCCACTCCCTTTTCTCCTTTCTAAGGCTCATTATTATCATAAAATAAACAAGAGAATGTAACCATAACTTATTCTTTCATTTTTAATTTTTATCTTACATTTTTGTAAGAAAGAGCTCATTATAAAATCTGAATAAGGTTAAAGAGAGAAAGCTAGGTTTGTTCTTTGATTTCTTTGTCTATGCTAAACGAAAAATTTCAATTATTATTCAAAAGATTTTCAATTACTTCTAAAATAATTTACAGTCAAGCTTAT
Source organism: Streptococcus sp. DD04 (assembly GCF_001578725.1). Classification (NCBI taxonomy): domain Bacteria; kingdom Bacillati; phylum Bacillota; class Bacilli; order Lactobacillales; family Streptococcaceae; genus Streptococcus; species Streptococcus sp. DD04. The sequence continues at coordinate 246,837 of NZ_KQ968977.1, forward strand.
TGGGATCCAAAATTATCGTCGTATATCTGCCCATTTTAAGAAAAAGAGCGGGAAAACCTTCAAACAGGTCTTTCCCGCTTTCTCATATTCAGCCAGTTTACTCGCCCCAGACTTCTTTGACGATGTCAGAAATCAGCGCAATCTTTTCCCATTGATTTTCTTCAGTCAGGATATTGCCTTCCTCAGTAGAAGCAAATCCACACTGAGTAGACAAATACAAGTTTTCCAGTGGGACATACTGACTAGCTTCCTTGATTCGGGCAATGACAGCCTCTTTGTCTTCCAGCTGACCACTCTTAGAAGTCAAGAGCCCTAGAACCACCTTCTTGCCTGGTGTTACCTTAGCCAGAGGCTCGAAGCCGCCAGCCCGCTCTGTATCAAATTCTAAGAAATAAGCATTAACCGCTTCTTTTTCAAAGAGTTCCTCAGCAATTGGAGCATAGCCGCCTGAAGAGGCCCAAGTTGAATGGTAATTTCCTCGGCAGACATGAGTGTTGACTGTCAGATTAGTCGGTACATTTTCATAGACATCGTTATTAAGAGTTAAGAAGAGATTGGCCAATTCTTCGCGGACTTGGTCTTTCGTCTTACCCTGAGCTGCTCCCCAAGCGGATAGGAAATTGTCATCTACCAAGACACCCCAAGTACAATCATCCACTTGCAGAGTTTTGAGTCCAGCATCCACCAAGTCTTGAATAACCTGCAGATAGGCCGTCTTAATATCCTCACGCAGCTGGTCAAAATCAGGGTAAATCTCATTCAGTTTTTCTACATGCTCAGCATCGCGAATCAGTTCAAAATAAAACTGAGCTGGCGCTGGAATGGTATATTTAGCTTCTACTTGGTCATTATCCGCTACCAAATCCCGCAAAAACTGGTAATGTTGAACAAAAGGATGTTTTTCCCCAGAAATCTTGCCAGCAATCAGAGCCGAATCGGCTTTAGTTGTTTCCCCGTGGAAATGATAGCCTTCTGCAGCTTGGACATGGTCAATCCCCTGGAAACCCCAGAAAAAGTCCAAATGCCAATAGGCCCGACGGAATTCCCCATCTGTTACGCTTTTTAGCCCCGCCTTTACTTCCTTCGCGACCAAATCACGGATAGCCTGATCCTCAACTGCTGTCAGCTCTTCTTGACTAATCTTGCCTTCTGCGAAAGCCTCACGTGCCTTCACCAATTCTTGAGGACGAAGAAAGGAACCAACATGATCTACTCTGAAAGGTGCGTGTGTATGTGTCATAAAAATTACCTCTGCTTTACTAATTTAATCCTTGTTATAACTTTTAGATTCGTTATTGGATAAGAATTATTATATCAGTCAAGTGCCTAGTATTCAACATTTTATGGCGCTTTTAAATAATCTCATTTCATTGATCTATCTATAGTTTAAAACTATACCAATCTTCTTTCCTTTCTGCTATTCAAGAAGAAGTATTTTTGATATGATAGTAAGAAGTAATAAAAGAAGGGGGATTGGAAATGAGCAAAACGAAAAAATTATTAGCAGCTCTAGGGATTATTTTCTTTAATATTTTTGGCCTAATTGCCTTTATCTTTCTCCTCATTCGGAGTCGTAAAAAGCGTAAATAGCCTCTCAATTGTCTAGTCTGATTTAAAAAGACTTGACTTTTTTTATTTTGTTTTAAAATAGTTACCATATTTCAAAAAAGAGGTTTACTATTATGAACAAATCCTTTTCTTTCATTCTCCCTGCTATCGGTGCTGCCTTATTGGCTGTGCTGTCTCAGCTTAGTTTCTCCATTGGACCGATTCCCATTACTCTACAGACCTTTGCTGTCGGCCTGATTGCAACCATCTTTGAGCGCCGCGAAGCTCTCTTAGCTGTTTTCTTATATTTGCTTCTCGGAGCTATTGGATTGCCGGTTTTTGCTGGTGGAAGCGGAGGCTTTCAAGCACTTCTTGGGCCAAGTGCAGGTTATCTTTGGGCTTATTTGCTCTTTGCACTGGTCACTTCCAGTCTAACGGGCAAAGATAGTAAATTTTACACGGTCTTTTTAGCTAATCTACTCGGAGATACTCTGGTCTTTGTTGGTGGAGTTATCGGACTTCATTTTCTAGCTCAGATGAATTTCGCTCAAGCGATTTCCGTTGGTGTGACACCTTTCATTCTTCCTGATCTTTTAAAAATTCTAGCAATTACCCTAATTAGCATTCCTATTTTTAAAAGTCTGGCCTTTCATCCCTATTTTTCAAATAAAAACAGATAGACTCAAAGTCTATCCGTTTTTAAATGCATCCAGAAGAACTTGAAATTCCTCGTTAGAAAGGGTGATTCCCTTGCCCATCTTGCTATGATCAGGACTCCAAGTACGGATATCATACTTGGCAGGCGCACCGTTAAAACTTACGCGGTTGAGCTCCTTGGTCCAACCTTTTTCATTTTCTGATAAAACGAGCAATTTTTCCTCGATTTCAAATTTAAAATCTGCCATACTGTACCTCTTTTCTACTTTCTATCTCATTATTCGTAAAAGATTTTACTTTTTGAATTATTTTATTATAATATATTGTAACAAGTTATGGAGATTTTAGCTATGAAAAAATATCTCGAAATGATTTTGCAAAAAACCAATGAGTTTATCAACTATAAAAAAACGGATAAAGAAGAGGAAGACAACAGTCATATTCT
>NZ_KQ968977.1:249717-267587 GCF_001578725.1 Streptococcus sp. DD04
GACAACAGTCATATTCTGCGTACGATTGACTTGGCCCTGCGGAAAAATTCTGGTGTCCATGTTATTTTTCTGGATAAGAATTTTACTGGCGATATTGTCAAATATGACCGTGACCGCCAACAATTAATTGTCAAGAATTTCAAAAAAAGCATGACGACCATCATCCGTGTGCCTGATATCCAGCGCATCAGTCTAGTCCCCAATAACATCCGTGAAGCCCAAAGAAAAGATATTGGGCTCGAAAGCCGCAAATTCAAAAAATAACTCTTCAAATCAAAAGCGATTTGAAGAGTTTTATTTTTTAAAAGCAATAGCAGAATTTTTAGAATAAGGACTTCCGCTATCTATTCGTATCCACCTTGTAGGCAAGGCCTACTTGATGAGCACATTACTCCAGACTTCACTCCTAATTAAGCCCGAACAGTCACACTACTGCCATCTTCTTTATACAGATTGATTAAGCCTTCCTTGCGGGCACGGACCATATCACCAGGTTGGACTGGCTGCGGAACGGTAATCGTCAGCAATTCCATTGGATTTGGTGCGCGGTCAATCTTATTGCCCTGATCATCATGGAGGTCAGTAATGTAGGTTTCAAAATGGCGGAAACCAGGTCCGTAGAATTCTACCTGATCGCCTTCATGGATAACATTCCGCTGGCGAATGGTCGCAGTTTGAGTGGCCTCATCATAAGCAACCACTTCTGCCACAAATTTGTATTCTGGAATCTTACGTCGCGCTCCGAAAAGCTGCTCATTCTCAGTTGGTGTATGATAGTAAAAGCCAGTGGCCAGCTCACGTTGGGCTACTTTCCACATTTCATCTACCAAATCTTGCTTAATAGATTCAAACTTTTCTGGACTTTCCAAATAAGAATCCACAGCTGCTTTGTAGCAGTTGGTCACCGTCGAAACATAGTGAATGGACTTCATCCGGCCTTCGATTTTCAAACTATCGACACCATTTTCAATCATATCAGGAATCCGATCAATCATGGACATATCGACCGCAGACATGGAGAATTCCTCTGGAACAGCTCCCTGTAAACTCTTGCGTTCTTGACCAAAAGGCATGTCGTACAAATCATATTTCCAACGACAAGATTGCGAGCAGCCACCACGGTTAGCGTCACGCATACTCATGTGATTGGAAAGGGTACAACGGCCAGAGTAAGAAATACACATGGCCCCGTGAACGAAAGCTTCAATTTCAACATCTGTACGCTTGCGAATCTCAGCTAGCTCGGCCATAGAAACCTCACGCGCCAAAACGACCCGTGTCAAACCAAGATTTTTCCAAAACTCAAGCGTCTCATAGTTGGTTGCACTAGCCTGAGTCGACAAGTGAATTTCTAGGCCAGGCGCTTCTGATGCCGCGATGGCAATCAGGGCTGGGTCAGAAACAATAACAGCCGCAATCCCGATATCCCGCAAACGACGGAACCATTCTCCAGCTCCAGCTTCATTTCCTTCGTGCATGACCATATTGGCCGCCACATAGACCTTGGCACCATACTCAGCCGCAAACTGAACCCCTTCTTCCATTTGCTCAAAAGTGAAGTTCCCTGCACGACTGCGCAAACCATAGGCTTGACCACCAATAAAAACAGCATCTGCCCCATAACGAACAGCTACTTTTAACTTTTCTAACGTACCAGCTGGTGAGAGTACTTCTGGACGTTTTAATTTTTTTGTCATCTTTTCTCCTATTTGCAATATAAAAGTATTGATGTTTAACCTTATCTATTTTATAGCAATTTACTGCTAAAAGCAAGATAAGCAACTTTATTTTTACAATTCTAATTTCGACATTCGAATTAAATCAAAAAAGCAACTGGACATGCAGTTGCCCTATATTTATTTTACCATATCTGGATCATAATCATAAAAACCAGTATCCAGAAAACGATTCTTCGGATGCAGTTTATGAACCAACTCATCCAGCAAGAAAGCTTGGTCATGCGTAAATTCACCTTTTTCAAGCAAGTCACGAGCTCGGATAAAGAGCTTGACAATCTCGACAAAATTCTGACCTGGCGTATAAAGTCCTTCCAGCTTCCAGTGGGTAAATCCATGTTCAACTAATTCTCCCAATTTGGTCATCAAATCCAGATCATTATTGGCAAAGATATGCGTACCGTGATTGTCTTCAAAAATCGAATAATGACTTTTAGGGTCACTTGGCTCCGCCAAGAAAAGATCCCTTTCTCTGGTCTTTTCATCATCTATATGCGTAAAATTGTAGTAATTTTGCAGGAGAGGTCGCTTCGAATGATGGATAACACTGGCACCATAAACTAAGATTTCGGCAGGAATTTCCAGAATCTCTGGCATCTTGAAGAGCTCAGCCGATGGGATTTCACGCGCTAAAACCGCTTCAGAGACACCAGCATTTTTGCCCCAAAAATTGATCTGACGGCTGCTGGTAACCATAGTAGAGGCATCATAAATAGTCTTAAAATTGTAGCCATCACGCTGCAGGACGTAAAAAACACCTGCATCTCCGACTGTAATGTAATCAACCCCAATCTCTTTAAGATAGTCTAAATACGGCTTAATTTTATCCATCATATCTTGGTGCATGAGAGCGTTTACGGCAACTGTCAACTCTTTCCCGTGCTGATGAACTAGAGAAGAAATACGATTTAATTCGTCATAGGTGAAATTATGGGGCAGTCGAAGACCATAATTTTTTTCACCAACATAAATTCTATCAACTCCTGCCTGTAAGAGTTGCTCAACTTGCTCTACACTTTCAGCTGTAGCTGTAATAATTATCTTTTTCATACCATCTATTATAACAAAAAAATATTTGCTGGCTATTCTTAATTCGAATTTAGTCGTTTTGTAATGTTTTTGTAATATTTTAAACAGACAAACATGGTAAAATTATAGAGTACTGAAGGAGAGAGAATTATGCCCGTAAGAAAATACCGACAATATGATGACCCTATTGACTATACCTATCAAGATGAAACTATACAATCCCCACTCTATCAAGAATATCTACCTGAAGCTGAATCCGATCCAAAGTTAAGTGAATTGTTCTTCTTTTTAAATATTGCTGTTTTCTGTGTTTTAACCGTTTTATTTAGTTTTATATTTTTGACTTTCAAAGTAAATGCTTTTATAGCTTTTGTACTTGCTATCGCAACAAGTTTGTTTGCTATTCAGCTCTATAGAACATTTGCAAAAAAACATTCTGCTAAAAATTAATTTATGTCCCTACAATTTTGAAAAGAAAGAGGCTAGAAAAGCCTCTTTTTTATATTTACCAAGCATAATTTGGCTCCTGGCAGGCAACCATCGCAGTCAATAACTCTTCTGGACTGACCTTCTTCAACCCTCCATAAACAGGGTCCTGAACCAAATAAGAAGGATCTAGATAATAAACAGCCAGGATATCAGTGCCATCTACCGATAGCTCGTACCCTGTTCCCACAACATTGTGCTCTCCCTTGCGGCCTGGATAGAGAAGAGCGTTATTAACTGTATAATACATAGGATAGCCATCATCAATATTCTTGCGTAAGCGCTCCTTAAAAAGGCGCATATCTTCAGAATTCTTTGCACTACTGCTCACCGTCGCTAGATGGTAGCCCGCTTGACCTGCCGGCACTTCCGCATAGCCAAACAGATATTGATTTAAGACACGGACAGCATTGACATTATGGGTACCGAATGTCTCGTCGGTTCCCATCGCTCGCGCCAATTCTTCCTGACTGACATTGACCCCCTTGTAAGCTAAAATCATACTGACAGAGGTCGGTGCACAAGTATTCCAAGCTCTCTGAACCTGCATAGGGACTTCCAAGCGTTTTCTGATTGAAAGAGCTGCTTCTTTGCTGGAAGGCTGTGTCTCTTGCTTGCCATTTTCACTGCTTTGGCTGGGGCTTTCCGACTCTGAGGAAATGGAATTCTGGCTAGTGCTAGATTGCTTAGAACTAGGTTGGCTCGTGCTCGAAGCTTGAGAAGAAGAGTCAGAGCTTCTAGACTGAGGGGACTCTGAAGCTTTCTGCTGAGAACAAGCTAATAAGCAGCAGCCCAGACCGAGCAAGACAAGTATTTTTAAATTTTTCATACCGACACCTCCTTTATTTATATGATAACGCTTTCTTTGAGAGAAATCAAGATAGGCCAGCGGATGCCGGCCTATTTTTTATTTCTCATTCTCTTTTGCTTCTGTTTCTAAATCAATGATAATCTCTTCTGAAGGAGTTGTTTCCTCTTCTTCAGTCAGCGTCTCAGAGACTACTTCCTCAAAAATTTCCTCTTCTTTTTCAAATTTCTCTTTGATTTCTTGGAATTTGTCCTGTGAGTAGTCTACCACTGATTTAGTGGTGTCTTTTACAGATTCTAACACTGTTTCGGCTGTGATTTCACCTTTTTCGACCTTCTCTTTGGTTTGGTTGATGGTCTTCACAGCTTGGTCAGAAAAATCTTTCACTGACTGGACGACTACCTCATGTGTCTTGTCTGGATTTTCCCGATAATCACTGACAAAATCTTGTACTTTTTCCGTAACTTCTTTTCCCTTTTTACTGGTCAGAAAGTACGCTGCTGCTGCACCAGAAACGGCACCTAACAAAAGTGATGAAATTTTTCCCATAATAAACCTACTTTCTTATTTTTTGAATAATTTTGATGCAAAACGAAGAGCAGTTAAACCTGCAGTTGTTTTCGCAGTTCCTTTTCCGGCTGCAACAGCCTTCTTGCTCAGTGTGCGAGCCTGATCATTCAAGTCAGATACAGACTCAGATAAATCTGCAACTGCCGTAAATAGCGGGTCAATGGTTGCGACCTTTTGGTTTATATCATCTGTCAGAACGTTGACCTTAGCCAGTAAATCATTGGTTTGATGTAGGGTTACATTGACATCAGAAGTCAAAACTTTGATGGTGTTTTCTGTCTCATCTAGCATTTTCCCAGCCTTATCGCCGAGAGTTTTGACGGTAATGGTCATGTATATTAGAAAGACAATCAATACGACAGCAACTAAAGTATAAGCAATTTCAAGCATAGTTTTCTCCTCTCATTCTTGATAATAGGGGGCTTGTTTTTTTCTCTGATAAATGATAATGCCAAGGCCCAGTAAAATCAGGGCAACAGACAGCCACTGAGATACACGAATACCTAGGAACATGAGACTATCTGTCCGCATACCTTCGATAATCATCCGACCAAAGCCGTACCAAATTAGGTAAAAGGCTGCCAATTCTCCCTGACGGAAGAATTTAGACCTACGTCGTAAAATCAGTATCAAGACAAAGCCAAGTAAATTCCAAACGGATTCGTATAAAAAGGTCGGCTGACGGTAAGCACCGTCTATGTACATATTGTCGCGAATGAAAGACGGCAGATAGTTGAGACTCTTGACCGCTGCTCCATAGGCTTCTTGGTTAAAGAAATTGCCCCAACGGCCGATACTCTGGGCAATCAGGACACTTGGTGCCGCAATATCCAGAAAATCAACGGGATTGATCAGCCTTCTCTGTGAAAAGAAATAGAGGACTAGGGCGCCGGTTATCAAACCGCCATAGATGGCCAAGCCTCCATTCCAAATCTGAAAAATCTCAATTAGAGGCTGCTTGCTATAATAAGACCATTCAAAAATCACATAGTAAAGCCGCGCTCCAAGGATAGCCAAAGGAAAGGCAATCAGGATAAAGTCTATAATATCATCTGGGATCATTTTCTTGCGTGGAGCTTCCTTCATAGCTAAGTAGACTGCTAAAATCAAGCCGCTGACAATACAAAGAGCGTACCAACGGATGCTGAAGGGACCTACTGTAAAGGCTACTGGATCAAGCATCTGTCACCTCATTCTGGCTAATCAGATTAGTCAAGCGTTCCTCAAAAATCTTAGTAGCATCAAAGCCCATTTCCTTAGCCCGATAGTTCATCGCTGCCGCTTCAATGACAACGGAAATATTACGCCCAGTCTTAACAGGAATACGGATACGCGGAATACCAACCCCTGCAATTTCCAGTTCCTCGGCGTTATTTCCTAAACGGTCAAATGCTTTATGTGAGTCATAATTTTCCAGATAAACCGCAATCTGAACCTGTGATGAATCCTTGACCGCACTGGCGCCGTATAGACTCATGACATCGATAATCCCAACTCCTCGGATTTCCAGAAGATGGCGCAGAATCTCAGCAGGCTCTCCCCAGAGGGTCATCTCATCCTTGGCATAGATGTCCACTCGGTCATCCGCAACCAGACGATGGCCTCGTTTGACAAGTTCAAGGCCAGTCTCGCTCTTACCGATTCCACTGTCCCCCTGTATCAGTACTCCCATACCATAGATATCCATCAGAACCCCATGGACGCTGGTCCGCTCTGCCAAGCGTGAATCCAGATAACTAGATATTTCACCAGATAAGCGACTGGTAGGTGTCTTACTTCTAAGGATAGCAACCTTATTTTCTTCTGCAGCTTGGAGCATTTCCTCGGGAATTTCAAGTTTTCTTGCAATAATAACCACAGGCGTTTCAGGCTGAAACATTTTCAAAAGCACTTGATAACGATTGTGCGAGGTCATCTTCATCAGATAAGACCATTCTTTCATTCCGATTAGCTGAATACGCTCAGGTGTGTAGTAATCAAAATAGCCCGTCATTTCAAGTCCTGGACGAGAAATGTCAGAAGTCTGAATTTCTTTTTCTAAGAGATTTTCATCTCCGTATATCAGATGAAGCCGTACTTTATTTAATAGGTCTTTGACCTTTACAGACATCAGTTTCTCCCTTCAAATCTTTCTTTCTCTATTATAACAAATTTTTAGGGTAAGAGCGGATTTAAGGAGATATTTTCAAAGGGAAATACAGTATTCATGCAATTTAATGCTCAAAAATCAACTAGAAGTCTGCCTACCACTGCCCTGCATTTTGTTCGCTATCAAGACTTTTATTATGACCTTCTCCACCATCGTCACTCTATGTATACAATTGACACCTTCCCCTGCCACCTGCGGCCTCTGGGCTACAGCTGTGAAAGGGAGTTGACTCGGAATGGTTTTAATGCCTTTCCTCAGTATAAGATTCCCCAAATGTATCGCCTGCACAAGCGTTATAATACTGTTAAAGATTTAATCGAATTTTGAGACTATAAGAAAAAACACCTGGCAGACGAACTGCGAGATGCTTTAAAAGTGATTGAAGTTCAGTAATGGAAATGTTGAATGACAGTTTTTAGCTCATCTGAGAGCTGTTTTTTGCTGTCCAACTGTACATAGACTTCTAATAAACAGGAGCGAAAATTGGAAAAAGCAATGAAGTCTTGGTTGCTTTCTAATGGAAAACTCTGTGATTGAAGCCACAGTCTAAATTCATGCTGCGCCAGTTTTTCCTGTAAGACAGCTTGATAGAGCACCTGAGCTAAGCGCCAGTCCTCATCATTTCTGAAACGGATTGGAACTCTTTTAAAAACTTGATGAATGACCTCTAGAATCTCTGGCATCCTACTGGAGGGAAAGTCCGGATGACAAGCCACTTCTGTCAATAAGTCTGCTCCATGAGCGAAGGCATGAACCCAACCGTATTTCCTGGAGTAACCCCTTGTATCTCTTTCTACTGACAAGTAGGTTAACCCCTTATCTAGTAAATATGTTCTTTCTTGCACTGATAAAGCCTGATAATACGAAGAGTCTGGATTACCATCACAGTTTAAGAGATTAGCATAAAGTAAAGCCGTGAAGGACCGTGTTAAGGTGGCTTGACCATTTTCGTCACTCTTGTAAAAAAGTCCTTGTCTTTTGACTGCTTCTTGAGCCAAGAAGTGGAACTGTTCAACTGAAAACAGGTCAGCCTGAAGTCCCCTTGCTAAGGACGAAAAGACTAACTCATCACGGATTGCAGCTTCTGGATGACCAATATGATCCAGCAACCATAAGATTTCTTCCTCATAATATAAAGGAGAAGCTTCTTCCAACTTCTTTCGTAAATTTTGGTACATGCTTTTACTGTCCTTTCGGGTTGCTTTCTTTGAATTTGATTATACCGCCTTGTACGCAAAAAAGCCATCCGCAGATGACTTTTTGCTGTTAAATAGCATTCTTGTCCATACCTAATTTACGTTGGATGAACTTAACAATTTCAACAATGATAATCATAGAGAAACTGCCGATCAGGACAACAGTCCATTGGGTCAAATCTAACTTGGTCACATGGAAAATCTTTTCAAGTGGATCAATCACAATGGTTGAAATCAAGAGGATGAAAGAAACCAGAATAGACCAGTTAAAGGTCTTAGACTTGAATGGACCAACTGTAAAGATAGATTGGTAAACAGATTTTACATTGTAAGCATGGAAGAGCTGGATGAGCCCCAGAGTCGCAAAGGCCATGGTAAGGGCATCCGCATGAATCGCTTTTACATCGCCGATATGAACAGGATTGGCAATAGCATAGCCATAGACGGACAGAACGAGAGCACCTTGCAGCAATCCTTGGTAGATGATGGAACTCATGACACCACCAGAGAAGAAGCTAGACTTACGACCACGAGGCTTGTGAGTCATGACGCCTGGCTCAGCAGGTTCAACCCCCAGAGCAATGGCAGGGAAGGTATCCGTTACTAGGTTAATCCAAAGCAGATGAACTGGCTGTAGCACATCCCAGCCAAAGAGAGTTGCCAAGAAAATAGTCAGCACTTCAGCTGTATTAGCTGAAAGAAGATATTGAATGGTCTTTTGAATGTTCGAGAAGACCTTACGTCCTTCTTCTACGGCGACGATGATGGTCGCAAAGTTATCATCCGCCAGAATCATGTCAGAAGCACCCTTAGATACTTCTGTACCTGTAATACCCATACCGATACCGATATCAGCTGTCTTCAAAGCTGGTGCGTCATTGACACCATCACCTGTCATGGCAACGACCTTACCTTGGTTTTGCCAAGCTTTCACGATACGAACCTTATGCTCAGGAGAAACCCGCGCATAGACAGAGTATTGACCAACCACTTTTTCGAATTCTGCATCAGAAAGCTCGTTGAGCTCAGCACCAGTCAGGACATGATCTTCAGTATCTCCCGCATCGATGATACCCAAGCGCTTAGCAATCGCTTCAGCTGTGTCTTGGTGGTCACCAGTAATCATGATTGGACGAATACCAGCTTCCTTGGCTACGTGAACAGCTTCTGCTGCTTCGGCACGTTCTGGGTCAATCATACCGATTAAACCAGTAAAGATTAAATCATTTTCCAGATTTTCAGAAGTTAAGTCAGCCGGAACTGCATCAATAATCTTGTAGGCACCAGCTAGCACGCGCAGAGCTTGGTGAGCCATTTCTGAGTTATTAGACTTAATCAGCTGTGAAGTAGCGTCATCAATCGCTGCAACATCTCCAGCCTTATCACGGGCAACACAGCGTTTCAAGAGTTGATCTGGCGCCCCCTTTACTGCCACAAGGAAGTTCCCATCTGGCAATGGATGGACAGTAGACATGAGCTTACGGTCTGAATCAAACGGTAGCTCAGCTACCCGAGGATATTTCTCTAAAAAGCCTTTAACATCATAGCCCTTGTCCAAAGCATACTGGATAAAGGCTGTTTCTGTTGGGTCACCAATCAGCTTTCCTTCTTGGTCAATCTTGGTATCATTGGCTAAGACAACTGAACGTAAGAGCGGCAGCTCCAAACCAAGTTCAATATCTTGGCCAGCTTCATTCAGGACCCCGTCATAAAAGACTTTTTCGACCGTCATCTTATTCATAGTCAGGGTACCGGTCTTATCTGAAGCGATAATCTCAGTTGATCCTAAAGTCTCAACAGCAGGAAGCTTACGGACAATTGAATTCCGCTTAGCCAGAACCTGAGTTCCCAAAGCCAAGACGATAGTAACGATAGCTGGCAGACCTTCTGGAATCGCCGCAACCGCAAGAGCAACCGAAGTCATCAGTTCACCAAGTGGGTCTTTCCCTTGAATGAAGACACCGACTACAAAGGTCACCGCAGCAATCACCAAGATAGCATAAGTCAGAACCTTGGACAGACTATTGAGATTTTGCTTGAGCGGTGTATCAGTCTCATCCGCATCTTGCAACATACCTGCGATATGACCGACTTCGGTATACATCCCTGTATTGACAACAACCCCTACTCCTCGGCCGTAAGTGACATTGGAGTTTTGGAAGGCCATGTTGACACGGTCGCCAATACCTGCATCTGCAGCTACGTCGACAGTCAAATCTTTCTCAACGGGCACAGACTCACCTGTCAAAGCCGCTTCTTCGATTTTCAGGGAATTAGCTTCCAAAAGCCGCATATCTGCTGGGACAATGTCACCGGCTTCCAATCTGACGACATCACCAGGCACTAATTCTTTGGAGTCCAATTCAGTGACATGGCCATCACGCAGGACACGCGCAGCTGGGCTGGACATAGATTTAAGGGCTGCAATGGCTTCTTCTGCCTTGCCTTCCTGATAGACACCAAAGATGGCATTGATGATGACCACAGCTAGGATAATGATAGCATCTGCAATATCCTCACCACCTGATGTGACGACAGACAAAATTGCTGCCACCAACAGGATGATGATCATCAAATCCTTGAACTGCTCAATGAATTTCATCAAGAGAGTCTTTTTCTCTCCTTCTTCCAATTCATTACGGCCGTAGTCCGCCAAACGTTGCTGGGCTTGGCTGCTGGTCAATCCTTGTTCGGAAGCTTCCATTGCTTGCAAAACTTCCTCAGGACTTTGAGTATAAAAAGCTTGACGCTTTTGTTCTTTTGACAAAATGTCTCCTCCTTTTGATGGGCCTCTTTCAAAATAAACAAAAAAGAGACCTGTTAATTAACAAGTCTCGCTATTTCATACAAGGCCGGAAATTTCTTTCGTATTGACGACCTTGTAACGGTGTGACCGTTAGCTACTCCCTTGAGTGTATTTATTATACCAAAATTCTTGTAATTTTCAAGGCGGAGCAGTTAGTTTTCAATTTTTTCTTCTTTCCATTCGATTTTCATCTGATAGGAAGCGAAGAGCTGGTCATCATCGGCTCTTTTTAAATCATAGTGGAGTTCCAAAGCCTGATTTTCGACATCTAAGTGATAATGCTGAGTGTCTGTCAGAAAGTGTTGAGCTCCCAGCGGTGTTGGAATCGCCACAAAATGCTGACTGTCTTTGACAAAGGATAATATGGACTTGGGCTTGGAAAAACGGGTCATGGTCAGCTTATCGGCGTTAAATTTCAAAACTACCTTCTCCTTCTCCTCATTCTTATAGAGCAAGTAGTGATAGTCACCTTTTTGTGTCCATTCTACATCATAGATTTGGTCAATCAACTCTATTTGATCATCTAGTTTGATTTGATTTCTCATTCTGATTTTCATTATTGTCTCACATTTCTTTTTTCCTTTCTCTTATTTTATCAAAAATTTCTGTAGAATTCTCCCTTTCTACCTCACCCTTTGAATTTCGTCCGCTGAGTATTTATGATATAATAGGACTATGGTTGAAAAAGTATTTCGAGATCCCGTCCATAATTACGTTCATGTGGACCATCAGGTCATTTATGATTTAATCAATACCAAAGAATTTCAACGGCTGCGCCGCATCAAACAGCTGGGCACTTCTGGCTATACTTTTCACGGCGGGGAGCACAGCCGTTTTTCGCATTGTCTGGGAGCCTATGAGATCGCCCGGCGCATCACCGATATTTTTAATGAAAAATACAGTAATGTCTGGGACAGTCACGAGAGCCTACTGACCATGACGGCTGCTCTTCTGCATGACTTGGGACACGGCGCCTATTCACATACTTTTGAGCGCCTCTTTGATACTAATCACGAGGACATCACACGGCAAATCATCACCAGTCCTGAGACAGAGATTAATCACGCCTTGGTGCAGGTTTCACCTGATTTCCCAGAAAAGGTGGCTAGCGTCATCAATCATACTTACCCTAATAAACAGGTGGTTCAGCTGATTTCCAGCCAGATTGATGTGGATCGGATGGACTATCTCTTACGAGACTCCTTTTTCACCGGCGCTTCCTATGGGCAATTCGATTTGACTCGGATTCTGCGAGTGATCTGTCCAGTAGAAAACGGCATCGCCTTCAAGCGCAATGGCATGCACGCGGTGGAGGACTATGTCGTCAGTCGCTACCAGATGTACATGCAGGTCTATTTCCATCCAGCCAGCCGGGCTATGGAAGTCTTACTGCAAAATCTGCTCAAGCGGGCTAAGTTTCTCTATCCAACTCAGAAGGATTATTTTGCGCTGTCATCGCCAAATCTCATTCCATTCTTTGAAAACAGGGTGACCCTGCAGGATTATCTGGCCTTGGATGATGGTGTCATGAATACCTATTTCCAAGTTTGGATGACTAGTCCGGACAAGATTTTATCTGACTTAGCTCAGCGTTTTATCAACCGCAAGGTCTTTAAGTCCATCGTCTTCTCTGAGGAAAACGAAGTACATTTGGATATCATGCGAGACCTTGTTGGACAAGTTGGCTTTGATCCTGATTACTATACTGCTATCCATCGCAATTTTGACTTGCCCTATGATTTCTATCGGCCTGATGTTGAAAAACCTCGGACTCAGATTGAAATCCTGCAAAAAGATGGCAGCTTAGCAGAACTATCCAGCCTGTCACCTATCGTTCATTCGCTAGCCGGGACCAGACAGGGCGATAATCGCTTCTACTTCCCTAAGGAAATGCTGGCAGAGACTGGGCTTTTCAGCGAGAAAAACCAGACCTTTATGCACTATATCAAAAACGACCAATTTACCTACGGAGAATAATATGTCTATCAAATTAGTTGCCGTTGACATTGACGGTACCCTTTTAAATAACAAACGAGAAATCACTCCTGAAGTATTCAGCGCTGTTCAGGATGCCAAAGCTGCCGGTGTCAAAATCGTCATTGCAACTGGCCGTCCGATTCCCGGTGTCCAAAAACTGCTGGAAGACCTGAAGCTTAATCAGCCGGACAACTATGTCGTGACCTTCAACGGCGGACTGGTGCAGGATACTGTCACAGGCGAAGAATTGATCAAAGAAACACTGTCTTATGACGACTATCTGGATATCGAGCTGCTCGGACGAAAATTAGGCGTTCACATGCATGCCATCACCAAGGACGGCATCTATACAGCTAACCGCAATATTGGAAAATACACGGTCTATGAATCTAGCTTAGTCAACATGCCCGTCTACTACCGCACACCTGAGGAAATGACTGATAAAGAAATCGTCAAGTGCATGTATATTGATGAACCGGAAATTCTAGATGCGGCCATCGCTAAGCTGCCACCGGAATTAGCCGAAAAATATACACTGGTTAAATCAGCTCCTTTCTATCTGGAAATTGTCAAAAAGACTGTCAATAAAGGAGCTGCTATCCTCCATCTGGCTGAAAAACTTGGCTTGAGCAAGGAGCAGACCATGGCTATCGGTGATGAAGAAAATGACCGCGCCATGCTGGAAGCAGTCGGCTCTCCTGTTGTCATGGAAAACGGCAGGGAGGAACTCAAGAAAATCGCCAAATACATCACCAAGTCGAACGAAGAATCCGGCGTAGCACACGCTATTAGAGAGTGGGTTTTAAAATAATGTACAGCTACAAAATTGGAATTTCAGCTCAGGAACACGACGATTTTGTCACGGCTCATCCGCAGGCCAATCTCCTGCAGAGTGCAGCCTGGGCTCAGATCAAGGACAACTGGGAAAATGAACGCTTAGGCTTCTATAAAGACGGCCACTTGGTTGCTGCAGCCAGTGTCCTGATCAAACCACTGCCCTTGGGGATGACTATGCTTTATATCCCGCGCGGTCCCATCATGGACTATAGTGACAAGGAGCTGCTGACCTTTGTTTTGGCGTCGCTCAAGAAATTTGCCAAGGAGAAAAAAGCTCTTTTTGTCAAATTTGACCCCAGCCTCTTTCTGGCAGAAAGCAAGATGGGCGGACCATTGCAAGACAAGGCGGATACAGTTGAACTTATCAAGCAGCTGCAGCAAGCTGGAGCTGTCTGGGTCGGACGGACCGAGTCTCTGGATGAAACCATTCAGCCTCGCTTGCAGGCCAATATTCATAAAGAAGATTTTAGTGAAGAACTGCTTTCTAAAAGCACACGTCAGGCTATTCGTACAGCCCGTAATAAAGGCATTCAAATCCAATTTGGTGGAGCAGAATTACTGGATGATTTTTCAGGCCTGATGAAGAAAACGGAAAATAGAAAAAACATTCATCTGCGAGACAAAGACTATTACCAAAAACTCTTGGATACTTATCCTGAGCACTCCTACATCACCTTGTCCAGCATTGATCTAAAGGCACGCTTGGAAGACTTGCAGGCTCAGCTGACCAAGGCACTTAAAGAAGCAGAGAAATTTACCGAGAAAACCAAGCCCGGCAAGATTGAGAATAACCAGCAAGAACAGAAACGCCTCCAAGAAGAAATTGACTTTCTGCAGGACAAAATCAGCCAAGGTGCTGCTGTCGTTCCCCTGTCTGGCACGCTGGTCCTAGAATACGGCAAGACCTCTGAAAATATCTATGCCGGAATGGACGAGGAGTACCGTCGTTACCAGCCTGCCATCATCACTTGGTACGAAACGGCCAAACATGCTTTTGAGCGTGGAGCGGATTGGCAAAATATGGGCGGAATCGAAAACGACCTCAAGGGCGGTCTCTACAGCTTTAAATCCAAGTTCAATCCGACCATTGAGGAATTTGCTGGTGAGTTTAACCTGCCAACCAATCCTCTTTACCACCTCTCCAATCTGGCCTACACTATCAGAAAGAAACTGCGCAGCAAGCATTAAAAGAAAGGAAGCCTATGACCTTTAAACTTCTCAGCCAAGAAGAATTCATCCAGCATACCTCAGCTAGCTCCCAACGCTCTTTTATGCAGACCGTGGAAATGGCAGAGCTACTGAGCAAGCGTGGCTTCAGTACCCAGTATGTCGGCTACACTGACCCGCAGGGACAGGTAGTGGTGTCTGCTGTCCTCTACAGTATGCCGATGACTGGCGGCCTCCATATGGAAATCAACTGCGGCCCTGTCTCTACCGATGCTCAATACCTGACTCCCTTCTATCAAGCTTTGCAGGCTTACGCTAAAAAAGAAGGCACTCTGGAACTCATCATCAAGCCCTACGAGACTTATCAGACCTTTGACAGCAATGGCCAGCCCACATCTGATGAAAAAGCCGAGCTTATCCAGCAACTGACTGACTTGGGCTTTGACTTTGACGGCCTACAGACTGGCTATCCAGGCGGGGAGCCTGATTGGCATTATGTCAAAGACTTAACTGGTCTGACGGAGAAAGACTTGCTCAAGTCCTTCAGTAAAAACGGCAAGGCGACCGTCAAAAAGGCGAATACCTTTGGTATCAAGCTAAAAAGACTGGAACGCGACCAACTCAGTGTTTTCAAAGACATCACAGCTGCCACTTCTGACCGACGAGAATATGATGACAAGCCACTAGACTACTATCAAGATTTTTATGATAGCTTTGGTCAGCAGGCGGACTTTATGGTAGCCAGTCTCAACTTCAAGGACTATCTTCAGAACTTACAAAAAGACCAAGAGAAACTGGGCCAGAAAATCCAGAAACTGCAGGCAGATTTGGAAAAAAATCCTCAATCTGAAAAGAAGCAAAATCAGCTGCGAGAGCTTTCCAGCCAGTTTGACAGCTTTGAAACCCGCAAAGCAGAGGCTCAAGAGCTGATTGACAAGTACGGCGACCAAGACCAGTTCCTAGCTGCCAGCCTCTTTATCTATACTCCCCAGGAAGCAACCTATCTCTTCAGCGGCTCCTATCCTGAGTTTAACAAATTCTACGCTCCAGCATTGCTGCAGGAATATGTCATGACCGAAAGCATCAAGAGAGGCATTCCATTTTATAATTTTCTCGGAATCATGGGTATTTTCGACGGATCTGACGGCGTTCTGCGCTTTAAGCAGAACTTCAATGGCTTCATCGTCCGAAAAATGGGAACTTTCCGCTACTACCCAAACCCTCTTAAGTTTAAAATCCTTAGCTTAATTAAAAAAATGCTAAGGCGTTAAAAAGAAGGGATTCTCTATTCATACTCCGATTTCTTTTCCATAGAAAAGGCTTGAGATCAGTTGATCTCAAGCCTCTTTTTCTCCCAAATGATGTATCTACAAAATTAAATCTGAAACTAATTATTCAATGCCAATCTCGGCACGTACGACGTCCGCAATCGTATCGACATAATAATCCACTTCTTCATGAGTTGGAGCTTCAGCCATGACACGTAGAAGGGGCTCTGTTCCACTTGGGCGGACAAGGATGCGGCCATTTCCTGCCATCTCAGTTTCCATCTTTTCAATAATCTCTCTGATAGCAGGAACTTCCATAGACTTATCTTTCATGGCATTTTCGACGCGGATATTGACCAATTTTTGTGGGTAAATCGTCACTTCTGCAGCTAATTCAGATAAGCTCTTGCCAGTTTCTTTCATCACTTTTGTTAATTGCACCGCTGACAATTGACCATCTCCAGTAGTATTATAATTCATGATAATGACATGTCCAGACTGCTCGCCGCCTAAATTGTAGCCTGATTTCCGCATTTCTTCTACCACATAGCGGTCGCCGACAGCGGTCACCGCTTTATTGATTCCTTCGCGATCCAAGGCTTTGTGGAAACCAAGATTAGACATAACAGTTGTTACAATCGTATTGTGGGCTAATTGACCTTTCCCTGAAAGATATTTACCAATGATATACATAATCTTGTCACCATCTACAATATCTCCATTTTCATCAACGGCAATCAGACGATCACTGTCCCCATCAAAAGCAAGTCCAATCGCAGCTCCCGATTCACGGACTGTTTCTTGCAAGGCTTCTGGATGTGTAGAGCCAACGTTTAAGTTGATGTTAAGACCATCTGGGCTTTCCCCAATAACTGTCAACTGGGCTCCCAAGTCTGCAAAAACTTGCCGGGCACTGGTTGAAGCTGCGCCATTTGCCGTATCAAGGGCAACATGCAAGCCTTCTAGCTCTAAACCAGTTGAAACTAGATATTGTTGATATTTCCGCAAGCCTTCTGGATAATCCATCAATCTTCCCAGACCTTCTGCACTTGGACGCGGAAGCGTATCCTCTTCGGCGTCTAGCAGAGCTTCGATTTCTAGTTCGCGTTCATCATCCAATTTGTATCCATCACCACCAAAGAATTTGATGCCGTTGTCAAGAGCAGGATTGTGGCTGGCAGAAATCATGACACCAGCGCTAGCTTTTTCTGACTTGACCAAGTAAGCCACGCCCGGAGTGGCAATCACACCAAGCTTATAAACATGAATACCGACTGATAACAACCCCGCAATCAATGCGCTCTCCAGCATTTCTCCTGAGATACGTGTATCGCGGCCAACAAAGACTCGAGGCACTTCACTTTCGTGTTGGCTTAGAACGTAGCCCCCAAAACGACCTAACTTAAAAGCCAATTCTGGCGTTAATTCTACATTTGCTTCTCCACGAACACCATCGGTCCCAAAATATTTACCCATTTTATAAAAATTTCCTTTCAAATTTTACTTTACTTGCTTGATGAAGTCGAACTCGAACTTGATCCAGATTTCGAACTGGATGACGAGTTTGAATTTTTTGCTTTTGTGATTACTTTTATGGTTGTTTCAAATGGTGTCACAACACTAGGCATGACATTTCCATTGGCATCAACAGCTTGGAGCGGCACCGTACCGCTGTAGTTCCCTGAAATCGTTACATTCGACGGTAAAATCGCCGCTACATACTCAATATTATCTAAAGTCTCTGCATCACTCGTCACCATTACTTCTGTGTCTTCAAGAGCAACATTCGTGATGGAGACATTTTCAGCTACCTGACTATTGGTAAACAGGTGACGAACGGC
>NZ_KQ968977.1:267794-281904 GCF_001578725.1 Streptococcus sp. DD04
AACGGCTACTTTCTTACTTGCTTTCTGCCCTATCTTGACCGAAATCTTTTGCGGATTGACTGTTGCAGACAGGCCGCTTGGCAGATTTTCCACTTTTAGCTGAGCTTCAACTGTCCCTTCGGTTGCATTGGATAAATCAGCCACCACACGAAACTTCCGTGTGCTCTCTTGCATTTCACTGCTCAAGCTAACCCTATTTGCCCCGGTTAAAACAACTGTGGCTTCTGAGGTAAATCCACTGATAAAATAGCGTTCACTGTCGTATTTGATATCAATCGGCACATTCGAAATTGTATTGCTGTAGGTTTCTGAAGTTATTTGCCGGATACTGATACTATTTTGAAAACTACTGGATGTCGCATAAACAAATAAAACTATAGCAAAGAATAAAGAGGAGATAATATAGAGAATTTTTTTACTTTGTTTCATTCTTCCATCCTCCTAGCAACCTGTTTTTTAAATTCTTTTTCTCCTGTTTATCTGACAAAAAGACCTTGCGCAGCTCGAATTCAAACTCGCTTAAAGTTAGATCGTGCTTGAAAACTCCATTATGTGTCGTAGAAATACCGCCTGTTTCCTCAGAAACAACAAAGGTGAAGGCATCCGAAACCTCTGAAAGTCCAATCGCTGCCCGATGTCGGGTTCCAAATTCCTTAGAAATACCTGTACTTTCTGTCAGCGGAAAATAGGCACAAGAAACAGCAATTTTATCATCCTTGATAATAACAGCACCATCATGCAGGGGCGTGTTGGGAATAAAAATATTAATCAAAAGTTCCCCAGATACATCCGCATCCAGTGGAATCCCTGTCGCAATGTACTCCTGCAGCGTCCGCGTTCCCTGAATGGCTACCAGAGCACCGATCTTACGCGGACTCATGTAGGCAACTGCCTTGACAAAGGCTTGAATCATTTTTTCTTCATTGCTAATCGGGGTTGCTGAGAAAATCTCGGTCGCTCGCCCCAGCTTTTCAAGACCCGTCCGAATCTCTGGTGAAAAAATCACCACGGCAGCAATCACCCCATAGGTAATGACCTGATTGATCAACCAAGAGATTGTCGTCAGACCGATGATGTTGGCCAAAATCTGGGCTAAAATAAAAATCATAACCCCACGAACCAAGATCATAATCTTCGTCCCGGCAATGGTTTTGGTAAGATAATATAAAATCCCAGTTACCAAGGCAATGTCGATAATATTAATTACAATACTCCAAGGACTGTCAAACAAATTAGACCAGTATTGGAGATTGGTTAGCTGATGAAAATTCATTACATACTCGTCCTCACATTCAAAAACAAACGTCCTCAATCATTATATCACTTTTAATGATATTTTTCTGTAACCTTCTTTACTTTTTTATGATAAAATATTTCTTATGAAGATAAATACAGCATTGGGCCTCTTGGCAGGCAAGTCCTCCCACTTTGTTCTCAGCAAAATGGGACGCGGCTCGACCCTGCCAGGGAAAGTTGCCCTAACATTCGACAAAAACATTTTACAAAACCTAGCCAAGAACTATGAGGTCGTGGTTGTTACCGGAACCAATGGTAAAACTCTAACTACAGCTCTGACAGTAGGCATCCTCAAGGAAGCCTTCGGAGAAGTGGTAACCAATCCTAGCGGTGCCAATATGATTACCGGAATCACGACAACCTTCCTGACTGCAAAAAAAGGGAAATCTGGCAAGAATATCGCTGTACTGGAAATCGATGAAGCCAGCCTGTCTCGGATTTGTGATTATATCAAGCCTAGCCTCTTCGTCTTTACCAACATTTTCCGTGACCAGATGGACCGCTATGGTGAGATATACACGACCTACCAGATGATTCTGGATGCTGCAGCAAAAGTGCCTGAAGCGACTGTTCTGATGAATGGTGACAGCCCCCTCTTTAACTCAGTAAGCCTGAAGAATCCTGTCCGCTACTATGGCTTTGACACCGAAAAAGGGCCAGCTCAGCTGGCTCACTATAATACTGAGGGCATCCTCTGTCCTAAATGCGAACATATCCTCAAGTATGAGCTCAACACCTATGCCAATCTAGGGGCTTATATCTGTGAGGACTGTGGCTTCAAGCGTCCTAAGCTAGACTACAGCCTGACAGCTCTCAAAACGCTTGAGCACAATCGCTCAGCCTTTACCATTGATGGACAAGACTATCAAATCAATATCGGCGGCCTTTATAATATCTACAATGCCTTGGCTGCTGTGTCCGTTGCTCAATTCTTCGGCGTTGAGCCAGCTACCATCAAGGCTGGTTTTGACAAGAGCCGAGCTGTCTTTGGCCGTCAGGAAACCTTCAAAATCGGTGATAAGAAATGTACCTTGGTCCTGATTAAAAATCCAGTCGGAGCAACTCAGGCTTTGGAAATGATTGAGCTGGCACCTTTTGACTTTAGCCTATCTGTCCTGCTCAATGCCAACTATGCGGATGGCATTGATACCAGCTGGATCTGGGATGCTGATTTTGAAAAAATTCTAGAGATGGATATCCCTCAGGTCATCGCAGGTGGTGTCCGCCACTCAGAGATTGCACGCCGTTTGCGGGTGACGGGCTATCCAGCAGATCAGATTACTGAGGTCAAAGATCTGGAAGCAGTCTTCAAGTCCATTGAGCAGCAAGAAACCAAGCATGCCTATATCTTAGCAACTTATACCGCCATGCTGGAATTCCGCGAACTACTGGCAGATCGACAAGTGGTCAGAAAGGAGATGAACTAATGGTATACAGATCCCTCACTTCTCCTGAAAACCAGAACTATCGCTACGATGTGAAAATTGCCCACCTCTATGGCAATCTCATGAATACCTACGGCGACAATGGCAATGTCCTCATGCTCAAGTATGTGGCTGAAAAGCTAGGCGCTAGGGTTCAAGTCGATATTGTCTCTCTAGAAGATGACTTTAACAAGGACAGCTACGACATCGTCTTCTTTGGTGGAGGTCAAGACTATGAGCAAACGATCGTGGCTCGTGACTTGCCAGCTAAAAAAGAGGCTTTGGAAAATTTTATCAATGAAAATGGCGTAGTGCTAGCCATCTGCGGTGGCTTCCAACTCTTAGGCCAATATTATATCGAAGCTTCCGGCCGTCGAATTGAAGGCCTGGGCATCATGGGACACTACACCCTTAACCAGACCAATAATCGCTATATCGGTGATATCAAGATTCATAACGAAGAGTTTAACGAGACTTACTATGGCTTTGAAAATCACCAAGGTCGTACCTTCCTCTCTGATGATGAAAAACCTCTGGGCAAAGTCGTCTATGGGAATGGCAACAACCAAGAAGATGGCAATGAAGGCGTCCACTATAAGAATGTCTTTGGCTCCTACTTCCATGGTCCCATCTTGTCCCGCAATGCCAACTTGGCCTACCGTCTGGTGACCACTACTCTAAAGAATAAGTATGGCTCAGATGTTGAACTAGCTGCTTATGAAGATATCCTAGCCCAAGAAATCCCAGAAGAATATGGAGATGTCAAAAGCAAGGCAGAGTTTGAATAGATAATAGGAGAATCACTATGAAAGAAAAATTACACTATATCCTGCTTTTAATTACCATTCTATTGGTGGCCAGTATTTCCTTGGCCAATATGCAGAGTGTCAATGTTAGCTTTATCCTATTTAGCTTCAAACTTCCCTTAATCATATTGATTTTGGTCTCAGTGCTCCTAGGCTCTGTGACGACCTTTCTCATCAGCATGCTAAAAAACTTCTCGCTGAAAAAAGAGCTTAAGAAAACCAAAGAAGCACTTAAAAATTCCCATAAAGAAGACTAGATTGGAGTGATTTCCAACCTAGTCTTTTTGTATTCTCTTTTGATAAAAGAAGGAAATCAAAGCCAGTCCTATTACCCCCAGACCAATCAGAAGAAAGGAAAGGGTGCGGACACTCGGCAGAAGGGTCATCAGAAAAGTCGCAGGAGGCATGAAAAGAATTGCCAGCGTGTAGATGGTTGAGAAAACCCGGCCTAGATACTGCTTGTCCACCTTGGTCTGAACCTGGCTGAAGAAATGAATGTTGAACACAGTCATAAAGAGCTCACAGATAAGATTACCAGAATAAGAAAAATAGGAATGAACCGATAGCAAGGCAGAGACGCCCATGACTGCGACTCCAACACCTGTCAATAACAGGGCTACAAGAAGATTTCCCATACTAGCTCTGACCTTACTGGCTAGAATGGCTCCGATGATTGAGCCTACAGCTCCCAAACTCAGAATGGTTGCATAAGAGCCTGTCTTGCCATAGAGTTGATTTGTGAAAGGCAGCAGGTAATTAAAGGCTGCAAAGAAAAAGTTGACTGCGGAAGCTACCAAGAGCAAAAAGAAAATTTCTTTTTGTTGGCGGATATAAACTAAGCCTTCCTTGATATCTCTCAGGATATTTCCAAGATTGATGGGAGACTTCTGCTTGCTTGGCTCATGATTGGGCAGAAAATAAACCAAGGCAAAAGCCAGAAAGAAGCTAAGGGCATCTAGCTGAAGGGTCATTCGTAGACTTGCATACTGCATCACGATAAAAGACAGAACTGGAGCTAAGACACTGATAACCTGCAAGGCCAGCTCCAGATGAGAATTATAGGCTACGATGTCTTCCTTGTCCACAATTTCAGTGATGTAGGACTTATTAGCTGGCCGAGAAAAGGTAAATGCTATAGCCTGAACCACATTGGCAACAATCAGCGCCCCAATCATGAGCTGGTCATTAGAAATAAAAGAAATCAGCAGACAAAGTCCAGCACAAATCAAGTCCGTTACCATCAGCACCTTACGTCTGGAAAAGCGATCCGTAATAGCCCCACCCAAAGGATTGAATAAGATGGAAGTGACTAGCTCCGATATCTGGTAAATGCCCAGCACCGTCTGCCCCAGAGCTCCTAAAGAAGCAAGCCAGATGCTGTTTCCATAGTCATAAAGCATGTTTCCAATTTTATTAATAGTAGCCCGTGTAATCAGCTGTGCTGCCTGTCGATTCATAAAAATACCTCCTTCCATTTCTGAAACTATTGTATCAGAAATAGAGGGAGGTTCTTTGTTTTTCCCATATTTGGGAAATTATACTTTTACAAACTTATGGAAATGCTCTTGATAATAGGCGACTTGCTCAGGTAGTCCCAGCACTTCAAAGATGTGCATGGCTTCTTGCATTTGCCGAATCCCTTGCTTCTTCTGCCCCTTCTGATAAGCTGCAAATCCCTTGAGATAGAGGAATACATTGCGTTCATAGAGTTTGATGCCCTTGCCAATAATCTTCTCTACGTAAGCCTCAAAATAACTAGCCTTATCAAAAGAACAACTTTCCAAACAATGCTGGTAACAATTTAGAGCAATAATCAAGACTAGTTTCTTATGGCGACCAATTTCTTTGTAGTAGTCCTCCCGCTCCATGACTTCCTTGCCCAGGCGGTAGACGTAGTCCACATCATAGAAACTATAGAGATTGCCAAAGAGGATAAGCTCGTACATGGTCCAATCTTCCACTTGAAAGAGATAATCGGCCACCTTATCCAAATCTTCCTGCTGCATACAAAACTGACTGTCACGCTGGCAAATCAAGCCCTGCATCAAAATCCAATTCAGCTCATAGTAAAGAGGCACCTTGCTGGCCTTGGCCTTTTTCAACTGCTCCGCTTGCAAGTCCTGAAATCCCTTGATGTCATTTGAGTAGTAAAGAGGGATAATCTGACCCATCATGGCCACGTGCTCATGCTGCTGGAAATTCCGAGCCTTGTCCATAAAATTTTCAAGGGTCACATGAATATTATCCAAGAGATCAAAAAATTTCGAGAGGGTCATGTCCGACTCTCCCAGCTCAAAACGAGACAACTGAGAGGTCGAGCAAACCTGACCCGCCGCTTCCTTCAAAGAATAATGCCCATTTAAACGAAAATCACGAAAAACTTTTCCTAAATCTTCCATTTGTTTACCACTTAAATTCCTTTAATTGCTGTTCTGCTTCCCTAGTTGCTTCTTTCAAAACTACCTTCACCGCCCCTTGTTCAGATTCTACTTTCGGACGAGCCTCATTTCGTCAAAATCTTATCGGCTGAAAATCGGAAAAGGCAAATTCCACAAAAAGAACTCGTCCGAAAATAGAAAGTTCGGGATTTGCTCTCAGACTAGCCGGCCGAAAATCGGATGACCTCACTTTTCTCCAAAACAGCTTTTCAGAAAATCTGACGGGTTGTCTTTTCTCTAAAAGAACCTAGTTTGCATGAAGAATGCTTTCTTTTCCTCTAAAAAATCTCAGAACACATGAAAAAGTTCGGTTTTTACTCTCAGGGAAACGATTCTCCATAAAGGATTTGTCTTTTTGTCACAGAATCAGAGATTTCATATGTAAAAATTCGGTTTTTGCTCTTTTGGGACTGATTGCACATGTGAAATTAAGTATTTTGAGCTCCGGGAAGCTTATTTCTCATAGAAACTAGGCATTCTTACACAGGTTCTTTTTCCTTCTCACACCTTCTCCGCCAGTTCTTCCCATTCTAGCATGGCTTCTTCTTGGGCGGCGGTCAGCTGGTCGATTTGCTGCTGGCTCTCCATGAGTTGACCGGCGTCGTTGGTTGCCTGCATGGCTTCCTGAAGCTGACTGATCTGACTGTCCAAATCCTCGATTTGCGCTTCCAATTGCTCTAGGCGGCGGGCCAGCCGGCGCTGTTCTTTCTGGTTTTCCTTTTGGAGCTGATAGTCATTGGCAGGTGCTGGCTTGTCAGAATCGACCTGCTCCGACTCCTCACGCAAGGCTTCCTGCTCTGCCTTTTTCTCAAGATAGTAGTCATAATCACCCAGATAAAGGGTGGAGCCTATCTCAGAGAGCTCGATGATCTGGGTGGCTACACGATTGATAAAGTAGCGGTCATGGCTGACAAAGAGCAGGGTGCCGTCAAAGTCAATCAGGGCATTTTCCAGCACTTCCTTGCTCTCAATGTCTAGATGGTTGGTCGGCTCGTCTAGGATGAGGAAATTGTTGTTTTCCATAGACAGCTTGGCTAAGAGCAGACGCGCCCGCTCTCCACCCGACAGCATGCCGACCGACTTCTTGACATCATCACCCGAGAAGAGGAAAGCCCCCAAGCGATTGCGAATCTCGACCTCCGGCGTTAGCTTGAAGTCATTCCACAGCTCATCAAGAACCGTATTGCTAGGGGTCAGCTTGCTCTGGGTCTGGTCATAGTAGCCCAGCTCTACATTAGCCCCCAGCTGCTCCTTGCCTCTGATGAAGGACACTTGACCGATTAGTGATTTAATCAAGGTCGTCTTCCCAATCCCATTTGGCCCGACAATGGCTACCGCATTAAACTTGCGAATGTCAAGGTTAATCGGCTCCGACAGGACTTCCTCTCCATAGCCAATAGCTGCATCTTCCAGAGTCAGAACAACATTGCCCGAAACCTTATCAGCTTTGAAGGTCATATTAGCCGAGCGGCTGCCGGTCTCCGGTCTGTCCAAACGCTCCATCTTTTCCAGCTGCTTACGGCGGGACTGAGCCCGCTTGGTTGTGGAAGCCCGAACTAGATTGCGATTGACAAAGTCCTCCAGCGCAGCGATTTCTTTCTGCTGCTTTTCATAGTTCTTGGCTTCGGTGGCTAGCTTTTGCTCCTTTTGAACCACAAAGCTAGAGTAATTGCCCACATAGCGATCCAAGGAATGTTTGGTCAAATCCACCGTGATGGTCGCAACCTTGTCTAGGAAATAGCGGTCGTGACTGACAATGATCAAGGCACCGCTATAGTTGATCAAGTAAGTCTCCAGCCAGGCAATGGTCTCAATATCCAAGTGGTTGGTTGGCTCGTCCAGTACCAGCAACTCTGGCTTTTCCAAAAGCATCTTAGCCAGAGCCAGACGGGTATTCTGCCCGCCTGAAAGCTCAGAAATCCTCATCTGCCACATGGACTGGTCAAACTTGAAGCTATTTAAAATAGCTCGAATATCCGCCTCGTAGGTAAAACCACCTTTCTGGCGAAAGTCCTCTGACAGCTGATCGTACTGGGTCATGAGAGCAGTCAGGTCTTCCCCTGACAATTCTCCCATTTGCAGCTCCATCTGCCGCAAGCGCTTCTCCTGCTGGCGCAGGCTATCAAAGACCAACATCATCTCGTCGTAAATGGTGTTCTCCGACTCAAAGCGACTGTCCTGAGCCAGATAGGACAGGGACAGATCTCGTTTTTTATTAATCTGACCAGAAGTAGGCTCTTCCTCGCCCACCAAAATCTTGAGGAGAGTAGACTTACCAGCTCCGTTTTTACCGACTAGAGCAATCCGATCGCCTTCATCCACCTGCAGGTTAATATTGTCAAAAAGAAGCTCCCCTGCAAAAGAGCGCTCAATCTTGCTTGCTTGTAAAATAATCATAAAACCATTATAGCAGATTTCTAGGTGCAGAGCTATTAGCTTCAACTAAAAAATACAACCGAAACTATCTGTCTCTCAATCCAATTTAAAGGGAAATTTCAAATTTTTCCAACGAAAACTCAGACCAGCCAACACTGTCTAATGATTAAATACCAGACCACTCCTGCTATAGAATCAAGTTTTTATGCATGAGCACACCAAAAAAGCCGAAAGAATTCAACTCTAACGGCTTTATTTTTTATTCAATGATTTGTGTTTCAGCTAGTTTCTTATACCAGTGAGCGGATTTCTTCGGGTAGCGTTCCTGCGTTTCAAAGTCTACGTAGAATAAGCCGTAGCGTTTTTCATAACCGTTAGACCAAGAAAAGACATCCATCAGAGACCAGATGAAGTAGCCCTTGACATTGGCACCGTCCGCAATCGCATCGGATAAGACTTCCAAATGCTGCTTGACGTAGTCAATCCGAGCATCGTCGTAAACCGTATTGTCCACAAATTCATCTTTATAACCGAGACCATTTTCGGTGATATAGATTTTCTTGTAGTTTGGATAATCTTTCTTAATCCGCATGATTTGGTCATAGAGACCTTGAGGATAGATAATCCAATCCCAATCCGTTTTCGGTATATGGGTTGGAGATTCTCTGCGCCCTACACCTTTAATCTGGTACTTAGAGCTTCCCTTCTCACCTTTTCCGTTATGGATGATTTCCGTTTCCCCATCGAAATGACGCATCCAGTCACTCATATAGTAGTTGATGCCGAGGAAGTCATTGAGGTCTTTAGCTGCTTCTAAAGCCACAAAATCTTCATCGCGCAGATCCAGCTGACCACCATTGACCTTAAGGATATGATTCACTCCTGCCAGAGTTACATCTGAATAGTGCCCCAGATAAGTCGCATCTAGGATAAATTTGTTATGAATAATATCTTCCAACTCTGCTGCTCTGACATCTGCTGGATTTTCTGGATCGTAAGGATATTTTGTCGGAAGGGCATGAACGACACCGATCTCACCCTTGTAGCCCTTGTCCTTATAAAGCTTAACGGCACGGGCATGAGATACCATCATGTTGTGATGAGATTGGAAAACCTTGGCCAAGTCATACTGAATACCTGGCGGGAATTTTCCGACTAGGTATTGCCCATCACCAATGGGGCCAATTTCATTGAAAGTTGTCCAATAGCGAACTTCTGGAAATTCTTCAAAACAGAAAGCCGCATAATCTACAAAGTGTTCAATATTTTCCCGATTGAGGAAATCTCCATTTGAATGAAGAGCCTCTGGTGTATCAAAGTGGTGAAGGGTCACAAAAGGTTCCACATGCCGCTTGTGGCATTCTGCGAAAAGATTATGGTAAAATTCCACACCTTTCGGATTGACCTCGCCATAGCCTGTCGGGAATATCCGTGACCAAGCAATGGAAATCCGAATACCATTGACACCATACTCTTCAGCCAATTTCAGATCCACAGGATACTTATGGTAAAAGTCACTGGCAGGTTCTGCTGTATACCAGTAGTTGTCCTCTAGGTATTTATCCCAGGCAACAGGTCCTTTTCCATCTGTGTGAGTTGCTCCCTCAGCTTGATAGGCTGCTGTTGCACCACCGAAAATAAAATCTTTAGGTAAGGTTTTTGTCATCTTATTTTCCTTTCAATAGCATTTGAGATGAGGTCAAGCTTGACTAGATCTTATCAAGTTGCTTCATCTCAAATAAATAGATTTAGTTGTTAAATTGCTCCTGAACGAAGGCTAACGCCCCTTTACCATCACGGGTTAGTTTGATGTATTGGCCGCCTTCTGTCTTAGCCAGTTTGATACCCAATTTATCCGTTTCCGCCTTCATGTCTTCAAAGTTGGAAGCAACTTGAGGGGCCAGGATAACTAGGTCAAACTCAGGTAACATCTCACGGTGAGCACCATAACCGCCCGCCGCTGCTTTCACAGGAACCTTGTATTCAGCTGCTGCTTTATTCAAAGCGTTAGCCAGCAATCCGCTGGTACCGCCACCTGCACAGAGCACCAGAACATTGGTCTCTTCGCTAATATTGTTTTGAGCTGGAGCTTCTTCTGCTGCGCCTCCTGCATTTGCTTTATCAAGAATAGCATCTGCTTTGGCAGTGTTGAAATTCGCTGCAACTTTTTCTTTCAATTCATCATTTGATTTACCAGAACGTTCGTCTTCCAGAATTTGTTCATCATAAACTTTAACGAATGGATAGTAGATGATAAAGTCTACTGCAATCAAAGTTGCTGCCAAAACTACAGACAGAAGTTGGAAGTTGGTTCCAAGAATAATCCCCAGTGGTCCTGGAGTCGTCCAAGGCAGGTTAGCTGTAAAGCTGTTCATACCCAGAACATCAATAAAGAATTTGAAGATCCAGACATTGGCAATTGGCGCCAAGATAAATGGAATAAAGAAGACTGGATTCAATACGATTGGAGCACCAAAGAGGATGGGTTCATTTACCCCAAAGAAAGTTGGTACAACAGACGCACGGCCGATAGCCTTATTACGTTTAGACTTACAGATCCACATGAACATGAATGGGACAATCAAGGTTGCACCTGTACCTCCCATAGTAACGATAAACATTTGTGTACCAGATGTCAAAATCTTATCTGCGTGTTGTCCTTGTTGGAGAAGCTGCAGATTGACCTCCGCATTGGCATAAGTGATGGCCGCAATCGCTGGCTCAACGATAGAAGGACCATGAATCCCCACAAACCAGAAGAAGGCAAAGGCTCCAAAGATAAGGGTGATCCCTAGATAACCATCAGCAGCTGAGAAGAGCGGTGCAAAGAATTTACCAACTGACTCGGCCACACCAGCACCGACAAAATTCCGTGCGAGAATATCTAAGACATAAAGTGATACAACAGAAAGAGTGAAAGGAATGACGTCTTTAAAGACTTGTGAGATATTCGGTGGAACCTCGTCTGGCATCCGAATGGTCACATTATTCTTCACACAGACTTTATAGATATTGACAGTTACAAAGGCTGAAATGAAGGCTGTTAGCAGTCCTTTAGTCCCCAAGAAACCAGTCGCAAAACCATTTTCTATCGGATCAGCTGCCAGCAACAATAAACCAACAATAGCTGCCAAAAGTGTAGACATATAGTTGATTTGATTAGTTTTCTCCATGCTTCGATTGACAGAATCGGTCAAAGATTTAGCCGTTGTACCAGCTACCAAAAGAGCTAAAATCCCCATAGAGTAACCGTAAGGTTTCATCAGGAGCCCTTCAATATCTTTTGGCCACTGGAAGCCCCATGAATTTGGCACATAGGTAATCAGGATAAAGATGGAGGAGAAAAGGATAACTGGCATCCCTGCGATAAAACCATCACGAATAGCGCGTAAGTAGATGTTACGTGATAGTTTTTCAAAGAAAGGCTTCCCTTTCTCAATAAGTCCAATAAGTTTGTTCATTATTTTGCTCCTCTTTTGTATAATTCAATCATGTGTTTCATCAAATCCTTGAGCAACAAGGTTGTCATCAGGTGATCTTGACCGTGCATCATCGTCACACTGTAGGCCAAATCTTCACCCGATGCTTCTTTGGTCAGCAGGTCTGTCTGAGCGTGGTGTGCTTCAATAATGCAAGCATTAGCTTCCTCCACCAAGCTTTCTGCTCGGTCAAATTCTCCTGCTTGAGCTGCATTCAATGCTTCCAACAATTTGGAACGAGCATCA
Source organism: Streptococcus sp. DD04 (assembly GCF_001578725.1). NCBI lineage: Bacteria > Bacillati > Bacillota > Bacilli > Lactobacillales > Streptococcaceae > Streptococcus > Streptococcus sp. DD04. The sequence continues at coordinate 279,860 of NZ_KQ968977.1, forward strand.
CCTGCATAGGCTACGATTTCAAAACCAAGTAATGTAATTTCTTCTCTGTTCATAATAGAACCTCCTTATATTTTTTAGTTATAGTAATCGTTGAATATGTAAGACTAGATAAACTCGCTCACTATGATACAAGTCTATTCCAGTTTTCTGAGCAATAATCTCATAGAGACTGCTTCCAATTTGATAGGCTTCAGGATAAGTCAGTTTAATCTGGCTCTCCATTTCTAGCAGCGCAACATTGTCATCGCGACTTCTTTCCAAGTAATCTAAGAAATAATTGAGATGAATCATGAATCGGTCATAGAAGTTACTATTATTAGCTGTTCTTCTAATTCCTTGCTTCCTTAGCTCCTCTTCCACAGCATTTAGAATGTCTTTCCGCTTATCTAAGTGACTTTGGCCCACGGGGTTGGACTCGCCTTCTGCATTGATAAAATGATATGCAATTCTGTTCACTTCATCATCAGGAAAACTATCTAAGAGCCGGTCCCGATAAATAGCCACTGCTTCTTGTGCGATTTGATAAGGAACTGGGTATTTCTCTGAAGCATCCGGTAGGTCACTAGCCTTGTAGCGGCCCTGCTGGACTGCTTGATAAGAACAGTAGATATGATCCGTCAGCGTAACGTAGATGTACTCCTGAACAGGGTAATGATACTTCTTAGAAAGAGTATCAATCACATCATAAGTCACCGTGATAAAGTCCAGCGGAACATCTTTGAGCAAAGCTACAAAGTTCTCTTTTGATTCTTCTGTCCTTAATCGGAAGATTTTTTCAATCTTGCTTTCAAGAACAACATCCCCTTTCTTCTTATTAAAAGCGATGCCACTGCCAATCAAAACAACTTCTTCCTGATGCTCATTCTTAGCTAGGGCAACATTGTTATTCATAGGAAGTATGATTCGATACATAGTTCCCTCCTTATCATTTTATTGAGCTTTCGTGAAATAAAAATGACCACAAATAAACGGAAAACAACAAGAATACTTGACTTTCCAATTCATTTGCGGTCACGCCTAATCCAACTTAGTAACGCTCACCCTATTCAACTTATGGTTTAATTATAACATATCAAAGCGATAATGTAAACCCTTACTTTTGATTTTTTTAAACATTTTTTATTTATTTTTGATGATTTCAAACTAAAATCAATCATTGGTCAATCTTACAGATCAGATACCAATGATTGACTTTATTTCAAGAAAGCTTTAGACAAGCGTATTGAACTAAAATAGCTGCTTTAAACTCTCTTTTTCCAAGAAGTAGCTGTTTTTTGAAGAACCTTGTTGAGCTCATCAATGTTTTCAAATCCAGTTGTACGAAGCCACTTGCGAGCTGCTTCTTCGCCTTGCTCAATGTAGTCTTTGACACTGCCAGCCCAAGTCGCACGTCCGCAGAGAACGCCGTTGAAGTTAGCACCTGACTCATGAGCGAAAACAAGTGTTTCTTGGAAGAGTTTCGCAGATACACCCGCACTCAAGTAGATGTATGGCAGGTTGGTTGCCTCATCTTGTTCCTTGAAGAAAGCAGCTGCTTCAGCTTTTGTATGCACCACTTCGCCATCGCCAAAGCCTTCAACGTATTTAACGTTAACTGGAACTTCCACTTTCAAGACATCGATGTTGAAGCGTGAGTCTGAGAAGACCTTCATAGCACCGATAACCTTGTGAGGTTTCACTTTAGCATATTCAGCGCTGGAAGCATCCGCAATCTTTTCATCATAAGCCAAGATTTCAAGGAAGAAAGGAATATCTTCTGCCACACACTCTGAGCCCACACGCTCGATATAAGCCTGCTTTTGTTGGTTGAGCTCGTCTGAGCTGTCCACATCATAGTAGAGGAGGAATTTCACTGCATCCGCACCTTGTTCTTTGATGCGTTTTGCTGACCAAACATCCAGGCAGTCTGGCAGGCGCTTAGTGCTAGACGTATCATAGCCTGTTTTTTCATAGGCCAATAGTAAGCCAGCATTCTTGTCCAAAGCCTTCGTAGCAGGCAGGCCATACTCAGGATCTAGGAGCATAGAAGAAGCATAAGGGGTCAG
>NZ_KQ968977.1:281924-287301 GCF_001578725.1 Streptococcus sp. DD04
ATAGAAGAAGCATAAGGGGTCAGCTCTTCTGCGACCAAAACTTTCAGTTCTTCCATTTGTTCTACAGTTGGTTCTGCTTCTTGGTATTGAGCCATGAGGCGTTTCAAAGCACCGCGTTGATCAAAAGCCAAGGCAGAGATAATGCCATTCTCGTCAGAAAGTTTTTCCATGTACTTGCGTTTTTGTTCTGTTAATACCATTCTTTATACCTCTTTTACTGTGATTTGATTGTATAGGCCGTCATAGTTTTCAACGTTGACATGACCGGTCATTTTTTCTTGGGCATTGAGCATGCCGAGAACATTAGCTTTTTTGAGCAGGGAGACAGCATCTTCTTGATGGCTTAAGGCTGAAGAAATCCCTGCAACAGTTGAGTCACCAGAGCCAACTGGATTGACCACTTGGATTTTAGGAATATCTACTTTATAGAAAGTATCCCCGTGCTTAGCAAAAGCTCCATCTGCACCGAGTGATACGATAATCCACTCGATTCCCTCAAAGAGCGGTTCTGAAAGGACAGCTTTTAACTCATCCAAATCTTTTGAAACCTCGCGACCTAATAACTGAGAAAGTTCCTCATTATTAGGTTTGATGGCAGTTGGTTTGACATCTGATTTGAGCATAGCTTCCAGAGCTGCTCCAGAGCAATCCAGCACTACCTTATTGCCAGCTTGATTAGCCATTCCAATCAGCTGGATATAGTATTCTGTCGGTAGACCCGCTGGCAAACTGCCCGAGATACTGACAACATCCGCCTCGGCCATCAAAGACCGGAAGTGCTCTTGGAAATCCCTTGCCTCATCCGCTGTAATGGTCGGACCGGCTTCTAGGATTTCCGTTTGCTTGCCCTCATGCAGAATGGCAATACAGTTTCTCGTATCTCCTGAAATATTGTAAAAGGAAGGTTGAACATTTGCGTGGAGATTTTGTAATAAAAACTCTCCATTAGTTCCGCCGATAAGCCCCGTCGCAGCGACATGGTCTCCAATTTCTGCCAAAACTCTGGTCACATTGAGGCCCTTTCCGCCTGCTGTCTTACTGACTTCTGAAACACGATTAACAGTATCTATTTTCAATTCTTCTAATGGATAGGAAATATCGATAGAAGGATTCATGGTCACTGTAAGAATCATCTGGTTACCTCACTAGTCGTGGTATTCTCCACGATCCCATTTTTCAAGAAATTCTGTAAAGAAATTATCATCTGCCTGATGAGCATTGTGACTTTCAACGTGCTCAATCTTGGCAATCAGCTTTTTGTTTTCTTCGGTTGGCTTGTACTCCGCATGAATGAAAGCTTCGATGATGTCACACATGAGGAGCTCACCAGTAATTTTTCCGCCAAAGCCGATAACGTTGGCGTTGAGCTCTTCCTTAGCATAGAGAGCCGAGGTCATATCGCGCACCAGAGCTGAGCGGATGCCAGGAACTTTATTAACCGCATTGTTAATCCCGACACCAGTACCGCAAATACAGATTCCCAGATCCGCCTTGCCACTTGTCACAGCTTCTCCTACTTTTTTTCCATAGATAGGGTAGTGGGTCCGCACATGGTCATATGTTCCGTAGTCCTGTACTTCATAGCCTTTTGACTTCAAGAAATCTACGACCGCCATTTTTTCATTGGTAACGATATGGTCACATCCAATTGCAATTTTCATTTGATTTCTCCTTTTCTTAGCACATCTTGTTGAGCATGTCAACCCGGATTTGGTGACGGCCGCCGTCATATTTCCCATTGACAAAGCCTTTGGCAATATTCTTAGCTATCCCTTCGCCAACGATTTCAGCTCCCATTGTAATCATGCGAGAGTTGTTATGGCCGCGAGTCATGTAGGCAGAGCGTTCATCTGAAACTTCCGCCGCAACCATGCCCTTGATTTTGGTCGCTACCATGAATGGGCCAGCCCCATAAGCATCGATAACAATACCAAGATTTTCCTCTTGCTTATTCACCTCAGCTGCAACTGCAAGGGTCACATCAACAAAATCCTGACCTTCTTTCGTCACATCCACCACTTCAAAGTTTTCTCCGACGAGAAAATCCTTGACCACATCTTTCAGCTTGCTTCCAGCAGCATCTGCTCCAATAATAATTGCCATGAGCATTCTCCTTTTGATTATTTTTAACAGATTTGTGTTTATCTAAATCACTATCTGTTTTTCATAATCATAGTATACTCCTTTTTAAGTTTATTGTCAACACTTTTTTGTTTATTTTAATCAAATATTTTTAAATAATGTTATAGATAAACAAAAAGCTCTTATCCAGAGCATTTTTGTCTATTCCTTATGAGATAACTTTAGTATGCACTTCTAATTCCTCATGAACTGTATCGGAAGTTTGATCAATGATAACTGCTGTAATTTCAGATAGAGGACAGATGGAAGTGAAATCTTCCTTATCAATCTTAGAAGAATCAATCAACAAATATGTCTCCGTCGAGCGCTCTAAGGCCAGCTTTTGGGTGTAGGCCTCTTCAAAGGAAGAGATCATGATTTGTCCACCTTTAATGCCGTTACAGCTGAAGAACATCTTAGTAAAATACATGCGCTCCATGATAGCGTTGGTCATCTCTCCTACAAAGGCTTGACTAGTCTCCCGCATTTCCCCTCCAAGAAGAAAAACTTTAAAGGTATCTGACTTTTTCTTGAGCAGGTCATTAAAGATAGGCAGGCAGTTGGTAATCACGCGCAGATTTTGATTGCTTATTTGCTCGGACAGCACTTCTACAGAAGTCCCTGGACCAAGGAAAATGGTGTCCCCATCCTCAATCAGCTGCACAGCCTTTTTAGCAACGGCTCGCTTAGCTTCAATATTCTTGAAGAGTTTCTCTTCGTGAGGAATTTCGTGATATTGTTGGGCTTTATTACTTTTAGCTCCACCAAAAATACGAGTCAATTTCCCTTGATTTTCTAGCTCTGTCAAATCACGTCGAACAGTCATGTCAGAGACTTTCAAGCTTTCCACAATTTGAGCAACTGTAATCGTTCCAAGTCTATCTACCAGCTTAACCAATTCGTCTAATCGTTCAATCTTATTCATTTTCGACTCCTCCATCTCCCGTTTTCTTCATTATAACTCTTTTCTTTTTCATTTTCCACACTTTTTGTTTGTTTTAAACAAAAAACATTGAGTTTCACATAAAAAATGAGCAAGCATGCTCGCTCTTCTTGCTCTGGTAGCTAATAAACTGATGCCTACTTTAGATAAAACTACTTAAAATCCCCTGATGCTGCACCACTAGGTAGATACCTAGTAAAATGAGCAAAACAAAGAGAAGCAACTTAATCAGTCCTTTGACAAAGCGGATTGCCACAAGAATCATCATCGAACCGACCAGCCATATAAAGGCTGAAGTGTTAAAGAAACCTTGAACAGCTTGACTGCTTTCGCCGAAAAATGCCTGAAGTGGCACTGGAATATGATTTTGCCAAATATCGGTCAGACCGATTTGATTGGCAATCTCTGTCCCGCTTTTCCAAAGCAAAGCAGAAACTCCTGAATTAAAGATAAAAAGGGAGACTTGCTCCGGAAAGCGTCTAATAAAATAGAAAATAGTTTTTAACATGATACTACGATTGATACAGTTCTCTTACAGCTTGAACATCTACTGGCTGGATACTGTAAAAAGAACCAGCCGACTGCATCACAGAATCCTCCTCGTTATGATTTAATCCGATAGCATGACCCAATTCGTGCGCTGCTGTATTTACGATACGTTCGTGTGAATAGCCATAGCGGTCATTGAGTAAGTAGTAAGCATTCAAACGGACGGTTACTTTGGTAAAGCGCTGAGTGAGCAAATTGGTCTGAGACTCTGCTTCACCAGCCGCTGGCACATTTCCATCGTTCATTTCAGTTGCAATAATATCTGCCGAATCCTTATCTTCAGTGAGGGTAAAGGTAAAGGCCCCTGTCTGATTCCAAGAATCAATAGCTTCTTGATAAGCAGACCGAAAGGTTTCATTTTGTGTATCAATGTAAATGCTGGCGCTCGCCTGCTCCCAACGACTGCCTGTAGCGATATGCTCATCTGTCATTTGGTCGGTTTTCTGACTGTAGCTGCCAAATCCTGTTGTAAACCCTTGGCCATTGAAAAGTTGCTCCACTCGCACTACCGCAGCCTGAACTGCTTGGGACAAACCAGCTGGCCCACTATCTGTCGAAGTCGTAAAATAAAAAACACCAACGATTACTACGAAACTAAGAACCGCGGACCAAATCAAGCCCCAGACCAGCCGCCAAATAAAACGAAATAAGAAACAAATACAATTAAAAATAAATCTCATAGCAACCTCCACTTCTCGGATTGTAAGAGAAGATAGATTCTATCAATACTGTCTTAAACAAAACTAAAAAGCTCTCTTTTCTATAACTATAAAAGAAAATGACTACAAATCTGCAACCATTCCTTTTCATTCTAATTAAATTTTAAGAACCTGTAGTCAGACTGACCCGACCGCTGCTATAGTCTAGCTGAATCCCTTTTTGCACATTGGGAACGAAGACATTGAATTCCAAACTTCCATCACTGGACTTAGCCTCTAAATGCGAGCCGACTGGCACAAGATCATTTCCCGAAGCATAGATCAAAGTGACACGATAACGCACCCGCTTATTCTGATCCAAGGCGCGACGAATCTGGCTTTCATAATAATTCTGGCCCGTCGAGTTGTCTTTATTAGCCTGATTGGCCCAGGCTGTTTGGACTGCGATATTGGCTGGATTGCTAGTGGAAGCATCAAAGCCCTTTAAACCACCGACCAAAGAGTAAGCCAAGAGATGCCCGCGATCCACCGCATGATGATAATCACCCGATAGATGTTTGACTTGGTGCCAACCAGCAGGAACCCAAGAAGTAGAGCCATTTCCCGTTTCTTCCCGTGATTTATATTGGCGTGTCGATTTGGCAAGCAAGGCATTGGCAACTGTGGGAACAGTCTGCCCCTGAACGACCTTCGTTTTATTATCCGCATAAGGCAAACTAGAAACTTTGGCATTCAAGTTTGTTTGATTTCCATTGATGACGAAAGCCCCTGCCCCATTCCACTCGATTTTTCCTCCAAGTTGAGAGCGCACTGAGTCTGTGAGAACACTTTCTGACAGAGCTTGGTCAGGTGTGCTAGTCTCCTTATTTTGGCTGACGACTGCAGGTGTGTTTAGCGCTGGTGTTTGATTGCCATTTCCAAAAAAGTAGGCTCCCAGCGACAAGCTCAGTGCAACCAGAAGCCCTGCCACAGTCTGCACAGATTTATTACTTTTTCTTAGGATTTTCTTTCTTTTTGGCATATTTCCTTATCCATTTAAAAGGACTGTGCTAGGATAATTGCACAGTCGGGATGCTATGTCATACTCTTGGAAAATCACTGACCC
>NZ_KQ968977.1:287321-295258 GCF_001578725.1 Streptococcus sp. DD04
GGGATGCTATGTCATACTCTTGGAAAATCACTGACCCGTAAATTTGGAAATAATAGTGTCCCAAGTTTTTGGCGATAAAATAGACCAAGGATTGTCTCCATTTCCAATCACACCATAACCGATGACCAGACCAAGACAAAAAATGATAAAAGCAAGTAGCAGAACCAAGGCAACAATTCCGAGCTGTTTACCTAAATATTTTAAATTTTCACTCATCGTCTTCTTCCTTTACACGTTTGATATTTGCACCAAGAGCTGCCAGCTTTTCGTGAAATTTATAGTAACCGCGGTCCAAATGGACTAACTTGCTAACTTTTGTTTCTCCATCAGCAATCAAGCCCATCAAAATCAAGGTTGCACTGGCCCGAAGGTCTGTTGACATTACTTCGGCTCCTTGCAGGCTGCCACCACCCCAAATCCGGGCTGTGTCCCGCATAATGTCGGAGTGAAGCCCCATCCGCCGCATCTCTTCTAAATGCTGGAAACGATTCTCAAAGACCGTTTCAATCATGACGGATTCTCCTTTAGCTATCGCCATCAAGGCAGTAAACTGAGCCTGCATATCCGTCGGGAAACCTGGATAAGGCAAGGTCTTAACTGAAACAGCTTTTAACTTCGAAACATCCGAGCGGATGCGAATTCCTGCATCTTCTTCGGTCACTTCTACTCCCATTTCCTGCATTTTTGATAAAAGCGGACGGTTGTGCTCCCAGATAGCGTCCTCAATCAGCAAATCACCGCCTGTCATGGCAGCACCCACCATAAAGGTCCCAGCTTCAATGCGGTCTTGAACTACATTATGCTCAGCTCCATGGAGTTTTTCCACACCGATGATTGTTATATTCTCCGTTCCTGCTCCTCTGACTCTAGCGCCCATTTTATTTAACAAAAGGGCCAAATCGACAATTTCAGGCTCTCGAGCAGCATTTTCGATAACAGTTGTGCCTTTAGCCAAAGTCGCAGCCATCATAATATTCTGCGTTGCACCGACACTTGGGAAGTCCATATAGATATGCGCTCCCTTCAAGCAGTCTGCTTTGGCCTCAATGTAGCCCGCAGACTGTGTAATCTGAGCGCCCATTGCCTCCAAGCCCTTCAAATGAAGGTCAATCGGACGGCTTCCAATCGTACAACCACCCGGCATAGATACTTTAGCATGCCCATTTCGAGCAAGAATCGGCCCCAATACAACAATTGAAGCCCGCATTTTGCTGACATATTTATAAGGAGCTTCCTCAGACAAAGGCTGAGTTGCATCCACTACTACAGTGTTTTCCTCTCGGTTAAAATTCACCTGCGTATTCAAACCGCGAACAACATTGTTCATGGTAAAAACATCCGAAAGGACTGGAACATTTTTGAGTGTCGTTTTTCCTTCACTGGCCAATATCGTTGCAGCTAGCAGCGGAAGCACCGCATTTTTAGCTCCCTCAATCTTGACTGTTCCAACCAGACGATTATTTCCACCCTGAATAATAATTTTTTCCATACTAACTAGCTACTCCAAACATTAAAAATTCATCCCTACTATCATACCATAAAATCAAAAATCTGACCTTACAAAGTACCGTTAAAGATTGCCCGACTCATATCATAGATGCCAATAAAAAATAGACTGGCCATGTAGCCCAAGGCAATACTCAACAATAATATCAAAAAACGAATTTTGAGAGCATTATCAGCATTTACTTTTAGAAATCTTTCCCAACTTACTACAGTAGACAGAAGATGAAAAGCAAAGAAAATAAAGAGCAGGTGACTGCATAATCGAAATATTAATTCTATCATAGTTTTTATTATACCATAAGACCAGCCATTCCTAGCGGAAAGAAACGTAAGCCAGCAAAAAAGAATGGGATTCCCATTCTTTTTTTGCTTATTACATTCTTGTTCCAACGTTAATCCGGTTGATGGCACGCTGAAGGGCAATTTTAGCACGGCGCTCTTGGTCAATCAGATGCTTGTCTTGAGCTTCTTCGATCTCTTTCTCAGCACGCAGTTTGGCCCGCTCAGCACGGCTAATATCAATATCACGCGCACGTTCTGCTGAGTCTGCGATAATGGTAATCACATTGTCAGCTATCTCTACAATACCACCGTTGACCGCAATCCAATCAATATGCTTATCATCATCGACCCGGCGCACCTTGACCTGATCCACTTCCAAAACAGCGATTGTATTGATATGACGAGGCAAAATCCCCATTTCTCCGTCAATCGTTTTTACGGAAACAAATGCAGCACGGTGGTCATAGACAAGACCATCCGGTGTAACGATTTGTACTGTCATTTGAGCCATCATTCACCTCTTAGAATCCCATTTTTTCAGCTTTAGCAATGACATCCTCAATTGAACCGACACCTCGGAAGGCATCTTCTGGTAACTTATCATACTTTCCTTCGAGGATTTCTTTAAAGCCACGAACCGTCTCAGCTACAGGCACATAAGATCCCGGCTGACCAGTAAATTGCTCCGCAACGTTGAAGTTTTGAGAAAGGAAGAATTGAATCCGACGCGCACGCGCAACCAAGGTCTTTTCTTCATCTGACAATTCGTCCATACCTAGGATTGCAATGATATCCTGCAATTCATGATAACGTTGCAATACGCGTTTCACTTCGGCAGCCACCGCATAGTGCTCTTCACCAACAATCTCAGGAGAAAGAGCCCGAGAGCTTGAAGCGAGAGGATCCACGGCTGGATAAATCCCCAATTGAACCAATTTACGTTCCAAGTTGGTTGTAGAATCCAAGTGGGCAAAAGCTGTCGCTGGCGCTGGGTCAGTGTAGTCATCGGCTGGCACGTAGATAGCCTGGATAGAGGTTACAGACCCCTTCTTAGTCGATGTGATACGCTCTTGCAATTGTCCCATTTCTGTCGCAAGTGTTGGTTGGTAACCAACGGCTGACGGCATCCGACCCAAAAGGGCAGAAACTTCAGAACCTGCTTGCGTGAAACGGAAGATGTTGTCAATGAAGAGCAAGACATCTTGACCTTCCACATCACGGAAATATTCTGCAATCGTCAAGCCAGTCAAAGCAACACGCATACGTGCCCCTGGTGGCTCATTCATCTGACCGAAGACCATGGCTGTCTTTTCGATAACGCCAGACTCCTTCATTTCCCAGTAAAGGTCATTCCCTTCACGCGTCCGTTCTCCAACACCGGTAAATACAGAAATCCCACCGTGTTCTTGGGCAATGTTGTGAATCAATTCCTGAATCAGGACGGTCTTACCAACTCCGGCACCACCGAAGAGTCCGACTTTACCACCTTTCAGATAAGGTGCTAAAAGGTCGATAACCTTGATACCTGTTTCTAAGATCTCTGACGAAGTAGACAACTCATCAAAGGTTGGAGCTTTTTTATGGATTGGCTGGCGCTCTGCATCATCCGCAAAAGGAGCATCCAAGTCAATGGTATCTCCCAAAACGTTAAAGACGCGACCAAGTGTTTCTTTTCCGACTGGTACAGAAATTGGACGGCCAGTATCTAGCACTTCCATGCCACGAGTCAAGCCATCGGTTGATTCCATGGCAATGGTTCGAACCACTCCATCACCAAGCTCAAGAGCTACTTCAAGGACGATTTTTGATTTTTTTTCGTCATTTTTATAGACTACAAGTGCATTATTGATCTCAGGTAGCTTGTCCCCAGCTGCAAACGCTACGTCTACAACTGGTCCGATAACCTGAGTAATTTTGCCTGAGCTCATTCTTTTCTCCTCTTTATAATATTTATTTTCTGTGACACTATTCCAGTGCACTTGCACCCGCCACAATTTCAGTAATTTCCTGCGTGATAGCTGCTTGTCTAGCACGGTTATACTGAATGGTCAAATCATTGATAACTTTTTTGGCGTTATCCGTTGCAGTCTGCATGGCCGTCATACCGGCTGCATTTTCAGCAGTCTTGGCATCAATAATGGCTCCGTAAATCATACTTTCAGCAAACTGAGGCAAGAGCTGATCTAAAATCGCATTTCGACTGGATTCTAGTTCTAGATTGAGGATATAATTCTCATCCGCTTCACTAGGATCCAAATCGACGATTGGCAACATCTGCTCTACCCGCATCTGACTGGTCAGACTGTTGACATGGTGGTTATAACACACATAAAGTTCATCGAAAAGTTCATTCTGATACATTTCAATGGTTTTGGAAATGATTTTCCGAACTTCATCAAAACTCGGCTGATTGGCTAAACCGCGCAACTCATAAATCGGCTGAATTCCACGTGCACGGAAGAAATCAGCTCCCATACCTCCAATAGAAATAATAACATAATCCCCATTTTCATGGTATTCTGCAATTAACTCCATCATTGATTTGAGGATGGTTGCGTTATAGCCACCGACCAAACCGCGATCTGACGTAATGACGATATAAGCAGTTTTTTGAACCGGTCTGTTCTTGAGCAGAGGATGATGACTAACATTTTCTGCCTCATGACCATGCAAAAGGTCGGTCAAGAGTTTCCGAACCTTAGAAGCATAGACCTGAAAATTTTTAGCTGCTTCTTCGGACTTTCCCAACTTAGATGCAGAAACCATCTGCATAGCATTGGTGATTTGACTGGTGTTTTTTGTGGATGCAATTTTATTTTTGATATCATTTAATGAAACTGCCATCTGACACCTCTATTCTTATTTGAAGTTAGACTGATTGATAAATTCAGTAATAGCGGCGTCCAGCACTTCTTCACTCGGCAAATCTTTCGTCTGACGAATGGTTTCATAAATGTCTTCATGATGAGCATCAAAGTAAGTGAAGATCTCATCTTCAAACTGAAGAATCTCATCCACTGGCACAGTATCTAAGAAACCGTGAGTCAGTGCATAGAGGATCACAACTTGTTTTTCAACTGGCAGTGGCTCATGAACTGGCTGTTTCAATACTTCTACCGTACGGCGGCCGCGATTGAGTTTAGCCTGAGTTGCTGCATCCAAGTCGCTACCGAACTTGGTAAAGGCTTCCAGCTCACGATAAGAAGCAAGGTCGATACGCAGGGTTCCTGCAACCTTCTTCATAGCCTTGATTTGTGCAGAACCACCTACCCGTGATACAGAAGAACCCGCATCAATGGCTGGCCGGATACCTGCATTAAAGAGGCTATCACTGAGGAAAATCTGACCGTCTGTAATAGAAATCACATTGGTCGCGATATAGGCTGAGATATCTCCTGCCTGCGTTTCAATGAATGGCAAGGCAGTAATTGAACCACCACCCAGCTCATCAGAAACCTTAGCTGAACGCTCCAAGAGACGGCTATGCAGATAAAAGACATCCCCCGGGAAGGCTTCACGACCTGGCGGACGGCGAAGCAAGAGAGAAAGTTCACGGTAAGCCACCGCTTGTTTAGACAAATCATCATAAACGATGAGGACATGTTTGCCATTGTACATAAACTCTTCTGCCATCGCTACACCGGCATAAGGTGCCAAGAAAAGCAAAGGAGAAGGCTGAGAAGCAGAGGCTGTTACCACGATGGTATAGTCTAAGGCGCCATACTGGCGGAGGGTCTCAACCTGCGTCCGAACAGTAGATTCCTTTTGACCGATGGCAACATAGATACAGATCATATCTTGCCCTTTTTGGTTGAGGATAGCATCGATGGCAATACTAGTCTTACCAGTCTGACGGTCACCGATAATCAACTCCCGCTGACCGCGACCGATTGGTACCAGTGCATCAATGGCTTTCAATCCTGTTTGCAGAGGCTCAGAAACGGATTTCCGCTGCATAACTCCTGGAGCTGGCGCTTCAACAGGACGTGTTTTATCTGTAACAATCTCACCCAATCCGTCAACAGGACGACCGAGCGGATCCACGACACGACCAATCAAAGCATCTCCGACAGGAACTTCCATGATTTTACCAGTCCGACGAATCGTATCACCTTCACGAATATCTGTAAAGTCACCCAAGATGATGATCCCAATGTCAGTTGACTCCAAGTTTTGAGCCATACCATAAGAACCATTTTCAAAAATCAAGAGCTCCCCGCTCATGGCATTATCAAGACCGTGGGCACGAGCAATTCCATCACCAATATAAGTGACGACCCCAGTTTCTGTGACGTCAAAATTTGGCTGGAAATTTTCAATTTGTTGCTTAATTAAAGCGCTGATTTCTTGTGCGTTAATCGCCAAAATTCACACCACTTTCTATTTCAAATTTTCTTTTACGAGTTGTAATTGACGTTTTATACTTGCATCAATTGTCTTATTATTGGCTGAGATGACAAAGCCACCAATCAAATCGGCATCCAATTCTTGCTTGAGAGCGCGAACCTTAAGGCCCATTTTTTGCTCAATAATTGGCTTCAATCTTTCTTTTTGGCTTTCTGTCAATGCTTGAACAGATTTGACTGTCACTTCAAATTCATTGCTTTTCTTCTCAATCTGGTGCTGAATTTCTACCAATATATAGTAGAATAAAGCTGCTCGATGATTGAGAATAATGACTTCGATAAAGTTATCAATCAGCTGTGAATCTGAATTTTGGAAAAGTCGAAGAGCCTTCTCCTTCTCTTCCTCATCAACGCCAATATGTGATAAAAAGTCAGCAAGATTTGTTTCCTCAAACACGGCCCTAATTTGGCTTAGTTTTTCAAAAACATCTTGTTGCTGAGCTTTTTCAAATACTAATTGAACAAAAGGCAAGGTATATTTTTCAATTACCGCATAGTGCTTTTTGTCCATTAAGCATCTCCTAATTTATCAATATAACGATCAATGAGCTCACTGTGTGCTTTTGTATCAAGCTGCTGGCTCAAGATCTTACTTGCAAGACTTACTGTTAGGTCAGCCACATCGTCTTTAATGCTATTCAAGGCTTCTGCCTTGCTTTGAGCAATTTCCTGATTGGCTTTTGCTTTCAAACGTCCAGCTTCTTCAGCTGCATCCGCTAAAATTCCAGCCTTATTTTTTTCAGCTGTTTCCTTAGCATGTTCGATAATCGTCGTTGCTTCCTGACGACTTCCTGCTAATTCATTCTCACGTTTTTGCGCAAGTTCCTCAGCCTTTTTACGGGCTAACTCAGCCCCGTCAATATCATCCGTAATCTTTTTAGAACGTTCTTCTAAGATACTGGTAATATTGCCCCAGGCAAACTTCTTTACTAAAAAAATTAATAAAAGGAAGGAACCAGCGATGAGAATAAAGTCACCAATAATGGCACCGATAGTTACGTGCATTCCTTTTCTTCCTTTCTACTTACTATTCTTCACCGTTTATTTTCTTACCGATATACATCGAAGACAGCATGGTAAAGACATAGGCCTGGATACATGAAATAAATATCGAGAAGGCTGTCCATAACATACTACCTAGGAAAGCAGCTGGATACCAATAAAATGCTTGTTGTGACAAGGTAAGCAACAAGCCAGCCAAAACTTCCCCTGCAAAGATATTTCCGAAAATCCGCAGAGCTAAGGAGGCAAAATTGGTAAATTCTTCCAAGATATTCATTGGAGTCATAAATCCAGGTGTTGCAAAAGCTTTTAAATACCCTTTAAAACCACGACGACGGATTCCTTCAACATGACTAATCAGCGTAATGATAAAGGACAAGGCTAGGTCATAGCCCAAATTTGCCGTCGGTGAGGTCCAGAGATTGTAGCCATTGGTGGTTTGAATTTTAGCCATCAAACCGATATTATTGGCAACTGCAATAAAGAGAAACAAGGCAAACATAAACAAAGAATAATCCTTGATATAATGTTCCCCAATATTTTCTTTAGTAAAGCCAATGACAAAATCATAGACGTACTCAAGTAAGTTTTGCTTTCCTTTTGGTCGGATGGACATTTTTCTACTGCCCCAGTAGATAAAGCCAAAGACCATCAAAACGGTCACAAGTGACATAGCAAGTAGGGTCAAATCAAAGGATATTGGGCCTAGCTGAATAGTCGGATTAAGACTCTCTTCCAAGG
>NZ_KQ968977.1:295405-305992 GCF_001578725.1 Streptococcus sp. DD04
TGACACCCCCTTTTCTAAAATAGAAAAAACTATTTGATAATGAAAGACATAACCAAGGTAACGAAGAAAGTACCTTCAACAAAGGCGACACCCATGATGAGCAAGCTTCTTAATTGATCAACCATTTCTGGCTGACGTGAAGCTGCTTTAAACAGATTACTCATAATCAAACCTTCAGCTAATGAGACACCAAAGCAGGCAATACAAAGTCCTAAAAATGTTAAATTCATGATGAATTCTCCTTTTATATTTTTTAAATGTACCCCATTAGTTTACTCCTAATAAAGGTAATAGTCAATTATTTTGTGATATTGTAAGCGTTTTTTAGGTTTTTCTTTTTAATCCATGAAAGTCCTTAGCTCAACTGGCTTTTACTGAACGATATCCCCTTGTCAAATTCCCATTTCCAGAACCCAACAAAAAAAGAGCATAGGATTTCCAGTTAAATAATTGCTGATTCTAAACAGCAATCAGACCTATTATACTGCTGTCTGCGACATCCTGATTAAAGGTAGCTATATTTTCAACCGCATCAGCCAAGCTCTTTTGGACATTGTCACTTGTTTATTGAAACTGACTCCCAAATGCTCAAAATCAATTATTCGGCCTGCCCCTCTGACAGTTCTATCTTTATCTACAATATCTTCAACATCATCTCACTAATAAAGCTTTATTTGGATAAGCTCATTCTTATATTTTATAAAGGTATACTATCTTTATTATTAATTTCTATTTTACCATATTTAAGAGAGAATTTCTAGACAATGCCAAGAGTAGGTATGACAAACGCATAAAAAAATGTATGGAAGCCTTTCCTGATTCCATACATCTTCAATTTCGTTTAGTCCTTATCTATTTGAGGTAAAAAAATCGTAAAGCGCATCCATCTATTCTCAACAGCTTCAAAGCGATAAGTGAGATGGTGCTTTTCTAAAATTTGCTGAACGATGAAGAGCCCCAGTCCTGTACCGCCATCTTTCCGATTGCGACTATAGTCCGGTCGATAAAATGGCTGGAAAATCTGCTGAATCTGTGACTCGTCCAGTACTTTCTCAGCTTCATTTTCTACGATTAACATCCTATCGTCTAAGCGAACCAAAACTTCTCCACCTTCCACTGTATAATGAAAGGCATTATCAATCAGATTTTTAATCGCTTTGAGTAAATAGGTCTTATTCCCTCGAACTGTCACTTCTGAAAGTTGAACATTAAAGCGATAATGCTTGAGATCAGCCAGAATCTTGTAAGTGCTGATATTTTCTTCAAGCAGCTTTTTCAAAGAGAAGGTTTCTCGTTCTGTCTCCGTCGTCATCTCCAGTTTTGAAATAGCCAGAATAGACTGGACTAAGTCCGACTGTTCTTCTAAGATTTCGCGGCACTTCTGCAGATACTTATCACGATCTTTAAACTCACCCACGCCATAAATCATCCCGTCAATCATTCCCATCATGCTGGTAATTGGCGTTTTCAGTTCGTGGGAAGTCATACGGAGAAATTCTGCTTTTTCGCGCTCGCTTTCTGCGACTTTTTCATTTTCCAAGCGCAGAGCTTCCATACTAGCTAATAAATTCGTATATAAATGATTAATATCCTGAGCCAAATCGGCTATCTCGTCTTGCCCTTTTACTTGACACAAGACATCTGGAAGCAGGGTCGTCATTTGACGGGTGCTCGACGATATATCCTTGATCCGCTGGCTGGAAGTCCGGCTATAGAGATAGGCAACTACGCCTCCTAGACTCAGCGACAAAAATAGCACAAAAGGATAGAGATTAAGCAAAATCCGGCTGGCATCCGACACTGGCTGCAAAGAATACTCACCTCTCAGGACAACTTCCTTACCATCTGAAGTCCTAAAGCTTTCTGACAGGGTCTTGCTCTCATAGTCACTGCTAGGAATCGTTGGGACAATTGTCAGCTGTAGCGAGCTTTCTCCGCCATCCTCAAGAGAGGGATACAGAATCGTATTGTCTTGAGCCAGCAAGGTAAACCAAATCTGATTGTTTTTTTTGCTATAGTTGCTCAAAAGCTCACTGATTTCCTGACTAGACTTTCCTTTAACCTGCTTGGCAACCTGATCAAACTCTCTCTGGGCTTCGCCCCCCTTGACCTGCTGGTAATAAACCGGCATAGCAAAGTAAAGACTAGCCAGCACGATGGTCACTACCACAAAAATGATGGAGGAAGTCAGAAGGAAATTCTTTTTGACAATTTTCACTTGTCTTCTCCTCCAAGCTGGTAACCCATACCTGTGATCGTTTTCAGAGGAATGCCTGGAATTTTCTTACGAATGTTCTTGATATGATTATCCAACACTCGGCTATCTAACTCACTATAGCCCCAAATGGTATTCATCAGCTGATCGCGCGTCACCAAGTGGTCTTTTCTCTTGGCCAGAGCCTGCAAGATTTCATACTCTTTCTTGGTCAGAGGCATCTTTTCGCCATGCCAATAAACCGTGCAGTCATCAATGGAGACTGTCAGCTCACCGACAGCAATTTCTGAAGCGACGGTATTCCGACGCAGAATATTCTCAATCCGTTTGACTAAGATCAGCGGTGAAAAAGGCTTGGTCACATAATCACTAATGAGGTGGTTAAAGCTGACTAGCTGAGTGTACTCATCATCTAGTGCTGTCAGGATCATGACCGGAATCTGAGAAGTCTTGCGAATTTCTTTGAGAACATCCAGTCCACTCATGGTTGGCAACATCATGTCTAAAATAACTAAGTCAAAAGACTCTGCTTCAAATTGAAGCAAAGCCTCGCCTCCATCAAAGACTGGTGTAACTGCATAGTTACTTTCTTTTAAAAATTCACAAATGACTTGATTGATCGTAGTATCGTCTTCCACTACTAAAATCTTTTGCATATATGCTTGATTCTCCTTTATTTATTCAAATCGCAGGGCTTCAATTGGATCCAGCTTGGATGCTTTCACAGCCGGCAGGAGCCCAAATACTACTCCTATTATACAACAAAAGAGCAAACTTACAAAGACCGAAAATAGAGATAAAATATATGGATAGGCCAAAGACTGGGTAATAGCAAAGCCAGAGGCGATACCTGCTACCACACCAATAATTCCTCCCATCAGAGTCAGGATGACCGCTTCGATCAGGAACTGCTTGAGAATGATCTTGCGCCGAGCTCCTAGAGCCTTTTTAATCCCGATTTCACGTGTCCGCTCTGTCACTGAGACCAGCATGATATTCATAACCCCAATACCTCCGACTAAGAGGGAAATGCTAGCAATACCCGCCAATAGTACGAAGTTGGACTTGTTGAGATTTTCCAGCTGCCGTTCAAATTCCTGCAGGTTCAGCACACCAAACATATAGTCTGACTGCGACATCTGCTGATTGAGATAGTCACTGACCTTCTTAGCCACCTTCTTCAAATCATCGGCTTTATGGGTTTGGACCGTTACTTCTGGACTGACATTGATGGTATCAAAAATCCGGTGCCATTGTTGGAGAGGAATATAAGCCACCTTTTCCGAACCAGAGGTTAAACCACTCTGCTCAGTAGACTCAAATACGCCGATGACTTTAAATGGGTTGCCCATGACTTCTACATACTTACCGATGCCATCTCCATTAGGAAAGAGGGTGTCATAGAGCGTCTTTTCTAGATAGGTCACTTGCTCTTGATTTTTGAAGGCTTCTGAGTCAAAGCCCTCCCCTTCCAACAAACGTTGTTGCTTGATGTCAGCTACTGACTGCGAAACCGCCTGAACCTTCCCAGATGACTTCTGACTGAGATAGTAAATCTTTTCGTCTGTACCATAAGTCATCAAAGCATTTTTGACTCCAGGGATTTCCTTGATCTTAGCTAAAACATCCTCTCCCATAAAGGGAATATAAGAAGGCTTCTGAGCTTGGGATTTTTCCGGAATGGTCGGATCAATCGAACTTTTCTTGTCGTAGACAACCTTGATGGTATTATTGTTACCGCCGATGAGCTGACGCTTGGTATTTTCCGTATTTCCTTCAATGATGGAAAAGATAGCAATAATAGCACCAATCCCGATGATAATCCCCAGCATGGTCAGCATAGAGCGCATTTTATGCGACAGGATTGAGTTTAGAGCTACAAAAATATCTTCCATATAGCCCCCTTCTATCCTAACGCCCGAGTCTCTATATTACCATCCCGCAAAACAACCGTTTGTTTGCAAAGCTGGGCAACTTCCGGCTCGTGGGTAATGATGACAATGGTCTTGCCTTGTTCATTAAATTGCTTGAAAAGCTCCATAATCTGAACACTGGTCTTAGTATCCAGCGCTCCAGTCGGCTCGTCTCCCAAAATAAAGCTGGGATTGGTCACCAGGGCACGCGCAATAGCTACCCGCTGCTTTTGACCACCGGACAACTCCATAGGCTTAAAGTCACTTCTTTCTTCCAAACCGACCAGACGCAGCATTTCCAAGGCACGTTCTCGTCTCTCTTTTTTAGGAACTTTCATGTAAGTCAGAGGTAATTCTACATTTTGGCAGGCTGTCAGCTTGGGCATGAGGTTAAAATTTTGAAAAACAAAACCAATCTTCTGATTACGCAAATCCGACAGCTGATTGTCGGACAGATCAGAGACATCAGTCCCTTCGATATGGTAGGTCCCTGAGTTCGCCTTATCTAGGCATCCGATGATGTTCATCAGGGTGGACTTGCCAGATCCGGACGGCCCCATAATCGCTAGAAAATCCCCCTCTTTCACATGCAGATCAATTCCTTTTAAAATCGGAAATTCCTGACTGCCCTGCTGATAAGATTTGTGGATATCCTTAAGCTTTAACATTCTGTCCTACCTCCATCCCTTCTTCCATGCCCTCTTTTGGTGTCGAAATGGTATCCTGCATTGTCAGGCCTTCTGTAATCTCCACCAAACGGTCGGAAACTTTCTGAGTCTTAACTTCCTGCATTTTCAGCTTCTTGCCATCTACTTTCCAGACATAGGTTTTACCATTTTTGCTGAAGGTATAGGATTTATTGACAACTACCTTGCCTGCCTCAGGAGCATTTTCTACAACATTGACATAAGAATGGGAGCCTATCAATGGCATTTCTCCGCCTTGATCCAGCTCAACAGTATAAGGGTACTTGCCTTGGTTGGGGTTTTCCTGTTGTTTGTTTCCGCCGTTGCTATTCCCGGTATTTGCTGTTGTCAAAGTACCGACCTGGGTCACCGTGCCACTCCAGCGTTTCTTCGGATCCTTACGGTCCACGACATCCACTCTCTGTCCCACGCTCAACTTCTCACGGTCAAATTCACTGACAGATCCTTTAATCAACGTTTTGGACTTGTCCATGATTTCAATAAAGTTTTCTTCTTCTTTTTTGGTCTTGGACTGAGTTGGCAAATCTTCATTCATGGATGTAATGGTTCCAGCTGTATCGGCTGTTACGGTATCATACTTCATCCGGTCTGATTCCGTCTGAGCAGTCACCTGAGCCTTTTCAGCCTCAATCTGAGCTGTCGTCACTTCATTGTCAGCAGTCTTTGCATCAGTGAGTGCTTGAGCCAGCTCGTCTTCGGCAGATTTTATCTGCTCCAGCAGAGACTCGTCTTGACTAGAATTATATTTTCCCTTGAGTGCATTGAGACTAGCCAGCTTACGGTTATAGGTTTCCCATTTGATAGCGGCGCTATTTTGAGCAGTTGTAATGGCGTTGGCCTTAGACTGGGCGTCGTATTGAGCTGACTGGGCTGTCAGTTCCTGCGATGTCACATAGGAGAAGAGAGGTTGACCTTGTGTCACTGTATCGCCATTTTTGACAAATACTTCCTTGACTTCTCCCTTGGAAGGGTCAATCTTGACCTTACTGCTATTGTTAGCAACTACTTCCCCAGATAAAACTAGGCTTGTTTTCTTACTGTTATTGACAGCTTCCTGAACCGTCAGCGAATCAATCTTTTTATCTACCATTTGCATGGCCTGTTGCTGATTGACCTGCTTGAGAAGCACATAGCCTCCCAGACCAGCACAAGCAAGAATGACTGTGCTGCCCAATATAATGGTTTTACGATTCATTTTTTTTCTTCGAAACATATTGCCTCCAACCTACAAGTTTTATCTTTTATTCACTAGCTGATTCAGATTCATCCGTTGGCATTTCTTCACCGTCAGCTGGGATCTGAATAACATTTCCGTCTGGCATCGTGTATTCTGTTACTTCCTTGCCGTCTACTGTCTTGGTTTTTTGATCAACAGCGTCTTTCTTAAAGTCCACTTGTTTGCCGTCAATGACTTCTTGATTATCTGCATTTTTAGATCCACATGCGGCTAAAAAGAATCCAGACATTCCGATAAGGGCAACAAGCATAGCAATTTTTTTTGTGTTCATTTGATTTCTCCTTTGTTTTAGAAAACAGGAATTTTGAGCTTTCCTGATTGTATTTGTTTTTTTGAACAATTCCATTCTATCAAAGCAGTCTATCCCCTTCCTAACCGCTATCTGTTTTTTGTCTGTTTTTTAGAACTGATACTATTCTTTTAAAAATAAGTCTTATCCTATGGGCTAAACCCCTTTCAACTAATTTTATGGTATAATAGAGTGATATATTTTAAAAGAATGAGGTGTAGAAATGACTCAAACAGTTTATTTTGGAACATATACCCGCCGAGATTCGCAAGGAATTTACAAGGCAGAATTTGATACTGAAAAGGGACAGCTATCAAACTTGGAGTTAGTAGCTGAGGAACCAAGCCCCACCTATCTAGCCTTTGACCAAGCTGGTCATCTTTACACAGTTGGCGCAGAAGATGGACAAGGTGGAGTTGCTTCCTATGACCAAAAGGCTCAGCTGCTCAATCGTGTGGTGGAAGAGGGCGCTCCGCTTTGCTATGTCGCTGTTGATGAGGAGAGAGGCCTTGTTTACGGAGCTAACTACCACAAAGGACAAGTGCTGGTCTACAAGCGGCAGGAAGATGGCAGCCTAAAACTGGCTGATTCGGACACTCATATCGGCCAAGGTCCTCATGCCAACCAATCCTCTGCCCATGTCCATTATACTGACCTGACACCCGATCAATACCTGATTACTTGTGACCTCGGAACGGATCAAGTAACCACCTACGATGTGACAGAAGCTGGAAAACTGAATAAACTTGATACATACACATGTGCTGCTGGAGCTGGAGCACGCCACATTGTCTTTCATAATCACCATAAATTGGCCTACCTCATCTGCGAATTAAACTCAACCATTGAAGTGTTGATTTACGATGGCGTTGGGCAGTTTGAGCACCTGCAGACCATCTCAACTCTCCCAGAAGGATTTGATGAATTTAATGGTACAGCAGCCATTCGCCTCTCTGCAGACGGCAAGTTCCTTTACGGCTCTAACCGCGGCCATGATTCGATAGCCGTTTATCAAATTCTGGCTGATGGAAGTTTGCAGCTTGTCGAAATCACGCCAACAAACGGCAAAAATCCGCGCGATTTCAATATCACACCTGACCAAAACTATATCATTGCCGTCCATCAAGACTCCGACAATGCAACTGTCTTCAAACGCGATACTGAAACAGGAAGATTGACTGAGTTATCTCATGATTTCTATGTACCAGAAGCTGTCTGTGTTACTTTCAAATAAGCAATTGCAAAATGTGATTTTCCAATAAGGAGCCTTCACAAGGTTCTAAGCATTGATTTGGAGGCAGTCCGTTAGAAAACAACACCTTTTATAAGTAGTCATTCAACTCTTATTACAGCATTGGCTCATTTTGCTGTAAGTCTCTACTGCTTCCACCTCACTGTTACAAGCAAGCTTAAAACCATAAAAGAAAAACAACAAACAACCCATCTCCAGAATTTTTCTGGAAATAGAGCTTGTTTGTTGTTTTTGTATCAAGTAAAATACTTATTTCACTGCTGCTTTCAAAGCCTCTACCTTATCCAACTTTTCCCAAGGCAGGTCAATGTCTGTCCTACCCATGTGGCCATAAGCTGCCGTCTGACGATAGATCGGACGTTTCAAATCCAGCATTTGAATGATACCAGCTGGACGCAGATCAAAAATCTGACGAACTGCTTCCTGCAGCTTGCTTTCTGCAACTGCTCCAGTTCCAAAAGTATCGATGCGTACAGAAACCGGCTGAGCCACACCAATAGCATAAGCTAACTGCACTTCCGCTTTCTTAGCAAGTCCTGCCGCAACGATGTTTTTAGCGATGTAGCGAGCTGCGTATGAAGCAGAGCGGTCGACCTTTGTTGCATCCTTACCAGAAAAGGCACCGCCGCCGTGACGAGCATAACCGCCGTAAGTATCCACAATAATCTTGCGTCCTGTCAAGCCAGAGTCCCCTTGAGGACCGCCGATTACAAAACGGCCGGTTGGATTGATGAAGAATTTTGTCTTCTCATCCAAATACTGGGCTGGGATAACCACTTTAATCACTTTTTCGATCACATCACGATGAATCTCTTCATTGGTCACTTCTGGGTCATGCTGGGTCGAAATAACCACCGTATCCACGCGCACAGGCTGGTCATTTTCATCATACTCAACGGTCACCTGAGACTTAGCATCTGGACGCAGATAGGCAATCTCTCCTGACTTGCGCAGCTCTGCCAAGCGACGGACTAGCTTGTGGCTGAGTGAGATGGGCAGCGGCATGAGTTCTGGCGTTTCATCTACTGCAAAGCCGAACATGAGCCCCTGGTCACCAGCTCCAATCAAGTCCAGCGGATCCCGCTCTGCATTCCCACGAACTTCCAGCGCTTCATTGACCCCTTGGGCAATATCTGGCGACTGCTCTACCAAGGACGGATGTACACCGACCGTCTCAGCAGAAAATCCATACTCTGTATTGGTGTAGCCAATCTCTGCAATGGTATCCCGAACCACGCGGTTAATGTCCACATAAGCTGTAGTTGAAATTTCACCAAAAACATGAACCGAGCCTGTATAAACGGCTGTTTCAGCAGCCACATGGGCATCTGGATCCTGACTCAAGACAGCATCCAAAATAGCATCGGAAATTTGGTCTGCAATCTTATCGGGATGTCCCTCCGATACAGACTCAGACGTGAAAAGTTTACGTTCTGACATAAAAATGTCCCCCCTTAAAAAAATATTAAACAAATAAACAAACTCCAAAATGATTGCAAATCATATCACCTACGAGTTACGACGCGAAAGAAATAAAACGATACTTTTTTATTTCTGAAGCTAGTAAGACGCATCGGTTGACCGCAATATAGGGGCAACCGTAGAATGACGAGCGACTTTGGAGCCGTCATTGTTTGCGAGTTACAAAGTACTGATAGAAGTTTCCTACCATCTTATCGGGACTATATAACCTTTTCATTATATCACTTTTCTCTAAAAAATTCAGAATCTTTTAAATAGAAAAAGCTATAATCAGAAACTATAGCTTTATTGCAATGATAAACTAAGGGCAGCTTGCTAACAACTCTTCAACTTTCGCCTTACCGATAGCATCACCAGCTTGGTCAAAAAGTCTGATAGCAGCCGCAAAGTTGGATCTTGCTGCTTGTAGATTTCCCAAAGCTTGAGCAATTTCACCCAAGCCTCGGCAACTACATGCATGATTTACCACATCATCTGACTCCATAGAATAGATATGTGACTTTTGCATAAAATCCTGAGCTTGAGCCAACCTGCCTAATTTAAGATTTAGATAGCCTAGCTCATAGAGATTAACTGATTGACGATAATGGTCATCTGGGAAATACTTTGCTAGGAAAGCAGCTTCTTTTTCAATCCACTCTAAAGCTTGACAAAAATCTCCCGCAGATCTAGCAACATAACCTAGCTGATGATAAGCGATATGCTCATTTTCTCTATCACTTTCTTTCTGAGCCTGATTCAGATAAGCCTCTAAATTTGCAAAAGCATTCTGATAATCCTGCCTTTCTACAGCTAGATAGGCCCGTAAATTCCAGCGGCTAAAGGAATCTTTTTTCAGCTGCTGCTCTAGTTCTTCGGCCTTATTTAACTGTTCTTCAAAGAAATATTGCCAAGCGGCTGCCAATTTATCATTCATCTACCTTCTCCTTTTACCTCCAGAACTTCTCGCCTAAACCAAATCCGTCTGAGCAATAGCTTCTTTAACATCATCCAGCGGCAAATGAACTAATTCCACCTCTTTTTCCTTGTAGAGATATTGAGCATAGTCATCTATCCGATATTGGTTGATGTAGACCACCCGTTTGCAACCTACCTGAAGCAGCTGCTTGGTACAGTTGAGACAGGGAAAATGGGTCACATAAGCCGTAAAGCCTTTAGGCACGCCCCGCTCAGCTCCCTGCAAGATGGCATTGACCTCCGCATGCAAGGTCCGTACACAATGACCATCAATGACCAAACACCCATGATCAATACAGTGCTCCGTTCCTGAAACGGAGCCATTGTAGCCGGTCGATATGACCTTATTATCCTTGACTAAGACCGCTCCGACCTTGGCGCGTTTGCAGGTCGAACGATTGGCAATCAAAAGCGCCTGTGCTGCAAAATATTCATCCCAAGCTAACCGATTTGACATCATCATTCACTCCTCCATCCATTCTCACTATATTATACTAAAACACTTGGCGATTGTCACCCTAACAAGAAAAAAGGG
>NZ_KQ968977.1:307085-316647 GCF_001578725.1 Streptococcus sp. DD04
CAAAGAGCCGAAAAAAGCTGAAACATCGTTTCAACTTTTTATCTTCTTATTTACCAAGTTTAGCTTTAGCTGCATCTGCAAGAGCTGTGAAAGCTGCTGCATCGTTAACAGCCAAGTCAGCAAGCATTTTACGGTTAACTTCGATCTCAGCCAATTTCAGACCATGCATCAATTGTGAGTATGAAAGTCCGTTCATACGAGCTGCCGCATTGATACGAGTGATCCAAAGTTTGCGGAAATCACGTTTTTTCTGACGACGGTCACGGTATGCATAGTAGTAAGAGTTCATTACTTGCTCTTTTGCAGTACGGAACAAGATGTGTTTTGCTCCATAGTAACCTTTTGCTAATTTTAAAATACGTTTACGACGTTTGCGTGATACAACGCCACCTTTAACACGTGCCATGTTTTATTTCCTCCAAATATTTCCTAGATAATTGTCACAAAATCTCTTATTTGAGACCTGTAAGCATTGCTTTGATACGTTTGAAATCTCCTGCAGAAACCATTGATGCTTTACGAAGATGACGACGTTGTTTCTTAGTTTTTCCGTGGAAACGGTGAGAAGTGTAAGCACGGAAACGCTTCAAGCCACCAGAACCTGTACGTTTGAAACGTTTAGCTGATGCGCGGTGTGTTTTTTGTTTTGGCATGGTAAAATCTCCTTTTTCTAACTTTCTGACAGTTTATTTTTTGTCACTAATCGGTGCCATTTGCATGAACATCTGACGTCCATCCATTTTAGGTCTTTGCTCAATGATCGCAACATCTTGAGTCGCTTCAGCAAAGTCAGCTAAGACCTTAGCTCCAATCTCTTTGTGGGTAATCATCCGACCTTTAAAGCGAATAGATACCTTAACTTTATTTCCTTTTTCAAGGAACTTGCGTGCGTTACGAAGCTTTGTATCAAAGTCCCCTTTATCAATCGTTGGGCTGAGACGTACTTCTTTCACAGTGACAACGCTCTGTTTTTTACGTTGTTCTTTCTGCTTTTTCTGGTACTCAAACTTGAACTTGCCATAGTCCATAATTTTCGCAACAGGTGGTTTAGCTTGTGGCTGAATCAGGACCAAATCGACATTTGCTTCATCCGCAAGAGACTGCGCTTCGCTAAGTGGTTTAATACCTAATTGTTCGCCGTCAAGACCGATCAACCGAACTTCACGCACACGAATTTCATCATTGATGAATAAGTCTTGTTTTGCTATGGTTTTCACCTCTTTTTTTATTTTTAGAGAAAAACAAGTGCGGACCTGCTAACGCAAACCCGCACTACATGATAGTATTTCATCACTGAAACTGAATCCTGTAGAGCCAGACAACGTTAGTCGCAAGGCGAGAAGTTCTCACTTCTGCTTTTCTCAACTCCACTATCATACCAAGTTTCTTTTTATTTGTCAATGATTTTTTTCGCTTTTTCTTCAATAAATTTGACAACTTCTGTAATTCCAACGCCTGTCGTATCAAAATGAATCGCATCAGCCGCTGGTTTTAAAGGCGACACAGCACGATGACTGTCTTTATAATCCCGCTCAGCAATTTCTTTTTTAAGAGTTTCCAAATCAGCCGTAATCCCTTTTGCAAGATTTTCTTTATAACGGCGCTCCGCTCTTTCCTCGACCGAAGCAACTAGAAAAATTTTCAATTCCGCATCTGGCAATACGACCGTTCCAATATCACGGCCATCCATGACAATACCACCTTGAGCAGCAATCAACTGCTGCAAATAAACTAGTTTTTCACGTACTTCTGGGATAGCTGATACCCACGACACATTATTGGTAACGTCATTTTCACGAATCGGATGGGTCACATCTACATCCCCAACAAACACCAGCTGCTCACCGTTATCTGCACGACCAAAACTGACCGAATAAGTCTCAAGCAGCTCTACAATCTCTGTTGCGTCGTTTTCAGTCAAATGATTTCGCAAAGCCAAATATGTCGCTGCACGGTACATGGCTCCAGTATCTAAATAGGTATAATTAAAATCTTTGGCAATGATTTTTGCAACAGTGGATTTCCCACTTGAAGCAGGTCCATCAATCGCAATCTGAATCTGTTTCATAACCCGCTCCTACTGAATCTTAACAATATCACCTGGATTGGCATACCAAGAGCCAGTGGACATGTGCGATGGATTTAGCTGCTCTAATTTTGCAATAGAAATACCTGCACGCGCAGCAATGGCCGCCTCACCTTCACCAGGCTGAACCGTCAAAGTTCCTTCAGATGATTCCGTCGTTTCTCCTTCAGGTGTAGCCGCCGCCTCTGTTGAAGCTGGTTGCTCCGTACTACTTGACGAGGCAACAGCAGCAGAAGTCCCATAAAAGCCTTCCATACTCGTCTTCTTATTACTTCCACCAATAGAAAGGTAGACCAAGAAGCAAGTAACTGCAATGACCAATATCAAAAAAACAGCTACTAAAACTGTCAAGATACGATCTACTCGACTCGCTTGAACTTTTTTAATTCTTTTCAATTTCTCTTCTCCATTATCGTATACATCTGCTTCCCATGGTTCTTTTTCCATGACTTCCTCCTTGAGTTTTTCTAAAAATCTTATTACAATATGAGTATGAAAGTTACACTTATTCCCGAACGCTGCATTGCCTGCGGGCTCTGCCAAACTTACTCAGACATCTTTGACTATCACGATAATGGCATTGTCAAATTTTATCAAGATAACCAACTGTTAGAAAAAGAAGTCCCTGACCATCCCGATATTCTCGAAGCCATCAAAAATTGTCCAACCAGAGCACTGCTAAAAGATTAGTTTTTCTTAGCCTTATCACCGTAATAGACTTCAAAATAATCTAGAAGAATAAAATTATCTACCAATTCGACTTCACCTTTAAAATGCTCATTCAGAGCCAAAGCGTTGACAAAATATTTTTTTGGCCATTTGCGCATACAGAAGGTTCTGCTACGACTTTTCCCTGTAAAATGAAGGGTGATTGAGGTCTTTGTTACTTCTAACTTCTCGATAGTTGAAATGTCAATCTTGATTGGCGTGAAAGGATTTGCCGTAATAATCCGCAAAATCCCATCATCATATATGGTGAAATATCTATGCACACCAATGCCCAACAAAACCATAAATAAGAAGAAGGAAAAGAGAACAAGAGTTGGTACTCTAGAACTTTCATACATCAAGGCCAGCCCTATAAAGATCGGGATAACCGACAAAGACCAATAAATAACTAAAACCGACATTTCTGGTTGCCAATGATAGCGTACTTTCCCAAAAATCTTTATCATATCTTCACCCCCATACTACTAGTTTAGCATAAAATAATAAAAAATAGAATTGGTAAACCTATTCTATTTTTTATTTCGCTGGCATAGCGAAGAAATCCTTTGAAAGATAGCCTTTTCCGCCAACCATATCATATTCGATCAATTTTAAATCATCTGCAATTTCTTGGGCTGATGGCTCCAGTGCCTTCTTGTCCACACTAGCCTTATGAAGAACTTCGGTCAATAAAGCGTAGTAAGGAGATACTTTAGAATTAGTCTGCTCAAGCAATAAGGCAGAAAAATCACTAGAGTTAACCAAAGGATAGTCCAGCTTAGGAGTCTCATAATTGCTCCAGATAAAGTAATCTGTTAGAAACTGGTTTTCAGGATGTTCCTTAAAAGCTGACTGAGGGTACAGACCTGGCAAGTGATCACCATAAAAGACCACTGTTATCTTTTTATCAATTTTAGAAAGCTTATCCAAAAAATCCTTGGTCGCATTGTCTGTGTGGTAGAGCATCCTTACATAGCTGGATAATGATTTATTTCCTGCCTCCGTGAAACCTGGGTAACTAGCAGACATATAAATCGGATTGACTTCCGTCCAAGGCATATGATTTTGCATCGTCATAACTGAGAAAAATTGACTTTGGTCTGTTTTTAGGCGATCTAAGACTTGATTATAGGTCGTTTTATCACTATAGTTTCCACCAATATGATCTCCCTGCAACCCTTGAGTTCCATAATGAATAAAGGTATCATATCCCAGATCTTTATAAATGATGTCTCTGGAATAATTACTTGGTGAGGCCAAATGAATCACGGTACGATTTTGAGAAGTGTAAAAATCACTGATAGCCGGAAGTTTGTTCATCTTTGGCACTACTTCCGTATAAATAACTGAAACAGATGGTGACAAATTATAAAATGGCAGACCGGTCAACGTTTGAAACTCCATATTTGCTGTTCCACCGCCATAACCGTCTGACTGCATCAACCCACTGGTTGTCTTAGACATAATTTCCTGAATATTTGGAATTGGATTTTCTGACATAGACACGCCGTCAATCCGTGCAGGATCAGAAAAACTTTCACTGAGGACATAAATGACAGTCTGCTGTTCAATGTTATGTTGACGTTCCTGATTGATGGAGTCAGCAAGTTCTTCATATTTTTTTTCTATTTCCTGAATTTTTTCTTTGGAATATCCTGCCGGCTGGATCATAGCCTTATCTGATAATTGAGTAAACCAAACAAAAGAGATAGACCGCATTTGCGAATTAACTGTATTACCAAACCAAGTCAAGTCATGATAATTATTTAAAATAGAGATAACAGGGATATTTTCAGCTACTTTACCATTTTCTTTCGAAGAGAATATCTGTAAAACACCTAGGAAAAAAATAATAGGAAAAGCCAGTAACATAAGCTGCATTTTTATCATCGATAAAATTTTCTCAGGTAAAATCCTTCTACGGAAAAACCAATAGAAAGCTCCAAGAGCTGCCAATCCTGCAATAGTATAGATTCCATAATTGCCACCAAGAAAATCAAACAAAATTTTTGGATTTTTTAACCAGCTGACGTCACTTGGCAGAATAGGTTCGTGACGATATTGAAATTTCAAACTGCTGGCAATGGTTGCAAGAATACCCGCAACCAATATGAGAATGCTTGCTAGGAAAATTTGATTGAAAACAAGGTAGACAAAAATAAATGTTGCAAAAAATACTGCTATCTGAAAGAATGTTGCTCCTGTAAATAAATGCAGTTCTAAAACAGAAACATCTCCTCGAATACTATTTTGAATAGTATAGTTGAAAATGACAGAAAGAACTGCGCTGCATAAAACAGCAACTGAAAAACTGCCTCTGTTTTTCGAAATATCTTTTAATCCCTTTATCCCTAAAAAGCTAGGGATCAAAAATAAAAGAAAGAGTAAAATAATAAAACCAATTAATTTTAAAATAGAATCTTGAGAGATTTCAAATCCTTTATCTGTAAGATAAGTCGTCAGCAAACTTTGGTGCTGAAAAATACCTGTCATCTTATCATCTGTTAAAGATAAAAAAATAAGGGACTGAGATAGAAAGAGTATCTCTAGAAAATATTTATTGTACTTATCAACAATAAAATAGTCCAAAGAATTATATTTTTTTAAAGAGGGGAAATAGTTTATAAGATAGGCGAAGAAAAAAATAAGAAGCAAATAAGGTAGGCCGTTCACTTGAAAAAAGTGATTACTAAGTAAATTTTCTGCCTTAAAGTCAAAATCATTAATATGCTGAGTAACCGTTAGCAAGTAAGAAAATAGTATGTAAGAAGCATAGACGATAGCAGACCATATTAGCAGCTTTCGACTTAGCAGTTGGGATACAATCTGCCCTAAGCCAAATAGAGCCACGATTAAACCAAGAAAAACAAACCCTAAGCTACTGTAATTTTCTATGTTCTTATTTACTTGAAGTAAAAATAGAGTGGTGACGGCTGTAATATCTAAAAATAAAAAGCTGATAAGCAAATAAGAAATCTGCTTATAATAATTAATCAAAAATTTCATTTTTCTTTCTAAGAAATAGATTATCGTGCCTTTAAAAGACTTGATAAATAAGTTCTAACTTTTTGGGTTAGGCTCTTTCGAGCAAGCTTTCCTTTCTGCCTTGTTAATTTTTCTGCTTCTTTTTGTAAATCTAATAAAGCAGGGAGTGGGCGACCAGGCATGATTTTAAAATCATAGCTCTTGTCCCAAGCCAAATAAACCAATAAACTTTCTAAAATACGAGGTTCTATTTGAGCTGATAACTGGTAATCATTTTGAAAAAGGCTAGTAAGGGCAGAAGGCTTAAACCAAAGGAAGCCACCATACACCCTGGTAAAAACAGGATGTTGTTCAAAATCAAACTGTTTCTGGCAATGGAGTTTTTGCCAAATTGCAGCCATTTCTTTCCGATAAACTTTTTGTTCAAATAAGCCATATCTGACTAAACTTGGAAGATCTGGTATAACGAGCCCAAGCTTATCATCTTGTTCCAAGACTTTAATACTAGCATTGGCATTTTCAAACATCACCTCCATCAAATCTCTACGCATCGCTTTATCGAGCTGAGGCATTCCATCTACTAAAATTGCAGTAGAAATATGCCCAACGAAAACAAATTGTAGCAAGAGTCCACTCTGTTCAAGCATCGCCTGCATAGGCCTTTCTTCTTTTCCTAAAAGAACTTGATAGCGGTCTGATACAGTTTCCATGAGCTGAGCAAAGATTTTTTCGTCAGCTGTCGTCACCACAAATTGGTATTGTAGAGAAAGAGCTTCCCATTTTTCTTTAAATTGCTCGAAGACTTGAAGATCTGTTACATGAATATGAAGAGCTACCGGCTTTTCTGGCGAGTCATTCTTATCATCTCTCGAAAGCTGCTTATCCTGCAAAAGGCAGGGTACATCTGGACCAACATATTCAAATATATGCTCAGAAATTAAAGAAACAGGATAAGAAGTTCTCTCTTTGATTTCTTCCAACAGATACCTCGCAGAAAAAGGATTACCACTGATAGCTTTCACTTTCAAAAAGGGAACCTTTTTCTCAAGAATAGTAAAAGGCTTATAATAAGTAAAATCTGGATGGATTAAATCTGTTGCCTCTTCTAGACGAGTATCAAAGGCAGCCTGATAGGTAAATCCTGCCTCTGTAAAATATTGGGTGAATTTCGTCTCGTAGTGGTCAATCACATCTTGAACATCAGTAAAATCTTTTACCTGTTCCCAAAATTCTTGAAAAGAAATTGCCCTCAATATCTGCTGCTTAAAGGTAACAAAGTAACTCTGCAGATGTTCTTCAAAATACTTTGTTTTTCGAAAGTTGGTCATGCCCCAAAAATCAACTTGAGTATCCACCTCAAAACGCTTATAAATAGGCTCCAATTCCCAGAGCGGACCAAAACAAGTATCATTCATCAGAGTCAGAGAGTCGTAGGTTCTGAGCTCCTCAAAACCTATGGCGCTCATTCCATCCCGCCAAGCCGCAAAATCATAACCTTGATTGTCCCGCTCCAACACATTGCTTATCCCAAATTCGTCGTGCAACTTTTTCTTAATTGCTTCTTCGATATAACTATTTGAAATAATAAGGATTTTGGAAAACAGGGGTTTGAGCTGTTCTAATTGGTAGAAGACATGATTACTCACGCGCTTATATTTATTAAAATGAACATAGAGTAATATTCGTTCCATGAAAACACCTTATCATTTTATTGAGAGATTTCCCAGACCCCATTACGCTGAATCAATCCCGTTGCTGAGTCTTTTGCAGAGGTATCGTCATCTTCAATATCCCGTCGGCTGATGATAAGGACTGGAGTATTCTTAGAATCTGCAAAGGCTAAAATCTGATTCTCTTCATCACGCACAGAAACCTGCAATTTCAATTTTGCATGATTGATTTGGGAAAGATGGCATTTGTATTTAAGTGTCTTCTTGCCTGTTCCTTCTGTCAAATTATCCATTGAATTATCATTATACAGCCAAATGGTACGGTCGATATCAGTCAGTGAAAAGGCTATGTAGGTTGGCATATCCTGATTGACTTGATAGCTAATCTCAAATTCAATTTCTTGATTTGGTGCTGTCTGAGGAGAGCTTAGTAGACGAACCTCTAAATCAGAAACTGCCTCAGATTCCTTTTCAGCGACATAATCTTCGTTCATGGCTTTGGTGTCAGTTGCATTATCCAAACTGTATTGGTTAGCTACATCATCTGGATTTCCGACAACTTTGACTAATCCATTTTCAATCAAAACAGCTTTATTACAATACTTTTTGACGGCATTCATATCGTGAGTTACTAAAATAGTTGTCTTTCCCGAATGCTTCCGTTCCATAAAATAATCATTACACTTGCGCTGAAAGGCTTCATCCCCCACAGCCAGAACCTCATCCAAAATTAGAATGTCTCCCTGTGCCTTGATCGCAACTGAAAAGGCCAAGCGAACCTGCATCCCACTAGAATAATTTTTGAGTTTTTGATTCATAAACTCGCCCAGCTCAGCAAACTCCACGATATCATCGTACATGGCATCTACTTCTTCAGTTGAGAAGCCCAGCATGGCACCATTCATATAGACATTTTCGCGGCCGGTCAGCTCTGGATTGAATCCAACACCTAGCTCGATAAAGGAAACCAACTTGCCATCAATGGTCACTGTGCCCTTTTCGGGAATATAAATCTCCGAAATGATTTTCAAAAGGGTTGATTTGCCCGAACCATTACGGCCGACAATCCCGTAAAAATCTCCCTTTTCCACTTCAAAAGAAATATCCTTAAGAACGTTCTGCTCTTTGTAACCTTTGATTCCTCGAAAGCGGTTAACTAGGCTTGTTCTTAAACTTTGTGTTGACTCTGTTGGCAGTTTAAAAAACTTACTGACATGGTCAACTTTTACTGCAATATTATTTGACATTATAAAATCTCCGCAAATCTCTTAGCATTTTTATTAAAGATATAATATCCAAGCCCAAATATCACTACTGGCAATAAATAAGGAATCAGAGCAATCCAGTAATGGTCCATCAAATCCCAGCCCCGAGTACTGCCTGAGAAAACGATAAAATGACGAAGGTCTTGAATAATCTGAGCCATTGGATTGAGCATCATCAGCTTAGCGACCAAAACATGCCCACCCTTCAGGATATAAGTCAGTGAATAAATAATCGGTGTCGCATACAAACCAGCCTGCAAAACTACTTCCCAAATGGGTCCAATATCACGATATTTAACAAAAAGTGTTGCCAACATAAAGGCAAAGCCAGCTGAAATCAAAACTAATTCCAGAAAAAGCGGGATAATAACTAGCCATCCTAGCGTGATTGATACTCCATTAATCAGAGCAAAAGCAAAAACAACCAACAAATTGATCGCATAGTTGATCGCTGCACCAGTAATAGCTGAAAAAACGATAATTGATTTAGAAAAATTCAGTTTTCGCAGTAAGTCCCCTCGCGCAACAATGGACATCATGCCCATATTGGTCGCTTCTGAGAAAAAATTCCAAGTCACCATCCCTAAGAGAAGCGATACTGCATAATGAGGCGTTCCATCATCAAAACGCAGGAAACGAACGAAAACAAGATACATAATGGTAAAAAGCATTAAGGGTTTTAAAATCGACCACAAATGCCCAATGAAACTGCCTTGATAACGTAATTTGAAGTCTGTTTTAACCAGTTCCCTCAAGAGAATCCAGTTTTTTTGGCTAAAATAATCTAGCATGCATATTTCTCCTTATACCTAAATTTTGTCAAGATCAAGCAAGTGAAAACCAAAGTA
>NZ_KQ968977.1:316667-352258 GCF_001578725.1 Streptococcus sp. DD04
ATCAAGCAAGTGAAAACCAAAGTATGAAAGGCACGATTTTTTCTGTAGCCATACTTTCGAATACGTCGCAGTCGCTCTGCAAAAGGAGCTTCCATGATTGTCACAAAATTTTCAATAATTTCTCTATTTTCAGTTGTCAGAGGCTGGCTGAGAAGGTTGCGAGCCTGAGTCTGACTGTCTTTTATCAATTTCCAATATTTAGCAAATAGACGGCTAGGATGAATCCAGTTCTTCATCCGCTTGCGTAAGGTTCGGGCTCCTAACACATTATTGGAATGTTGACGGTAGAGTTCACTGGGCTGATCCAGATAAACGAGCTGTCCGAAAGCTGAAGCCAACAGGCCCAGATACCAATCGTGCATGAGCAGTTCATGCTCCTCCTGCCCTGTCCACAAATCAGCCAGAGCACGGTTAATCATCGAAACGCCACCTGTCACCGTATTTTCCGTCAATTCCTGAATCAATTCGGTATTGGCATGGTCAGACTGCGTCCGAATCATACTTTCGTGAACAATATTTAGCTCCTGATCCACGACTTTTAGATCCGTATAGACCAACAAAGGTAAGGAAGCATCGTATTTCTCTGCTGCTGCTAACTGAATCGCCAACTTATCTGGCAACCAGACATCATCCTGATCACTAAAAAAGTAAAAATCCGAATCCTGATATTTAAGCAAGCTATGAAAACTCTTAATGACGCCCAAATTTTGAGGTTCTTCTGGATTGATAAAGAAGATTCGGTCGTCCTGATGGCAAAAATCCTCAATAATCGCTCGCGTCCCATCACTAGAGCCATCATCTCGAATCAAGAGCTGCCAGTCCCTATAAGTTTGGGCTTGAATACTTTCAATCTGCTCTGCCAGAAACTGCTCACCATTATAGGTCGACAGAAGAATAGTCACTTTCATGATAAAAATAGCTCCTCGTATTCACCCACAATTTTTTCCCAGGTGTAGTTTTCTTTCATATTTTTTTTGGCTGCCTGACCGAGCTCAGAAAAGTCAATTTGACCATCTACTCTGTTAATCAGCTGAGCCAATTGTCCCTCTTCTTTTTTCCAGTAAAGAGCGGCTTCTTTGGCTACTTGATGGTTGAAGTCCACATCCAAAACCAAATTGGCATCAGTCTGAGCCAGAGCTTCCAGAAGCCCGGGATTAGTTCCACCGACTTCGTGTCCATGCAAATAGGCAAAGGCTTGATTGCGGATATATTTGAGCAGTTCCTGATCATAGACTGTCCCGACAAACTTAATCCGAGAATCCTTGTCAAAACCGGTTTTCTGCTTGAGCTCTTCAAAATAAGAATTCCCTTCATGATTGCAGATAATCAGCAAGTCACGTTTGGTATTGGATTTCATAAATTCCCGAATGATGGTCTCGTAGTTGTTTTCTGGCACAAAACGTCCAACAATCAAATAATATTCCTTTTCTCTGCTCTTCCATTTCTCAAAAAAATCACGCACGCGAGCATCCTGAGAGTCAAGAGAAGATAGCTGGAGGTCTGTCCCATAAGCAATGAAAGCCGTCTTAGACCAAGGATAGGAATGTTTTATATAGCTTGCAATGCCTTGATTGTCCGCAATGACCAGATCAGCATGCTTGGTCATAACCTTCTCAGAATATTTGAGATAGGCTTGAACCGGCTTAGGCCACTTGGTCCGCTTCCATTCCAGACCATCCGGATTGATAAAGAAAGTCCCGCCTGCTTTTTTAATTTTATGTGCAAAAGGCGCCACAAAGGCTCCAATCGTATTGCCCAAAATATAAAAAATCGGACGCTCAATCTGCTGCTCTTGCACTAACTTTAAAGAATAATTAATGGCCATCATATCATAGGCGATCACCCGAGCCGGCCCCAGTTTAGGAGCCTTAACGGTGAAGCAATCCACTCCCTTGTAATCAAAATGATGAGAAGCTTCATCATCTGACAAACAAGCTACATGATACTGGAGTTGGGAAGAAACCTTATTTTCTACTAATTTCTCAACAAAGGTTTCAAATCCGCCATATTTAGCAGGAAGCCCGCGACTTCCGATGATGAAGACATGTCTCATGCTTTTCCTCTATTCAAAGATTTACAATCTAGTCTATTATATCATTTTCTTGGTGGTTTGTGGGCTACAGACAAAAAAATCGAACAAATCATAATATCGCCTAAGCAAAATTATTGTTTGATTCGACTTTTATATCATCCGTTGTAGGCTACTACTACTTAAAAAGATTCTTTAATTTTTAAGAAAATTATTTTTCTCTTTACTTTATTCAAGAAAGTACTTATTGGCGAAGCAGAGGGAATTGGCTCAAATAAAAATTTTATGTGTCGCAAAGAATGACCGCTATTTATATCAGAATGATCGATTTCTTCTAATATGTCATGATAAACACTGGAAACCTTGTAAAGATTCTTTACTCTTTCTATGTTATCTATAGAGCGCTTTTTCAAGTATTTGAAATCCTCTAAACATTGCTGGATGTGATCTGTTAATTCATCTACATCTCCCGTAGGATAGAGTTGACCCTCCTCGAACATTTCATAAGCCGATAGATGGCCAGGATTATCTGATAGGATGGTTGGCAGGCCATTCATAATGGATTCTATATAAACTAGGCCAAAGGTCTCCATAGCAGATGGAAATACTGCTATATCAGCCGTTGTTGCTTCAGCCCAAGGATTATCACGATATCCTAAAAACTGGACACCTTGCAACTGATGTTCAACTATATAGGACTCACACTTATTCTTATATTCATCGTCCCAAGCCCCAATAAAGACTAGTTCTGGTCTTGGCTGAGGGAGTTGTGCATAAGCTTGAAGGAGTTCTAGTTGATTTTTTCTCTCTGTCAGACGACCAACTGACAGGATACGACACTCATTTCCAGCAAGTTTTTGCTCATTTTCAGCTTTGATCTCAGTAAAAGGGGCAAAGGAACGAATTTTTCTATGAGGGAGAAGCTGGGCTAGTCTTTTTTGCAGAGAACCTGTCACCGCAAAAATCTCCTTAGAATATTCATCTACAAAATCAATTTTCGCTTTATAATAACCAAATTCTCCCTCAGGAAATTCATGAATCAACCAAAAATGCGGAATATTTTCACAAGCTGCTGCTACTGCTCCTTGAAACATATTAACTGTATTTGTAATGACCAAGTCCATATGGCTATCTACCATTAACTTTCTCAGCGCAGCAATATTTTCTTGGTAAGAATTTACCCTCTCTTCATGAGTTCCATGAAGACCACCTGGTGCATCCTCCCACCACCATTTAACCGATGGCAGAGCAATGGTTCTAATTCCTTCTTTTGCAAGAGTAGAAATATAGTCTTGCTGGACTTGGACATGATAATCTGGTATCGCATTGATAACGTCGTAGCCATCTTGAACCAAATACTTCATCAGATGGAAAATAGAAATCTCTGCTCCATTATCCAAGGTTCCAGTCGGCGAAATGAATAAAATGTTTTTCTTCATAGCTTATCCTTACCAATTCCAATAGAATGGAATCATTAAATAGATTGAAATTAAAAAGTTAGCTGACAAAGTTCCTATAAGCAAGTTTTTAACTGTTCGCTCCTGAATCTCCAACTTGCCTAAATTTGCAAGAAGGGGTAAGAAGAGAATTAGGAAAGGCGTAAAATAGCGGCCCTGAGTTCCAACGGATATCTGAGCACCTTTTCCTAAAACAATCGGAGTCCACTCTAGATACATGATGGTGACAACGGAAATGACCTGCAAAAGGAAAAGATAAGCGGAGACAGTTGCATAAGATTTCGTCATAAAATCCTTCTTAGACTGTAAGAAAATGATAGTCAGTACCGCTACATCAAGAAAGATTAGCCACAGGGGCAACTGAATGGTGAAATTACCTAAAAATCCAAAGAGACCAATGGTCAATATGGTATTGAGGTCACCGTTCATGCGCTGTTTAAACAAGGTGTTAAGCAGAACCCTACTGTAGTGGAAGAGCCCTCCTTGATGACGAAAAAGCAAATGCAAGGCTAAGAAAACAGCAACAAAAGCTAAACTGTAAAAAACATAGCGATGACGACCGATAAATGCCTTGATCGCAAGAAAAGGCTTGTTCAAAACAGCTAGGAACCCTTCAATTTCAAAATCAATGAAAGGCAGCAAGCCCAATAACAGAACATTGTTTAACTTGGTTGCAAAGAGACCGATGGATATGACCAAAAGCTGGATGACATTTTTATTGGTAAATTTCTTGCTGGAAGCAATATTAGTGAAAAAACCAATAACCAGCATAATCTCCAAATAGTTCATTACATCATAGGAGAGAGAAGCTGCCTGCTGAACCATAATTGGCAGAAGCGAAATGAAAAAGAGAGCTTTCTTGCCGTACTTAAAATACTTAATCAGGAAGTAAATACCAAAAATATAGGCTAGGGCGTTAAAGAATCGTCCCATCATGAGAATAACTCCTACTGATGGATAGATAAACGTTCCCAAAGCCATGCCGATTAGCTGCGGTAAAAAGGAAAGAGTCTTGAGATTAATACCCAGAGTAAATTCTTCCTGAGATAAATCCAATTTTTCCGTAAAAAGCTTCTTATACTCTGCTGGGGAAACATTCGGTTCCGCAGAGATATTTTCCATCCACTTGTAGGTTTTCTCTGTCGGCTTATGGAAAATCTCCCAAGTCATGCGGGCGTGATTCGTCTCATCCGGCACACGATTGATCGGTTGAACCACCATAAATGTCATGACAAAGACAGTCGCCAAGACCAAAAAGATATTTTCTATTTTTATCGTCTTACTTCTTTTCAAAATCATTCACCATTTCATCTTTACTATCTAAACTGCAGTTTTCAAGAACAAAATCATAGGCATTTTCTGCTAATTCCTGACGTAGGTCAGACGAAAGAATCAAACGCTCTAACTTTTCTTTCCACTCCCCGTCTTTAGCCAAAAGTCCAGTCTCCCCATCTTTTACCATATCAGAGAAGGCTCCAATGTGACTAGCAACTGTAGGAACTTTTACTAAGGCAGCCTCCATCCATTTGATTTCAGACTTAGCCCGATTAAAGACCGAGTCAACCAGTGGAGCTAGATTGATATCCACTCGACTGATCAGCTGAGGTAAATCCTTCCAGTCAACATAGTCATGTACAACAATCTGCTGTTGGTAAGGCTTCATATCCTCTGGAATATCTAAATGGCCGACGATATGGAGTTCCACATTCTTGTAAGTTTCAAGCAAGGACTGGATGGCTGGTTTTATCAATTCAAAATTTTCATTATGACTGATAGAACCTGAAAAATAGCCTATCTTGACTTTAGGGTTCTGCTGACTATAATCTTTGATAAAGTGAGAACTGATTTCAATCAAGTCACTGGAAGCTCGGTTTCTATTCAGCAACACCTTATCTTGATATTTGAGCAATTCTTCCTGCAATTGGAGTGTTGAAGTAATCGCTCCATCACAGGCAGCTAACATCTTGCCATAATTTTTGACACCAGCATCATAGTTGCCCTTCTCCTTCTCTGATAAGCCTTGAGTATAGCTCAACTGATCTGTATAAACTGTATCAAAAACCAAATCATCAATGTCAAAATAAACTGGTTTTTTATCTCTTCTAGCTGTATCGCACAAGAATTGAAGTTGATAAGACCACGGAGCTCGATAGATAATAATATGACTAGCATGCTGAGCCTGAGAAATCTCAAACTCTGATAAATTTACTACTTTGACCGTGAAACCGTTTTTTCTCAACTGTTCTGCTTTGTTAAGCACTCGGTAGCGCGTACATTGAGGAATAATATTTTCAACTCCATCAATAATCAGAATAAACTGCTCTCTCGAAATCGATTTGAATTTTTGTACAATATTATCCAAAATTTCAACTGGATAATCTGTTTCTTTTCGCACATAATTGAGCAAATCAGGTACTTCTGTTCGTCTTTCTAGCCCCTGCCAGCGAAACTGCTGCTCATTGTAATTTTGTAATGAGGTATACTTGATTAAAGGACTTCCAGCCCTTAGCATTCTCAAAGGATGAATATACATGGCGCTGTCTTTGTTTTCAGGTACCAAGGCATCGTAGCGATAGCCTAAATCTGCAAAATACTTAGTAAAAGTTGTTTCGTGTTTTCCAATAGCCTTATCACGTGAATCCGTATCGGTTAGGTTATTCCAATAGTCGAAAAACTCCTCTGACCGAAGCAATAAAGACTCAATGACGAGAAAATAAGATTGTAGATGCTCTGGAATATAGCCGTATTGATTGAAATTCGTGGCATCTTCTTGTACTTCACCAAAGGAAATCCCCCAAAAATCAAGATTTCTCTCCGCCATTGTTTGGAAGACCTCATTCAAATCTCGCATTGGACCAATATTCGTATCATTGACTAGCAAGAGTTGAGAATAAGTTTGCAACTTTTCCTTACCAAAGGTCAAAATCCCTTCCCTAAATGCCGCGGCATCATAACCTGTATTATCCCTTACCAGAACTTGCCCATATTGTTCTAAGGTAGATAAATCCTCTGATTTCAATCCTCCATTTACCACAATCAGCGTTTCATCTACCAAAGATGCTAATTTCTCTAAAAACAGAACCTTGTAGCGCTGAAGATTCTCTTCTGCCTCAAAAATGACATAGACTAGGCACTTTTTGCCACTCATATGTTGAAGCTGCTTTCGCTGAGAATGACGTAAAACCCTATAATAATAGGTTTTTGGTGATTTGATATTTCTTTTTATGGAGATGCACTGGTGTTTCAACTGAGATAAGAGCGCTCTGATACGCCGCGGATTCTTGACAACCTGTCCTACTTGTTTAATCGGTGTCACAATAGCATTCCCAACACGATAAGAAAGTGAGTTACGTAATTCATCAATGTCATCCTGATATTGATAAATCAATTCGCTATCACGTTCCCAGTTTTCCTTTAGCTCTTGGATATAGTCAGACACCCTGTCCATATGCTGAATCAAATTATCCAGCCGTCCTTCCAGAGTAAAGATATTTGCAGACAAAGCTTGGTAAATCTCATTAGGAAGTTTATCCATGTACTTCTTTATAATTTGCAAATATATTTCGTAATGGTATCTAGTAGAATCTCGCTTAGAGACAGACTCTTTATCAAAGACCCGATAATTCAGCTTTGTTTTTTCATCATAAATAGGTTTTGCGCCTTGATTGATAATTAAGTTTAGAAGAAAATCATAGTCTTCTAATTTTTTATAATTAAGCGCCTCGTCATAATAAATACCATCAGCGATCGAGCGACGAATGAGAGAGCAATTGGAAATATAATTATCTGTTAAAAAAGCTACCTTGTCATATGGCTGTGATTTAAGATACACTTCCTTTTTATCAGGGTCATACAAATCACCATAGACAATATCTGCCTCCTCTTGCACCATGGTTGTGTAGAAGCTCTCAATATAGTCTGAATCCAGAAAATCATCGCTATCTACAAAAATAAAATAAGTGCCTTGAATTTGCTGCAAAGCCTTGTTTCTTGTCTTGACGACCCCCATATTTTTATGGCTTTCAAACCTCGTCGGGAAAGGGGAATCAGCCAAAGTTTCTTGTATAATCTGGGCGGACTTATCAGTGGAACCATCATCCAATACCAGTAACTCAATATTTTGATAGGTCTGC
The DNA here is from genome assembly GCF_001578725.1 of Streptococcus sp. DD04. NCBI lineage: Bacteria > Bacillati > Bacillota > Bacilli > Lactobacillales > Streptococcaceae > Streptococcus > Streptococcus sp. DD04. Next base: position 324,287 of record NZ_KQ968977.1, read on the forward strand.
CCAAAAATACTGCGCAAGCACTGTTCAATGTAGTCTTGATGGTTGTAACATGTTACAACAACAGATATTAAATCTTTCATATACTTTCCTTGTAAATAACTATATTAATTTGAGTTGGCATCTTGACTCTTCATATATGCTTTATTTATTAGATTAGCCACCCACTTAGGCCAGAAAAGCTGGTACATGAACAAATCTTCTTTGGTTCGAGTATTATCTGAAATAGTCTTGGTTGTTTCAGACTCTCCGTGAATCCGATGGCACATGAGCTTCTTAGAAATATAAGCAAAGCAACCCTTATAGGCACTAATCTTGTACCAAGCATACCAATCTAGACTCACACGCATTTCCTCATCAAATCGAAAATCCCTTAATGCCTCTAAGTTGTAAGTCACCGCCGGACAGGAAATGGGATTGCCAAAAGCCAGCACCCGATTTCTCCAAAAACGGCTGGCCGGCATCAGGTTCAGTGTTTTGAGCATGAAAGTCTTGATTTTCAGATTGGTGTTAGCTGGAATTTTGACCCCATTTTTCTCTTCAAAATAGTCCGTATAGGCAATGAGAACGTCCTTAGACTGCTCTATCTTCTGCATTACAGCCTCTAAGTAAGCAGGCTCATAGTAATCGTCCTGGTGGGCAATAGTAGCATAAGGAGTCTCAACAAAGGAAAGGGCATTGTTCCAGTCCCTGCCAATACCACCGCCTTCTTTCGTATAAAAAGGAATACCATACTTCTGGCACAGCTGTTTGATTGAATCCAGCGGTGTTGAGCTATAGCAGATAATCTTTGATGACAAAGTTTGAGCTTGCAGAGACAAGATACAATCTTCTAAGAATTCACTTTCGCCATAGGCGCAAATCACCCAGGTATGGTTATTTTTCATCTTTTTCACTCTCTAACTTAGACATTCTTTGTTTCATGATGGACAGTTCTTGCACCAACTGCTTGATTTGCTCCTTTTGCTTGGAAATGGCAATAGTATGCAAAAACACGATAATCAGCAGGAAAAAGATAGCCAAGGACATGACAAAGTTTGAGGTCAGTTCAAAACCTAACAATTTGGCAATCGAAACTGGAATCCAATCAAAAATAGAGATAACAATCAGTACAAAGCCAATAATAATCCACATAAAGGCTTGCTCAAACAAAATATTGTTTTGATTGATATTCCGAAAGACAAAATACAGGAATAGAACTGAAGCCACTAGCATAACAATAGACAAAATGGACATTATTCACTCTCTTTCATAAAAGCAGCAATCAAGATCGAAGAGCAAACCTCAATCATGTAGCGAATGGACTTAATCGGAGTAATCGAAGATACTCCTCCTGCACGTTCAAACATATTGGCCGGTGCTTCCACCACTGTATATTTTCGCTTCAAGAGATGGACGATTGATTCTGGCTCAGGATATTTGATAGGATAGCGCGCAGCGAATTGTCGAATAATGTCTCGATTGGCCAAACGATAGCCTGATGTGGCATCCAGAATCCTTTTGCCTGTTGTTAATTTAATAAAAGCTGAGATAATAGTAATGCCAAAACGACGCATAAAAGTGGTCTGAAATTCTGAAGCCTTGTCACCAATAAAACGAGAACCAACAACCAAATCTGCCTGCTGACGACGAATAGGCTCCAGCAAAGCATCCAGCGACTCAATATCATGCTGGCCATCTCCGTCAAACTGTACGGCCACATCATAATTCTTCTCAAGTGCATACTTATAACCGGTCTGAACAGCTCCACCAATCCCTAAATTCATAACCAAATGAACAGCATTCAGATGGTGGCTATCCAAAATCTCTTTGGTTCTGTCAACTGACCCATCGTTGATGACCATGTAGTCTAAGTCAAAGTCAACTTTCTTCCGATATTCTACAATGCTCATAACCGTATTTAAAATACTTTCTTCCTCATTATAAGCAGGAATTATCATTAAAACTTTCAATTATCTTTCTTCCCTTTACAATAAATTTTAGCAAATAATGGAACTAACCTTAACTTCTCCAAGCTCAAAAAAATAATAAGTGAAATTTTAGTCTGAAACCTTTCGCCCTGAACCTTCTTAGACAACGGAGAAATCGTACTGATGAGTTTATTTTCTTTTAACCATTTTTTAATCCTAATATACTGATGAATAAACTCCTGATCTGATGAGGCTCTCCCAGAAAAAAGTAAGTACCAAACGTAATATCTTTTCAAGTAATATACTACTAACTCAGATGGCTGACCCAACTCTAATATTTTTGCAAAAAGAACTAAAATATCAATTTCAGGAGAAAAACCTCTCTGAGAAGTGTTAGAAATACTCTGACTATTGTAATACCAATTATATCCTTTATAGTCCAACAATCCTATTTTATCTGTTGTCTTATAGGCAGTTAGATTAAAAATAATATCTTCTCCTATACCATAGTCAAAAAATTCTAGATTGTTTTTTCTCAAGAACTCAGTTCGGTAAATTTTGGCCCAAGGAGCCATTATAATATATTTGGACCACTCTGATTGTTGTATGTCTTGACTAAAGATGATTTGGTTATCCTGATTAACGCGCTTGTAGCCACCAATAACTAAGTCTAGCCTTTTCCCATGGATAGCCTGATAAAAAGTTTCAATGTAATCATTATCAACAAAATCATCATTATCCATGAACATAATATATTCTCCCTCAGCTAGAAGAATTCCTTTATTTCTAGTTAATGCCACTCCTTCGTTTTGTTTATCAATTACTCTTATAAAACTATACTTCACTTCATAGTCTTTTAAAATATTTAAAGAGTTATCTTTCGAACCATCGTTTAGAAAAATAATTTCAAAATTCTTAAATGATTGATTCAAAAGAGAATCTACACAGCGTTTAATCCCGTCTTGTGCATTATAAACTGGAATAATAACTGAAATAGCTGATTTAGACATATTTTTCCTTTCATAACTAATCCACTCTATTTATAAAACTTCAATAAAACAGGAAATAGTTTTATTGAAAATTTTATCCCCAATAAATTGGCTAATAGACCTGTTAATTTAAATGCTCGGTTCTCTATATAATTTGCATACTTTAGCAAATATTTATACTGGTAAAGCAACTCCTTAATTTTCAAATTATCAATGTATTGATTTACATAAGGTAATATAGAGATATATGAGATTGCAAAATAGATATTTAAGGCTTTTTGAATTTCAACTGAATAGTTTTTCAAGTCAGAAAGTCCCGTCCTGATTCCTTCAAGAGTATCTTGAACATTTTTTTCTTTCACGACATTAGTCAAACTTCCTTTGCGGTTCTGTCGATACATGTATTGAGTACTATTAAGAATTGAAAATTTCTTTGTCATTTTTAAAATCCGAGAACAATATAAACTATCCTCAGATACCATTCCCTCTGGAAATTTCAGGCCATTTTGAAATAATTTTTTCGATATACACTTATTCCAATTTGGACCATTAAATATTCCAAAGCAAGTAGCTTTTAAAATATTTTCCTCAAACATAGATATAGGGAAATCTATAATTCTATCATCATAAAAATAACTGTAACCAAAAACGATAACATCATCAATGCATTCTGTAGTTATTTCATCAAGTTGATTCAAAAAGTGTTGATCACTCCAAAAGTCATCACCATCTAAAAACAATAAGTACTCTCCCCGAGCAGACTCAATACCTGTATTTCTTGCTTTTGAAGCTCCGCCGTTTGTTTGATTTAACACCCTTACTTTATTGGTATTCTCCACAGACAATTTATCAGCGACTATTGCAGTAGCGTCAGTTGACCCATCATTTATGATTAAAATTTCATAATCTTTAAATTCTTGAATTAAGACACTCTTAACACATTTTTCTAAATAATCCGCTACATTATAGGCAGGTATAATAATTGAAAATTTCATAAGTTCCTTATTTTTTCCTTCTCAAAAAAGTATATGGATTCGTCATAAAATAAATAATCAGCGAGACACTCAACCAAGCAATCATAGAGATAAAGAAAGACAAAGAGGCTCCAAAAATTCCATATTGGGATACTAGTGGTTCAGCTGTAAGAATGGATACAAGATACCCCGCTAAGAATGAAATGACTAAATAATGATGTTTTCTAAAAACAGTTAAAATATTATCACATACGGTAGAAAACGTACTAGCAATGCCACCTAACAACAGTATAAAGAAACTCATTTGATATTGATTCAGATTGGTTCCATAAACAATATTTAAAACAGGGATAGCAGCAATTGCCCCAGCAATACAGATCAAGATACTTGTTCCCCACAGAATCTTAAATAGGTTATTCTTATATCTAATAAAGTGAGAAATTTTATTTTCTTCCCTAAAAATTGCTAGCTGTGTAATCATAGGACGCAAAAAAACAATCATTAGGTTCATTGCAAAAATAGGAGTAAATAAGATGCTAAAATCTCTCTGCACCCCTGTTTCAATCAACCCTTTGTTAAAAATATTATTTAATGCATACTTAGGTTGATTATAGATTGAAACTAATAAAAAAGCATTTATAAATAAAGGGAAACAGTCCTTTAAAATATTAGAAATATCTTTTAGCTTTACTGTAGCGATATTAATACGATGAAACAACTTAGATTTTGGAAAATCAAAAAAAAGAACTACTGTGAAAGAGGCGAGCGTTTGAAACACAACAGATAAAAGGAGATTTTTAGAAAACAATAACGAAAAAGCAAATGTTATAGTTGAAATTATATTTCTAAAAAATAATGATTGACCGGCTATATCTAATCGTTCTTTCTGTTGGAACAAGCCTTGAAATACATCCGAAAGCGCCTCGCTAACTCTAAAAAATGATACCCAAAATATAATCCAAAAATTTGCATGAGTAGAAGAATTTAAAATTAAATATCCTAATAAAATTAGTATCATTAAAATATTAGTTAAAACTCTGGTAGTCAAATAGGCATCAAATGAATATTTTTCTTTAATATCTGTCGCTTGAAAATCCCTTACCTGAAACCCTGCAACAATAACTAGTAAATTCGCAATTGCATAAGCAAAACTATATAGATCGGCTGACTCACTAGATAAAGTACGAGTAACTATAAATAATAAAATAACAGATACAGCTGCTGAAGACAGACTCCCAAACATATTCCAAAAGAAAATTTTGGGCAACGATACCACTTTCAAACTGATAGAACTCTCTTTCAATATAAATAAAACTTTATCCAATTATACCATAAATCCCCTTTAAAAAAGCAACCTCAAGGTTGCTTCTTTATTTATTTTTTCACTTCCTGCTTATAAAACTCTTTTAAGGCATCCTGCCAAGTCGGAATGACAAAGCCTGTCGCCTTAGCCTTGGTCAAGCTCATAGTGGAGTTGAAAGGCCGCTTAGCCTTGGCCGGGAATTTGCTGGAATCAACAGGCTGGACTTCCACATTCGTATCTTTGAGAATTTCCACTGCAAAGTCATACCAAGTTGTGTCCTCTGCTGCATCATTAGACAGATGGTAATAACCAAATTCCTTTTGATTTTCAGCCAGATAGGTCATAAACTCAGCCAGAGTACGAGTCCAAGTTGGACGACCATGTTGGTCATTGACTACGGTCAGAGTTGTGTGCGTCTTGGCAAGATTTTGCATGGTAAAGACAAAGTTTTTACCGTAGTTACCAAAGACCCAGGCAGTACGGATAATGTAGAAACAGCTAGAATATTTCTCAACCAGCTCCTCGCCCATGCGCTTGGTACGGCCATACTCAGTCTGCGGATCCGGCCGGTCATCTACTTCCCATTCCTCACCGACAGGCTTTTGTCCATCAAAGACATAGTCTGTCGAGATGTAGACCAAGGTTGCTCCGTGTGCTTCTGCAGCTTTTGCCACATTTTCGGTACCGGTCACATTGATGGCATAGTCCAGCTCTTTGCCTTCATCTTCAGCTGCATCAACTGCAGTATAGGCTGCGCAGTGATAGACCAAGCTTGGCTTGACCTCCGCAAAGACCTTATCCACCATTTGGGTATTGGTAATATCCATTTCTGCCACATCAACAGCCACATACTCCTCATTGCGCTCATCCAAAAGATAGCGAAGCTCTGTTCCCAACTGTCCATTCGCGCCTGTAATTAAAATCATTTGTTTTTCCTTTCAGATCATAAATATTCGATGAATTTATTATACCAAAAAAAGCAGAAAAAATCTGCTTCTTTACTTACTCTTCTCCTTAATCACATAAATCGGCCGATGCTTGGTTTCCATGAAGATTTTGCCGATGTATTTGCCCAGGATACCGATGGTCAGCAGCTGGAAGCCGCCGATAAGAAGAATGACGGTCATGAGGGACGGCCAGCCCGATGTTGGGTCACCAAAAACCAAGGTACGGATAATAATCACCGCCATTAGGATAAAGGCTAAAATCCAAGACAGGATGCCGCCTAAAAAAGCGATGTTCAGCGGTGCATCAGAGAAATTGACAATACCTTCCAAGGAATAGTTGAAGAGGGACCGAAAATTCCAAGAGGTCTTGCCGGCTACTCGTTCGACATTTTTGTATTCCAAGTACTCTGTATTGAAGCCTACCCAGGCAAAAATCCCCTTAGAGAAGCGATTGTACTCTGAAACATCCAGAATAGCCTCTACCATCTGGCGGCGCATCAGTCGGAAGTCACGCGCACCATCCACCATTTCTACCTGACTAATCTTATTAATCAGTTTATAAAACAGATTGGCAAAAAAGCTCCGGATAGGTGGCTCTCCCTCTCGAGTAGTGCGACGGGTCCCCACACAGTCCAGTTCTGGATTCATGTCCAACATAGCTTTCATCTCAATTAGAAGCTCGGGCGGATCCTGCAAGTCCACATCCATGACCGTCACAAAATCCCCGCTTGCCTCTTGGAGCCCAGCATAGAGCGCTGCTTCTTTTCCGAAATTACGAGAAAAGGACAGATAGTGCACATCTGGACAGCGTCTGCTGAGCTCACGCAAAACAACCAAGGTGCGGTCTGTCGACCCGTCATTGACAAAAATATATTCAAACTGGTCACGGATTTGATATTTGACCGCTTCCATGGCTTCATGAAATAAAGGAATAGACTCTTCTTCATTGAAGCACGGAACAATCACTGAAATTGTCATTTTGATTACCTACTATTTTTTAATATCTTTCATTATATCAAAAAACTAGGCGAAAACCTAGTTTAAATCATATTTACTCTGTCTAGAAATATTAAAAATCAAATAGATTCCAAGGCGATTCTCAAATCCTCTATCAAGTCATCCACATTTTCCAAGCCGATAGAGAGACGGATTTGATTTGGTGTAATGCCTGCTGCCAGCTGATCTTCTGGGGACATCTGACCATGAGTCGTCGTAGCTGGATGGACAACCAAGGACTTAGCATCGGCTACATTGGCCAAGTCAGAGAAAATCTCCAGGCTGTCAATAACCTTACGAGCTTCTTTCTCCCCACCTTTGACATTAAAGGTGAAAATAGAGCCCACGCCTTTAGGGAAATATTTTTCTGCCAAAGCATGATAAGGACTGTCAGTAAGTTTGGGATAATTGACCTGCTCGACCTTAGGATGCCCTGCTAGGAAATCTACAATCTTCTCGGCATTGGACACATGGCGCTCTACACGCAAAGAGAGAGTTTCCAAACCTTGCAAGAAGAGAAAGGCATTGAAGGGGGACATGGCTGCGCCCGTATCGCGCAAGAGCTGAGTCCGCACAGCAGTGACAAAGGCTGCTGCTCCGACATCGCGCGTATAGCTGATGTCGTGATAGCTCGGGTCTGGGTCAACGAACTGCGGAAACTTGCCAGAAGCTTCCCAGTCAAATTGACCACTGTCCACAATCACACCTCCGATGCTGGTTCCGTGACCACCAATAAACTTGGTCGCAGAATGCACCGCAATGTCCACACCATGAGAAAAAACATTGATCAGATATGGTGTAGCAAAGGTATTGTCGGAAATCAACGGAATCTTGTGAGCATGAACCAGCTCTGCCAAAGCTTCAAAGTCAGGAATATTAATCAAAGGATTGCCCAAGCTTTCAATCAGAACTAGCTTGGTATTGTCCTGAATGGCTGCTTCTACTTCAGCCAGATTTTCAATATCCACAAAAGTCGTGGTAATGCCATAGCGAGGCAGGGTTTCCTTGAGCAGATTAAAGGTGCCACCGTAGATGGTGGAGGCTGCCACTACATGGTCGCCAGCATGCGCCAAAGCTAGAACGGTATAGGTAAGGGCCGCCATACCAGAAGCTGTTGCTAGAGCTCCGACCCCACCCTCCAAAGCCGCAATCCGCTCCTCAAAAGCCGACAGGGTCGGATTTGTAATCCGAGTATATATATTGCCAGGCTTGCGAAGGGCAAAGAGATCTTCTCCCTCCTGAGTATCGTCAAACACATAGGAAGTTGTCTGGTAAATAGGCAGAGCCCGCGACTTGGTTGTCGGGTCCACTGTCTGTCCGGCATGAAGCTGCAGAGTTTCAAATTTGAATTCACGTGTCATAAGGTCACCTCACTATAGTTATGTGATAAGTCTACCATTAAACGCCCCGCTTGACTAATAGAATTTCTTTATCAAAAGAAATAAAGAGAAGCTATATCTTATAGCTTCTCAGATATAATCTCAAAAGTCGCCTGATTGCTGGGCCAGTACAACTGCGACGAAACTTTGTCTAAAGCTACCCACTGGGCTCCTACATGCTCATCAGAAATCTGGATTTCCTTCTGTTCAGTCAGAACTAGAAAGAGATTTTTGTGGATGGAAAGATTTTCATCAATCTTTACTGTGAAATTCCCAAGGCTAGTCAGATTTGAACAAGCTAAGACCAAGCCGGTCTCCTCTTTTATTTCACGAAGGCAGGCCTCTTTTGGGCTCTCACCACTCTCAATCCCGCCAGTAATGGGCTGCCAAAAGGAAACTGTCTCATCCTCAACTTTCAAGAGCAAGATTTCTCCATCCTCTGGGTGATAGAGCCAGGCTTCAATCGACTGCCTCATCATGATTTTTTCTCAATCGGTGCTATGCTGGCCAGCACTTTCTTCAGACCGACTTCTGGGAAATTGATCTTAAGCTCTTGACTATTTCCACTGCCAGAAACTGCCAGAACTGTCCCATCGCCCCATTTCTTATGTTGGGCAATATCTCCGATAGCCCAAGCAACTTCTGGCTTAGATGGCTGTCTCTGACTGCTCTTTCCAAAAGGCAGACTACCTGTAGAAATCGAACTAGGAGCCGCCTGACGCTTCCGCTCTTGTAGAGCCTGTGCTAGACTCATTCCCTGACCGAATTTGCTAGTATCGCTATTGGTGTAACTGACCTTAAAGGAGCTGTTTGCCGGCCGAGCCAGTCCCTGATAGTCTAGCAATTCTGAGCTGATTTCTCTCAGGAAGCGAGTAGGATGATTATAGTTGGTTTTACCATAAAGCATACGGGAATTAGCATTGGTCAGATAGAGAATCTTCTCTGCTCGGGTGATGCCGACATAGGCCAGACGCCGCTCCTCTTCCAACTCATCCTCATCTTCAGAGGCCCGACTTAGAGGGAAGACATTTTCCTCCATACCGACTAGAAAGACGACTGGAAACTCTAGTCCCTTGGCTGCATGGAGGGTCATCAGAGTCACTTCAGAACTCTCCTGATCAGCGTCATCTGTGTCCGCGATCAAGGCTAAGTCATTGAGAAAACGGCTGAGCTTATCAAGACCAGATTCATCAGCAGGATTGTCTGGATTTTCATCAAAGTTCTTGGTTACAGATAGGAATTCTTCGATATTTTCAATCCGTGCTTGGCTTTCTAAGGTTGCCTGGGCTGCCAAAGCGGCTGAGTAACCTGTTTTTTTCAGAACAAGCTCGACTAGTTCAGTCACGCTATAGTCATCCAAACGATCCCGCAAGTCGAGTATCAGATTGGCAAACTCATAAACTGCCTGAGCCGCCTTGCCCTTGACAGGTGACAGCAGGATATTGGCCGACGCATCTAGCAAGGAGATTTCCTGACTGGATGCAAAATCCCGAATTTTCTCCACCGTTCCTGGACCGACACCACGCTTGGGCTCATTGACCACGCGCTCATAGCTGATATTGTCGCTAGGATTGGCGATGAGATTGAGGTAAGAAATAACATCACGGATTTCTTTACGACTATAGAACTTGGTGCCCCCAACCATAGTATAAGGAATATTGGCCTTGAGCAGGGCTTCTTCCACCGTCCGTGACTGGGCATTGGTTCGGTAAAGAACTGCAAAATCCCTGTGACTGTAGCCTTCTCGGCTCAGCTGATCAATAGTTCGGGCGACAAAGAGAGCCTCGTCCTGCTCGTCATTAGCCCGATAGTAGACAATTTCCTCACCGTCTTCGTTTTGAGTCCAGAGATTTTTAGGGCGACGGTTGCGGTTGTTTCGGATGACCTCATTAGCCGCCTGAAGAATGGTCTTAGTCGAGCGATAATTTTCCTCAAGCAGAACTACCTTAGCTTCTGGATAATCCTTTTCAAAGTCTAGGATATTCTGCATATCGGCTCCCCGCCAGCCATAGATAGACTGGTCAGCATCTCCGACCACGCAGATATTCTGAAAGCGGGAAGCCAAGAGCTTGACCAGCTGGTATTGGGCATGGTTGGTATCCTGGTACTCGTCCACGTGGATGTACTGATAACGCTGCTGATAGTAGGTCAGAACGTCAGGATTCTGGTCAAAAAGCCGCAGGGTCAGCATGATTAAGTCATCAAAGTCCATAGCTTCGGACTGGCGCAATTCCTTTTGATAGGCCGTGTAGCACTTGGCCACAATCTCCGTGTACATATCACCAGCTAGATTCGCATAGGCTACCTCATCAATCAGGTCGTTCTTAGCATTGGAAATCGTACCCAGAATGGCGCGCTCATTCCACTTTTTAGGATCCAGATTGAGATTTTTAAGAATTCGTTTCATCAGAGTCCGCTGTTCGCCCGGATCAACGATGGTGAAGTTGCGGTTGTAGCCAATATGATCTGCTTCTCGCCGCAGGATGCGCACACACATGGAGTGGAAAGTGGCGATTAAACAATCTTGGGTAGCTGGGTTGAGTGCTGCTGCCCGTTCCTTCATCTCCCGCGCTGCCTTATTGGTAAAGGTAATGGCTAGAATATTCCAAGGATTAACCATCTTCTCATCAATCAAATAGGCTATACGGTGGGTCAGGACTCGAGTCTTTCCTGAACCAGCCCCCGCCATAATCAACAAGGGTCCTTCTGTTGCCTGGACCGCTTCAGCCTGACGGTCATTCATACCGTTTAATAAGGGATTCATCTTCTATCCTTTCAATATAAAATCAAACTGAAAATCAATGCTTTCATTATATCAAAATTCGAGTGAATTTGTTATCGAAAAGACAATTGTCCTTCATTGAAATTTAAGTGCGAAAAAGCTATAATAGTAGTCTAGAAAGGAGCAGCCATGAACAATCATCCAAGCGACAATCTCAAACTTGCCGAACGAGGCGCCCTCCTAGCAATTGCCACCTACATAGGTTTATCCGTTACAAAAATCATTACAGGTGCAGCACTGACATCCTCCAGTTTGACGGCGGATGGTTTCAACAACGTCTCCGATATCGTTGCCAATCTAGCAGTCTTAATCGGCCTGCGCATGGCTCGAAAACCAGCGGATAAGGACCATCGCTTTGGCCATTGGAAGATTGAAGATCTGGCCAGTCTGATTACTTCTTTCATCATGTTTTTTGTCGGTTTCAATGTCCTCATTGATACGGCTCAAAAAATCATCAACAAAGAAGAAACCTTGATTGATCCTGTGGGAGCCATTGTCGGGATTGTATCAGCTATCATCATGTTTGGCGTTTATCTTTACAATAAAAACCTAGCCAAAAGGGTAAAATCCAAAGCTCTGGATGCGGCTGCCAAGGACAATCTATCGGACGCTATCACTTCTCTGGGCACATCGGTTGCTATTATTGCCAGCTCTCTGAATTTCCCCATTGTTGACAAACTAGCAGCCATCATTATTACTTTTTTCATTCTGAAAACAGCCTATGATATTTTCATGGAATCCTCCTTCAGCCTGTCAGACGGCTTTGATCAGGACCTTTTAGACGATTACAAGCGTGCCATCCTGGAAATTCCTAAAATCACGCGTGTCAAATCCCAGCGTGGCCGAACCTATGGCAGCAATATCTATCTGGATATTATATTAGAAATGAATCCTGACCTTTCTGTCTTTGAAAGCCACGAAATTGCTGACCAGGTGGAGGATATGCTCAAGGAAGACTTTGGCGTCTTCGATATTGACATTCACATTGAGCCAGCTCCGATTCCTGAAGATGAGATTCTGGATAATGTTTATCAAAAACTCCTGATGCGTGAGCAATTAGTCGACCAAGGCAGTCAATTGGATGCACTCTTATCTTCCGATTTTGTCTACATTTCCCAAGATGGTCGCCAGCTCAACAAAGAGGAATTTCAACTAGAGAGAGCCCAAACTTCTCCTATCAAAAATTTAGAAATTACATCCGTCAGCCAAAAAACCAAGCTGATTCGCTATCAAATCGGAGATGTTATCCATACCAGCCTCTGGCGCCGCCACGAAGTCTGGCAAAATATCTTCCACCAAGAAACACGAAAAAACAACTAGTTTTCTGCTAGTTGTTTTTATATACTTTCACTTGGTCTGTCACAATATCCTCTCCAAACCACTTTTCAGCGATTTTCTGGAATTCTCCCTCTTGGTATAATTTTCCGAAAGCAGCATTTACTTTTTCCACTAAAGTACGGTCCGCCTTTCTAGCCCCGACTGCAAAGGCCTTACTAACAATTGCAACTCAAAAATAGTATGCTCCTCCAAGATTTCTTCTGGCTGATAATAATGTGCATACACACAATTAAGCAAAAGAACACGAATCAGCCCCACGTCACCAGCTTCTGAGCCTTTTTATATCATCCTTCTGACTACTACAAAACCACAAGAAAAACGAAATAACTCATGTTACTTCGTTTCTACAAAACCAAATTTATCTAATGGAGAAATCCGGAATTCCACAACTCCCTTAATCTGATTCTTTTTTATCAGACCAAATTCTCGACTGTCTTTTGTATTCTCCCGCCGATCGTTTAAAATCAAAAAGGATTTTTCTGGGATGGTATCGGACTCTGCACCTTTTAAATCCATAATCGAAAAATCGTGAGTATAATAGCCTGTGCTTGCAGCAGAAGCCAAGTATTTTTCCCGCATCTTTTCGATATATTCCTCTGACTGCACCTGATCGTTCAGATAGAGAAGATTATCCATGTAGGTCACCTTGTCATTTTCCTTAGCGATGACGCGGCCAACATAATATTTGCCATTGACTTCATAGAGCACAAATTCCCCTCGCGGAATTTTCTCTGTCTTTTCAGCCAGCACCAAATCATCTTCCGCTAAGAAAGAATTGGCATCTTGCTTGGTAATACGATAAGGCGTATAGACAAACAAACGCAATCCCACTAAAATAGCAAGAAGAACCGCAACAATGATAACATTTCTCAGTAAATCTCTTTTTAACATCTCTCTCCCCTGTTCTTTTATTTCATTATACCATTTTTTGAGAAATTAGACAAAACACAGAGATGAGAAATAGTTTCCCTGTAATAAACTTGCAAAGAAAAGCAAAGCCTGTTGAGGAGTTCCCTCAGTCGAATTTGCCTTTCTTATTTTAATCTTCTTTAGCCACGCGTGATTTGTTGGCGATGTCAGCTAGGATAGCTTCCACAAACTCGTCAACTGGAACGGTTTGCGTTTCTTTTTGGCCGTAGCGACGAACATTGACAGTACCGTCTTCTGCTTCCTTGTCACCAACGATTAGCTGATAAGGAATCTTGCTGGTTTGTGAAGCACGAATCTTGTACTGCATCTTTTCATTGCGCTCATCCACATCAGCACGAACCCCCTTGTCACGCAGCTTCTTAGCCACTTGCCAAGCGTAGTCAATATGGGCTTCATTAGAAACTGGAATCAAAGTCACTTGATGCGGAGCCAGCCAAGTCGGGAAGGCACCCTTGTAGTTCTCAATCAAGATAGCTGTGAAGCGCTCCATGGTTGAAATAACACCACGGTGAATCATAACTGGACGGTGTTCTTCACCATCAGCTCCGATATACTTGAGGTCAAAGCGCTCTGGCAAGAGGAAGTCCAGCTGGATAGTTGACAGAGTTTCTTCATTTCCAAGGGCTGTTTTAACCTGGATATCGAGTTTCGGACCGTAGAAGGCTGCTTCTCCTTCTGCCTCAAAGTAGTCCACACCCATTTCGTCCAAGGCTGCTCGCAGCATGGTTTGGGCATTTTCCCACATCTCATCGTTATCAAAATACTTATGCGTATCCTGAGGGTCACGAAGAGACAGACGGAAACGATATTCTGTCAAATTGAAGTCTTCATAAACATCGATAATCAACTGCAAGGCGCGTTGGAATTCTTCTTGGATTTGTTCTGGAGTAACAAAGAGGTGTCCATCGTTCAAGGACATTTCGCGTACACGTTGGAGACCAGTCAGGGCACCGGATTTCTCATAGCGGTGCATCATGCCGATCTCAGCGATACGGATTGGCAGCTCACGGTAAGAGTGAACGTGGTGTTTGTAGACCTGGATGTGGTGAGGGCAGTTCATCGGACGGAGGACAAATTCTTCCCCATCACCCATATCCATAGTTGGGAACATATCTTCTTGATAATGATCCCAGTGGCCAGAAGTCTTATAAAGCTCTACAGAAGCCAATGGTGGAGTGTAGACGTGTTGGTAACCAGAAGCCAACTCCTTGTCTACAATGTAGCGCTCCAATTCACGACGGACGGTCGCACCGTTTGGCAGCCAGAATGGCAAACCTTGTCCTACTTCTTGAGAAATCATGAAGAGATCAAGCTCACGACCAAGTTTACGGTGGTCGCGTTCTTTAGCTTCTTCCCGCATTTGCAGATATTTCTTCAGGTCTTTCTTGTCAAACCAAGCAGTACCATAGACCCGCTGCATCATTGCGTTGTCGCTGTTCCCACGCCAGTATGCGCCAGCCACGTTCAAGAGGTGGAAGATTTGGATGCGACCTGTCGATGGAACATGAGGTCCACGGCAGAGATCCACGTACTCGCCCTGACGGTAGATGGTCAAACCACCCTCATCTTCTGAGTGCTCTTCAATCAATTCCAACTTGTAGGGGTCATGTTTGAAGATTTCACGCGCTTCATCCTTGGTCACTTCCTCACGGATAGACGGGAAGTTTTCTTTGACGATTTTCTTCATTTCTTCTTCGATACGAGGCAGGTCTTCGTTGGAGATTTGCCCTGCTTCATTGTCTGTATCGTAGTAGAAACCGTCCTGAATGGCAGGACCAACGCCTAAGTGAATATCTGGGAAAAGACGGCGAGCTGCTTGCGCAAACAGGTGGGCTGCAGAGTGACGCAAGATGTCCAAAGCATCTTCGTGGTCAGGTGTCACGATTTCAATGGCACCATCTTCAGTGATGGCACGAGTTGTATCAATCAATTTGCCGTTGAATTTACCAGCCAAAGCTTTTTTAGCCAGGGAATTGCTGATAGATTGAGCAATTCCAAAAGTTGTAACGCCAGATTCGAATTCACGAACAGCGCCATCTGGGAAAGTAATCTTAATCATGTGTTTTCTCCTTTAATATCTATTCTATTTATTTGGACAATTTTAAGAGCCGAGCAACTTCTTCCACAGTCTGATTTTCTGACTGACTACCATCTGCTATGAGGCTAGGATAGCCTAATTTCATCGCTTCCTGCCGAACCATTTGGGCAAAAAGAATGTCTCGTTGCATCCAGTTTTCAAAAGCTTGCTCAGGATTGGTTGTTCCCTCTAAGACATAAGGAACCCATTCTCTCTGTCTATAATGCTTTTTCTGAAAATCAGCTGTCGGAGTCAAGCATAGATAAGAGGGCACTGGGCATTCAAGCTCCTTTACCAAGTGAGGCAAAAGTCCTGCCCCCTCCACCAAGAGAGGTCTATCTTGATTTTTTATCAAGTAAGATTTTACATAAGGAAAAATCTCTTCATAAAAGCGCCATTCTTCATCTGCCATCTCTTCTGGATTTCTCATCCAGATTTGTTCCGGATTTCTGTCCTGTCTAAGAAGGCAAATCGGCTGTGAGTCTGCACTTGCTTGACTCATCATCTCGTCTACCAAATCATCCAGTTTGATATGAAGCAGCTGATACTGTCTAGCAAGAAGTGAAGCAATTGTTGACTTCCCACTACAAGGCGATCCGCCAATCATATAAAGCATCATTCTTCCTCCTTCTGACAAAATAAAAACGACATCCTCAAAAGGACGTCGCAACGTGGTTCCACCTTCATTTATGCAAGTCAAGAAGACTTACACCTCGAATCGGCTCTAACGTAGCCACCGTTTTATGTTTTCATAAAAACCAGTAGAGTAGTCCCAACTGCATCCTCTGCGCGATTTCCAGCTCCACGCGCTCTCTAAAAGATTTCCTGCAGGTGATATGTCTCTAAAAAATATTATAGCACGATTGAAAAAATTTGCAAGAACTTTTATCGGTTTCCAGCTCTGCTATTTTTCCTAGTAAATCGATAAATCAAATGCCCCAAACCATTTCCAGCTAGTGAGAAAAGGAAATAAGCCGCATGATAAAGAGGAATCCACTCCTCAAAGGTGAAAATAGTCAGGAAAAATAAGAGGGCAACCAAGAAAGAAAAGCGCAAAGAAAATCCATGAAAAGCTGCATAGAGCAAGGAGACCAGTAGGGTTGCGAGGGGAGAATAGATGAGAACATTTCCAACTACAAGCCCCTTACTTAACATGGAATCCATGGGCAAATACCGTAACAGTATATAAAAGACAAAATAGAAAAAGACAAGGGGGAGCAAAAAGAAAATTTCTTTTTTGTAACCTTTCATAGGAACACCTCCGATCATTAGGCCTCACGACGATGTTTATTCCAAATATTTCCGAATATTTTTTATCTGTTTCTTAGATGCCTTCATGATTCGTGTAGAACCACTTACTGGCAGAGAAATAATCTTACCTGGCAAATAGACAATGGTCTTGGCTAAGCGTTTGGCAACCGTTTCTTCCGGATTGAGATCATTTTGAAAATCCTTGCTAATAGTCAAATCTAGGTAAAATTCATAGACACGACGGCCAAAATTCTCTGCGGAAATCTCGTATAATTTATCAGCTAGCTTTTTCTCGTCCATATCTGGTGTTGCCAAAATGGCCTCCAAAATGGCTCCTGCCAAATCCCGATTTTCATAATAGAGTGTACCGAAAGTTTTATCGCTGATTACATTGTCCAGATAAGGATTACCATGAGCAATGACCGGCGTACCGCTGGCTAGACTTTCCAGATAGGTCAGACCCTGCGTCTCACTGGTTGAGGCTGAGATAAAGAAATCTGCCGCTTTATAATAGAGGGCTGTATCGCTTGGCGCAATCATTCCTGTGAAAATGACAGCATCCTCAATATGGAGCTGGGCTACCAAGGCTTTTAAGTCCTCAGCATAAGGCCCATCTCCGACAATGACTAGTTTAACCTTATCATTCTCTTCGAGAACCGTTGGCATCGCTTGAACAATCGCCTGGATATTTTTCTCGTAGGAAATTCTGGATAAACTGAGCAACATGATTTCGTCTTCTGCTACTCCCAACTTAAAGCGCAATTTCTTGATGTCTTCCCGAGAGAGTTCTGGTCGGTCAAACTTGGCCAAGTCGATTCCTGTCGGAATGACCCGTTTTTCTGCCTTGATTTTGTAACCGACCAAAAGATCGTAAACAATCTCAGAAGGACAAATGACACCATCCAAATCGCTCATAAAACCACGCACGATGTACTTGACCATACTCGGACGAATCACCATGCCCTTGGCAAGATAGTGCACATAGTCCTCATACTGGGTATGGTAGGTGTGAACCACTGGAATCCGCAATTCCTTGGCAATCCAGATTCCCAAAAGGCCCAGAGAAAACTCTGTCTGGGTATGGATGATATCCAGCTGGTACTGGCGGGCAATTTCCAAGGCATTGGAAAAACCACGATAAGCTACACGCCGATCCTTAAAAGCGAAGAAAGGCACGCTGGGAATACGGATAATCTGCCAATCCTCATAGCGATTGACATCCTTGTCCGTCGTAGTAAAAATAAAGACTGTGTGACCTAGTTTCTCTAGCTCAGTCTTGAGGGTACGGATACTCGTCGCAACCCCGGAAACCTGAGGAAAATAGGTATCTGTAAAAAGACCAATCCGCATATCACATCTCCAAAACTGTTTGGTAAGCCTTGACTAACTGAAGTGCGACATCATCAATAGAGCGACTCTCCGCAACGCGATAACCTGCTTCACGTTTGTCCACTTTTCCGTCAAGAACCTTACGAAGCGATTCAACAAACTCATCTACATTATGACAAAGCTCCGCCGACTCTTCATCAATCCAGCCATTATAAACAGGAATATCACGCAGGACCACATGTTGACCACTGGCCAGCGCTTCTAGAACCACAATCCCTTCTGTCTCTTCATAAGATGGGAAAAAGAAGGCGTCACTACCTGACATGGCTCCTTGGAAGACTGCACCTTTGAAATAACCTGGAAATTCCACGTTTTCTGGATGATTAAAGAGGACAAGATCTCGAATCTTGCGCGGAATAAGCCAAAGATTGATAGAACCCAGCCAGATAAAGCGGACATCTGGCATTCTACGAGCTACTTCGACAAAGTCTTCGATTCCTTTTCGTCTGAAATAAAGGCCTGCACAGATTACGACTTTCTGCCCCTCTGCAATCTGAAAATGTTTTTTAAAGACGTCTTCCTTACGTTTGTCTTTCTTGTATTTAGACAGCTCAATGCCATTTGACACAGCTATGATGGGCGTCGTTACACCGTAGGATTGAATCAATTTTTTTGAATACTCTGACGGAGTAATGATAAAGTCCGCCATTTTATACATGTGAGCTAAATATTTGCCAAATAAGGGCGCAAAAAGATTAGAACCAATAAAAGAATTTTCAAAGTCTTCTTTGGTCGAATGTCCGTGCATGATTACTTTTTTGCCTCTCCGCTTGGCCGCGTGAAGAAGAAGCAAACTACGGGGACCGTAAGTGTTGATGTGCACAACATCATAATCTCCTAAAACATCTGTTGTATAAGGAATTCCTGCCAGATCCAGTGCATGCATTTGATGCTGCAAGGCACGGCCGATGCCTGATTTTTCTAAAACAGACTTTCCTTCTAGATATAGTAATACTTTCATATTTTCTATTATACCCAAAAGATGCGAAAAAGGGAATCACCAAGGGAAGAATGAAATAAAAATCAATCCTTGTCCTGCCTCCTCATAAAACTAAAGGAAGGCTTGGATTTGTTTTCAGGATGATATTTCTGAAATAGACAGGCTCAGACTTAATCAAAAAAGAACACTCTCAAGAACTGTATATCCTGAGAGTTTACAATTTAGTGGATTTTCGTCTAGAGCATCTTCTCTACAGCCATCATTTGGTGACAAGATGAGAAAAGACCTTGCGGTCTTTTCGGCTTATTTACGGGTCGATTTGCGCTCACTAATGCTATGAGCGAGAAGAACTTCACGTTCCTCTAAATCCTCTTTGTGCATAATCTTAGTCAGCATGCGCATACTAATCGCACCAATATCATAAAGAGGTTGACTGATGGTGGAAAGGTTAGGGCGAGTAAAGCGAGCTATTTGTGAATCATCGCTGGTAATGATTTCAAAATCTTCTGGAATCTTAACTCCTTGGTCTGACAAGCCATTGAGCAGACCAGCCGCCAATTCATCACCTGTCACAAAAGCTGCAGTGGCTTTTGAGGCAATCAGGCGTTCAGCTAGATGGTAACCATCGTCGTAGCTATACTTGGACTCGAAGACCAGCCCTTCACTGTAAGGGAGTTTTTTGCTTTTCAGGGCTTCTTTGTAGCCAGACAAACGAATCTTGCCATTGATGTCATCAACCAAAGGGCCACTAACAAAGGCAATCTTCTTGTTACGATCAGCCAAAAGGCTCACCGCATCCGTTGTTGCCTGCTTATAGTCAATATTGACACTTGGTAGCTGATGCTCCACATCTACCGTTCCTGCAAGGACTACCGGTGTCCGTGAACGTGAAAATTCAGAGCGAATTTTTTCAGTCAGATGATAACCCATGAAAATGATACCATCCACCTGCTTAGAGAAAAGCGTATTGACAACAGAAACTTCCTTGTCGTCATCTTCGTCGCTGTTTGCTAAGACAATGTTGTATTTATACATCTCAGCAATATCATCAATCCCCTTGGCCAGAGTTGAGAAGTAACTATTGGTAATATTTGGAATCACAACACCGACAGTAGTTGTTTTTTTACTAGCCAGACCACGTGCAACAGCATTTGGACGGTAGTCAAGGCGATCAATCACTTCCAACACTTTTTTACGCGTGTTTTCCTTTACATTTTTGTTTCCATTTACGACTCGGCTAACTGTCGCCATTGAAACTCCCGCTTCACGGGCGACATCATAAATGGTTACTGTGTCGTCTGTGTTCATATGGTTTCCTTTCTTTTATTGAAAATTTCGCTTTCACTTTCCTACACACACCATTTTATCACTTATTGTAAACACTTTCAAGTATTTTGATAAGTTTTTGAAAACTCTTGATTTTTTTTGTTTTTTTTGCCAAAATAGAGGCATAGAAAGAAGGTCGAAACATGACAAAAATCAATCAAATCATCACTTATCTTGAAAATGAAAAAAAAGATGTGGCTGTCATATCCGATCCTGTAACGATTCAGTACCTAACTGGTTTTTACAGCGACCCTCATGAACGCCAAATGTTTCTACTCGTCTACACCGACCATGAGCCGCTTCTTTTCATACCTGCACTTGAGGTTGAGCGCGCTTCATCCATCGTGGATTTTAAGGTTGTGGGCTATGTTGATTCTGAAAATCCTTGGGAAAAGATCAAAGCTTCCCTACCATCTCAAATCTTCAAACAAGTAGCGGTCGAGTTTGACAATCTCATTTTAACCAAATATCACGGCCTGCGTACCGTTTTTGACGGGGCTGAATTTGTCAACCTGACTCCTTATATCAACCGTTTGCGTCTGATCAAATCAGCCGACGAAATCCAGAAAATGCTGGTAGCTGGCCAGTATGCCGACAAGGCTGTCAATATTGGTTTTGACAATATTTCACTGGATAATACCGAAACAGACATCATCGCTCAAATTGATTTTGCTATCAAGCGAGAAGGCTATGAGATGAGCTTTGAAACCATGGTTCTGACAGGCAATAACGCAGCCAATCCACACGGCATTCCCGGAGCTAACAAAGTAGAAAATAATGCCCTCCTCCTCTTTGACCTGGGTTGCATGGTTAATGGCTATGCCAGTGATATGACACGGACCGTCGCTGTCGGGCAACCAGACCAGTTCAAAAAAGACATCTACTATTTGACTCTGGAAGCCCAACAAGCAGCGCTTGACTTTATCAAACCAGGCGTCACAGCTCATGAAGTAGACCGAGCTGCCCGCGAGGTCATCGAAAAAGCTGGCTATGGTGAGTATTTCAACCACCGTCTGGGTCACGGCATCGGTATGGATGTCCACGAATTCCCATCCATCATGGAGGGCAACGACATGGTCATCGAGGAAGGTATGTGCTTCTCTGTCGAGCCCGGTATCTACATCCCTGGCAAGGTTGGTGTCCGCATTGAAGACTGCGGTCATGTCACTAAGAATAGTTTTGAACTCTTCACCGAAACCAGCAAGGACTTGCTGTATTTTAATTAACATAGCAGAAAAGCACCAAATTTGGTGCTTTTTTCTTACACTGGTTCTTATTTTTACTTTCTGGAATGGTGAAAATATTGTAACAAAACATCTTTGAGGGATCTCAAAAAATGACTGATATTCTGAGTAAATATTATTTTTCAGCAACCATCAGTTGGTCAGAAAATGAATAGGACTCATAATTATTATCAGGATTATCTGTCCACATTTCACATTGTTTGATAACTGTCACAATGGCGTCTTCGACACCCTCCGGTGGATATTTGTATTTCCTAAGGAGCCGTTTAACAAGCATGCGCATACGAGCACGCGCAGAATGTTTTTTCTGCCAATCAATAGTTCTGCTTTTGCGCAATGTCTCCGTTAATTCATGAGTCATTGCAACAAGCTCATCATTTTCATAAAAGTTTTTACTTTTCTGTACTCTGATGCTGAAATGTGTCCTCGAAGTGAATCTGCAGCATTCCATAGTTCCTTTTCAAATCCAATATTTGCGTTTGATTTTTTCGCCATTTTATACTCTTTCCATATTTTAATCATATCTATTTTATCATATTTAAAGTAAGTTAAAAAGCACTGGATTTGGTACTTTTATCTGCTTGCTCCGTCTATAAAATTCTCTAAAATTACACCTCGTCCTATCAGTCTGGGATTTATATTTTGTCTTCAATGCTCGATATTTTCTAATTAGCTTTTCCCTGTTTTTAAGTTGAACATCTTTTTCGTACTTCTCTAAGTCCTCCTGTTTAGTTTCTATTTCTGACTTTATTTCTGTTGATGTATTTTATTATTCATAAGGGTATTCTCTTTTTCTAATTTTGTGCAATAAAAAAACAGTAAATTATTTGGACTTACTGTTTGATGAATGATTATGTAGTAGAATTGTATTTAATTGTTTCGGTTAGACAATCTGCAAGTTATTTTCCACTAAGTTCTTTAGCTAATCTACTCTTTGACAATTTCCCGTTTTTAATACGTCTCAATAAAACGAAAGGATTCGCACTGTAAGATAATCGTACTTTGTAATAGTTTATCCACTCAATTACTGCAAAGGTCAAGATGAAACTTGCGAACATCATTACAGGAACATTTACAAAACAGAGTATAATCATAGGGACGCCGAAGCATAATAAAACAAAATCAATCATTTTAAAGATCCTATATATCTTTCTTGTATTTGTTCTGGCAAATTGCGGCTTGGATAATCTCTTTAACAAAATCAGCCAATATAAGGAACCCTGAATAAGAATTAAACTCAATACAGTTAGTGGATATAAAATAGAAATCAACATCATTGTATTTAAGAGCCAGTCTTTTAAAGCAAAAAAACATAGCCAAAATGATACAACAGCCATGAGCTCCCCAGTCCATAATTTTGTAAGTTCATGCTTTGTCTTATTTTGGGGTAATCTCATGCTTTTTCCTCTGTACATTCAAATTTTCTCTATTCTTATTCATCATCAAAAAAGAATATTTGCGTTTATTATTTCGCCATTCTATACTTTTTTCATATTTTGGTCATATCCATTTTACCATATTTAAAGTACGGTAAAAAGCACCGAATTTGGTACTTTTTATTTGCTTTCCTCATCTTCAGAGTGTCTGTCCACTCGTTCTGTTTTTCACAGCGACCTTCTCAAAATATATCAATGTTTGTTACTATAAACAAAGCCATTGGAAATTGCAAAACAACAAGCTGATTATTGGGAAACAGCTTGTTGTTGAATTTCTTTTTCCGCAGCCGCAACGACTTGGGCCAGATTGGTTTGAGCTAATTCTGCTTCCATGGCTGTCTGGATAGCAGCCAAGCGGTCGTCTAAAACAGTGTGAATGTTCTTGCCGATCGGACAGTCTGGATTAGGCTTATCATGGAAACTAAAGAGCTGCCCGCTCTTGCCCAGGCATTCTACTGCCTGATAGACATCCAAGAGCGTGATATCTTTTAAATCCTTAGCAAGCTCTGCTCCTCCTGTTCCGCGGGCAACGGTAATCAAGCCAGCCTTCTTAAGTTGGGACAAGGTCTTGCGGATAATAACTGGATTGACTCCGACACTGCCTGCCAACAAATCGCTCGTTATTTTTTCATTTTTACATTCTAGAGCGATAACCACTAGGATGTGAGTCGCCATAGTAAAACGGCTAGAAATTTGCATTTCATTCTCCTCTCTGCTCTTATTCTCCTTTATTATATATTAAAAACGTTGTAACTTCAAGTGTTACTTATATATTCTTGTCTCCACTTTTGCATCCTGTCTGCATGTTTTCTCCTATAAATTATTGTAATCTTCCCAAAATATGATATAATAGTTTATATAGGAAAGCGTTTTCAAAAACTTCGAGTCAAGCAAATTATGAAATTAGAAAATATAAAAGTGTGTTCATCGGCACACGATTTTTTGCTATACTCAAAATTCACTGCCAAAAGAGATGAGGTGATTTATCAGTAATCTTTAATTAAGCCAATCAGCGTGTTTTGTAAAAAGAAAGGAGATTCTTATGGGCCTTATTAAAGCAGGAATTGGCGCCGTAGGAGGCGTCTTAGCCGACCAATGGAAGGAATTCTTTTACTGTGATGCCATGGACAAGTCCGTTATGGTGGTCAAAGGGCAAAAACAAATATCTGGACGTTCTTCCAACACTAAGGGCAACGACAACATTATTTCAAACGGCTCTGGAATTGCTGTGGCAGACGGTCAATGTATGATGATTGTCGAACAAGGAAAAATTGTTGAAGTCTGTGCTGAACCTGGTCAATTTACTTACGATACTTCTAGTGAGCCTAGCATTTTTACAGGCAATTTAGGGGAATCCATCAAGGAAACCTTCAAACAAATCGGTAAACGGTTTACTTATGGTGGTGATACAGGCAAAGACCAGCGTGTTTACTATTTCAATACCAAAGAACTTATCGATAATAAGTTTGGCACCCCAAACCCAATTCCATTTCGGGTAGTGGACTCCAAAATCGGTCTGGATATAGATGTTTCTGTCCGCTGCTCTGGCGTTTATTCTTACAAGATTGCTGACCCGCTTCTTTTCTACACCAATGTCTGCGGAAACGTAGAAAGAGAATATCTGCGGGAAGAACTCGAATCACAACTGAAAACTGAATTTATCAGCGCTCTTCAACCAGCTTTTGCACAATTATCTGACTTAGAATTGCGGCCAAATCAAATCGTGAGCCACAATACAGAGCTAGAAAATGCCATGAACGAAGCCTTATCTAGCAAATGGGGCGAGCTCCGTGGGCTGAAAGTCATTAGCGTAGCTCTGGGTTCTGTCACTCTTCCAGAAGAAGATGCTGAAATGATCAAGCAAGCGCAACGTACGGCCATTATGAAAGATACAACAATGGCAGCTGCTACTTTGGTTGGAGCACAGGCAGATGCTATGAAAGCAGCCGCTAATAATCCTGGCGGTGCTATGACTGGCTTCATGGGACTAGGCATGGCTACAGGCGCGGGCGGCGGTATGAATGCTCAAAATCTTTTTGCCATGGGACAACAAGAACAAGCTGCCAAACAACAGGCACAAGCAGCGTCTGCAGCTTCTCAAAGTCCAACAGATAAATGGACTTGCCCAAATGGACATGAAGCTTCTGGGAAATTCTGTCCCGAATGCGGTTCGCCAAAACCTGTTCAAGACAGTTGGACCTGTTCTTGTGGCACTGTCAACAAGGGCAAATTCTGCTCAAATTGTGGCCAACCGAAACCTGAAGCCAAGCGCCAATACCGTTGCAGCAACTGTGGCTGGCAGCCTGAAGATCCATACAATCCACCAAAATTCTGCCCTGAATGTGGTAATGTTTTCGATGAACATGACCTTATTTAAAACTTTTTTCTCTATCTCATAGACAGGTGACAGTAGAAAGGAGGTCATCATGGCAGAATTACAAGAATATAAATGTCCGAATTGCGGCGGTGCTCTTGAATTTAACAGTTCTATCCAAAAAATGAAGTGTCCTTATTGTGATACCGAGTTGGATATGGATAGTTTGCAGGCATTAGATGAAGCTTTAAAAAACCAAGCCGGTGAAGATTTGACTTGGACTTCTCAAGCTGGTGGTGAATGGGAAAGCGGCGAGACAGATAACATGTCCGTCTATGTCTGTAAGTCTTGTGGCGGTGAAATCGTCGCTGATGAATCAACGGCAGCCACATCCTGCCCATTCTGTGACAATCCTGTCGTTATGATGGGACGCTTTTCTGGTGATTTAAAGCCAGACTATGTCATTCCTTTTAAATTGGACAAAAAAGCAGCCAAAGAAAAACTAAGTAAACACCTTATGGGGAAAATCCTCCTTCCCAAGGTCTTTAAAGACCAAAATCACATTGATGAAGTCAAAGGACTTTATGTCCCATTCTGGCTTTTTGATACAGAAGCGGATGCTGATATTCAGTATCAAGCCACTAGAGTGAGAAGCTGGAGTGACAAGGACTACAACTATACTGAAACGAACTACTTTTCTGTTCTTCGTTCTGGTCAGTTAGGTTTTGAGCGAATCCCAGTTGATGGTTCAAGCAAATTAGATAATCAATTGATGGAATCCATTGAGCCCTTTGATTTTTCAGAAGCTGTTAATTTTCAGACTGCATACTTAGCAGGTTATCTGGCAGACAAGTATGATGTTGGTGCTGAGGAAAGTCTTTCTCGTGCCAATCGCCGTGTCAAGCAAAGTACAGAAACTGTCTTTGCAAACACGGTCACCAATTTCGATACCGTTGTTGCAGAATCATCAAATATCCGACTAAAAAATGGCTCGACCAAGTATGTGCTTTATCCAGTTTGGATCTTAAATACAACTTGGCATGGTAAAAAATTTGTCTTTGCCATGAATGGTCAAACTGGTAAATTCGTCGGCGACCTGCCATTAGACAAACAAGCTTATAGACGTTGGCTGATTGGTATTGGCGTGGCGGCAAGTTTAGTTAGTTATGCGGCAGCATGGCTAATCAACTTACTGTGAGAAGGAGGATCAGACTATGTTGAAGAAATTCATAACTTTACTGACAACCCTTCTGCTTTCCTTGCTCATGATTGGAACCGTCTGTGCAGAAGAAGAAACCAGCTATATTCGCGATGAAGTCTCCGCTTTTTCCAGTGAGGAAATTGCCGAGATTAATAAAGCAGCCAAAGAGATTGATGAGCGCTATCACTTCAAAGTCTACTTTCTGGCAGCCAAGTCAGCAGGTGAAGATGGCATTCAAGCCTATGCTGAAAAGATTTATCAAGAAACTGCAGGGACAGCCGAAGGCGTTCTCCTTGCTGTCGATGAGGAAAAGGACGAGTGGACCGTCTATTATGCTGGAAATGCTGAAGAAAAGCTAGGCGAAAAGAGTGACGACATACTTTGGGAAGCTTTTGAGAGCGGTGAAAACAATTATAGCTGTGTCCGGTATTATCTCAATAAGGTAGTCAAGCTTCTCGATTCATCAGCCAATAAGTTACTGGTAGATGATGCCGACTTGCTGAAGCCAGAGCAAGAAAAAGTCTTGCTAGAAAAGCTCGAAGACATTAGTCAGCGCCAAAAATGTGATGTCGTTGTCGTAACCGTCAAGAGTCTGGAAGGAAAGAGCGCCCAAGACTTTGCAGATGATTACTTCGATTACAATGGCTACGGCCAAGGGAAAAACCACGATGGTCTTCTTCTCTTAGTCAGTATGACAGAACGAAAATGGCACATTTCAACAACAGGCTACGGCATCACTGCTTTTACCGATGCTGGCTTAGATTATCTATCAAAGCAGTTCTTGCCTGATTTAAAAGATGGTGACTACAATGCTGCTTTTACAACCTACGCTAAGCAGTGCGATGACTTTCTGACGCAAGCCAGAAAAGGACAGCCTTATGATGTGCATAATCTCCCCAAGGAACCTTTAGATTGGTACTGGATTCCTGGGGCTCTGGCTATCGGTTTTGGTATCGCCTATCTCATCGTAACAGGAATGAAAGGTCAGCTCAAATCCGTCCATTATCAAACCGGAGCCGCTGATTACATCAAGAAAAACAGCCTTCAGATTACCAATTCTCAAGAATTCTTCCTCTTCTCAAAGGTAAGCAAGCAACCAAAACCAGAACCTAGCAGCAACTCTAGTTCTGGTGGTAGCAGCACACATACGTCTTCATCAGGCAGAAGTCACGGAGGCAGTGGCGGAGGATTTTAGAATCATACCAATAGATAAAGCGGTCGATGCAAGAATCTTCGACCGCTTATTTAA
>NZ_KQ968977.1:353350-354299 GCF_001578725.1 Streptococcus sp. DD04
GACAAAAGAAACATTTTTCTACAGGCGCTGCAAGTTTATAAAGGGTCTCTCAAGAACTCCTTAACCGAGGCAAAATAGTCTTCCCGCTCACTGATTTCTCGCAAGAGATCGTGATTGTGGGTATGATGAATGCCATTGACTATGCTTTCCTCATAAATTTCGTAATAGGGCAACTGGAGCTCACGCGCTATTTCCAACTCCTGCTCAACATCGTAGGCGACTCTACACAAGTCTACATCCTTCAGACCGGTCTCATCAATTTCGATGATAGCATACTGGGCTCGCAGATCCTGCCGCAAAGTCGCATCCAAAAAGAAGGGCTGTCCAATTGAGCCTGGATTGATAACCAGCTGGCCACCCGTCCCATAACGAAGGAATTGTTGGTGGATGTGGCCGTAGATGGCAATGGCCGCTTCATTTCCCTCAAAGAGTCGGTCAAAATCGGCCTGTTCACCGATATGAATCAGCTCCCGACCCCAGTTTTTATCCGGCAAGTGGTGGCTGACTGCAATTTTCAAACCTTCTACTTCTGTCAAAACTTGCAGAGGTAAATCTTGCATACGGTCAATTTCTTCTGGACGAATTTCCTCCAAGATAAAATGGCAGAGCCTTGTCAAGTAAAGATGGCTAGGGCGAGACAAGTCCAGCTTGCCGTGCAGGGCACGCCAAAGGCTATCTTCCCAATTTCCCCGAACCTGTAGGCTGATGGGCAACTGATCCAGTCTGTCCAGAATATTACGCCGACCAGTCCCTGGCATGAGCAGATCACCCAAAAACCAGTAGTCCGTCACTCCCTGACTCTCTGCGTTAGCCAAGACGGCCTCCAGAGCCGTCGCATTGCCATGAACATCTGACAATAAAGCAATTTTTCTTTTCATCGTATCTTTCTCTTTCTATACAAGAAATATTATAACAAAGATCAAAAAAACTTCCACTCAAAAAACATTGG
>NZ_KQ968977.1:354774-358750 GCF_001578725.1 Streptococcus sp. DD04
AACCAATTCGGTCCTCTCCAGATATTAGCTGACATCAACCCACTACAGTTGACAAAGAGCCTAAACATTGAGGGAAGTTATATACGAATATTAATCCACCGACTTGAGAGCTTCTAGCATATCTACCCGTCTGAGATTGTAATTGACCATATAACCTAAAAGGATTAGGATACCCATGATGGAAATGACTGGAATCAGGTAAACCGTAAAGGACACTTCTGGATTGAAAAGAACATTGTCCGGTGCAATCATCTGCAACAGAAAGCTGTGAAGCGTCTTCCCAGCAAAGATTCCGACCACAATGCCAATCAGTGAGAGGACAATCGTTTCACGATAGATATACAGGGTTACCTCCTTGTTATGGAAACCCAGTACCTTGATGGTAGACAACTCTCGAATCCGCTCAGAGACATTGATCGTCGTCAAATTATAAAGGATGACCACTGCCAAGAGAATGGAGACCAGAGTTAGAATCTGCATGACCAAGCCCAAAGACTTGACAGCTGCATTAATCGACTCTATCACTTCAATATCCTGTACGACAGTTTGAACACCGGTCTCTTTCATAAAATCAGCAGCTCTAGCCTGAATATTCTTGCTTGAAGGATTTTTGAGCTTGACTAGATAGGCATTAATCGCAAAATCTCGGGCAAAAACCTTTTCATAATAGGTTTGATTCAGGAAAAGAAAGTGGCCTGCATACATTTCTGAGATACCTGAAACCTTTAGTTTGTAGGCCTTCCCTTCATCAGATGTCAGTTCAATGCTGTCTCCGACCGATACATTTAAAACAGTCGCCAGTTTTCTTGAAAGAACAATGCCATTATCTGAAAGAGTCAATTTTTGCCCACTTTGACTATCATAGAGCTCCATAAAACCTTTAAAGTCATTGTTTTTTGACACAAACATAGCAATGGACTGCTCATCTTTGAGACCCTTGATGGTTTTGGTAAAAGTCTCACGGTAAATGCCTTGGGAGCCAGATACTTTGTCTGATTTCAAGGCTTGGATCAGATCCTGTTCTTCTGCTTGGCTGCTGCGATTCTTCTCTACAACAATCATATCATACTGAAAAATTTCCCCGAATTGCCGCTCTGCAATTCCTCCCAGAGAGGAAGAGATGCCTAGTCCTGCAAAGAGCAAAGCGACAGAACCAGCCACTCCAAAGATGGTCATAAACATACGCAACTTGTAGCGAAAAATGTTGCGGGCAGTCACTTTTTGAGCGAAGCTGAGACGACGCCAGATAAAACCGATTTTTTCCAATAAAATGCTTGAACCCTTGCTTGGAGGCTTGGGTAAAAGCAGCTGAGCTGGCTTTTCTTTCAACTCCTTGTGAGCAATGTAAAGTGCTGGTACAACACTGCAGATAAAAGAAAGAACTAGGGCAGCCAAACTAATTTGCCAGTAGAAATCTAGTCTAATCGCTGGGTAAGTCGAGGTTTGGAAGAGTGACTTCCCAAGGATATAGGGCAGAAAGTAGGTTCCAGCAAGAATACCCAAAATCGTTCCCAGGACACCTGCAATTAAGCCATAGACAACAAACTTTTTGATGACGTCTCTGTTTTCGTAGCCCAAGGCCCGAAGAATTCCTGCGTTCATGCGCTCCTCACTCACAAAACGTGTCATCGTCGTCATGGTTACCAAAGCTGCCACCAAGTAAAGTACGATTGGAAAGACATTTCCGACCGAGGACATACCGCTGGCACGAGTTGCCGTTATCTGATACTCTGTGTCTCCCGGAAAGTTGCGTCGGGTATAGACATGGTAACTTGGAAGCGATAGACCAGCAGCTTCTTCTTTAGCTTTTTGAATCTCTGCCTGTCCCGTTTTAATCTTGTTCTCTGCCTCTCCCTTTTGCTGAGCAAACTTAGCTTTTTTCTCATCTAGGCTTGCTTGAGCTTGGTCAATCTGCTGCTGACCTGCTGCTAACTGTTCTTTGGCTTGGGCCAGCTGATTGACGCCAGACTGATATTCAGCTTTTTTACTTTCAAGACTGGCTAATCCTGTCTGATATTGATTTAAGCCAGCATTATAGATCGCTTTTTTACTTTCAAACTGGGCGGTAGCCTCTTGGTACTGGCTTAAGCCAGATTGATAGGAAGCTTCCTGAGCTTGATAGGTTGTAAGTGCCGTCTGATATTGGACATTGCCAGCTTCTAGTACCTGCTGGGCAGCAGCCAATTCTGTTTCCTTAGTGGCAATTTCTTGCTGGGCAGCAGCAATTTTCGGAAAATCAGCAGGATTGCCACCTTGAGCCTCAATAGCCGCAAGCTGCGCCTGAAGCTGAGATTTGGCAGCTTCCAATTCGGCCTGACCTTGGCTGAGACTAGCTTGGGCTGTATCCAAGTCCGCCTTTTTGCCCTCTAAGATTTGCTGAGCTGCCATCAGGGATGCAAGTGCCGCATCTAATTGTGCCTTGTTTTGATTCAGCTGATTTTGACCTGCGGCAATTTGCGGAGCTACTGCATCCAGCTGAGCTTTTGAAGCGGCAAGTACCTGTTCAGCCTCAGCAAGCTGGGTGGCAGCCTGACTTAGTCTTCCTTCATTTTCAGCAATTTGTGCCTGAGCCTTGTTTAAATCAGTTTGTTTCTGATTGATTTGATTTTGCCCATCCGCCAGCTGATGTTCAGCATCTATTAGACTTTGCTGAGCTTTTTGCAAATCGGCCTCACCGTCCTGAATCTTCTTCTTAGCTGCTGACTGGATTTCTTCTAAACGATTTTCTGCATTATCTGCGACCAGTTTTTCCAAGTCTTTTTGATGCTTTTCCAGTTTGGTCCGATAGTTAAGTCCAAAAGAATTCAATCCCTTTAAATCCATATAAGTCAAACGGGCAAGAGTATAGACTTGACTATCAAAAGCTTGAGGCAGCACAAGGGCGTAGCCAGACAAGGTCCCATTTCCAACATTGGTATTGCCAAAATTAACAGTGGAACCCAGCTCTCCTGAGTTTACAAAACCAGTAATGGTAAAGCTGTGCTGAGTCAGAAGTTGATTTCCGCCACTCTTTTCGTTTACAGTAATCTTATCTCCGATTTTGTAACGATCTTGAAAAGAGCTGAGCAGTGCAATTTCTCGGTCATTTCTTGGATATTTACCAGAAACCAGCTTAAATTTAGAAATATTATCTGGCTTAGAAAAGACCCGAAGGGCTTGGTAGGATTCACCAATCACAGCATCTGTAAAATAACCGTACTCCACCTGAACACCATCTAGCTCATCTAGCTCTTTTTGGTCTTCCTTACTAATCCCATAGTCAGAAATAAGAGCTAAATCCATGGTGTTAAGACTGGCTAGATAGCGACTGGCAGACCGCTCAATATCAGGACCAGATGTCTTGAGCCCAACCAAAGCAAAAGCGCCCAGCATCATCAGACTCATAATAGAAATAAAGCGTCCTCTTGACTGACGAAAGGAGAGCCAGATATCTTTATTAAGAATTGATTTTCTCATCTACTCACCCCGCTAATATTCCAGACTGGCAATATCCTGAGGCCTAGCATTTAGAGTAACGGACTGGATTCGGGCATCGTGCATACGGATAACCCGATCCGCAATAGGAGCCAAGGCAGCGTTGTGGGTTACGATGATGACGGTCGCCCCTTGCTTGCGGGACATGTCCTGAAGAATCTGAAGAACCTGCTTACCAGTCTTATAATCCAAGGCTCCGGTCGGCTCATCGCAGAGCAAAAGCTTAGGATTTTTGGCCACTGCCCGAGCGATAGAAACCCGCTGCTGCTCTCCACCTGAGAGCTGGGCGGGGAAATTATTGATTCGTTTCTCCAAACCAACCGCCGTCAAAGCCGCTATCGGATCCTGGGCATCCTTGACAATTTCAGAAGCTAGCTCCACATTTTCCTTGGCTGTCAGATTGGGAACCAAATTGTAAAACTGAAAGACAAAGCCTACATCGTTGCGGCGGTAGTCAGTCAACTGATGAGAAGTGTAATCAGCAATGTTCTGGCCGCCTATC
>NZ_KQ968977.1:359180-362402 GCF_001578725.1 Streptococcus sp. DD04
GCCCTTCATCATTGGTATCCATGCCTCCCAAGATATTGAGGACGGTTGACTTGCCGGCACCGGAAGCCCCCAAAATAATGACCAGCTCTCCTTTTTCAATTTCAAAAGAAATATCATTGTTCGCAATAATTTCTGTATCGCCTGTTTGATAGCATTTAAAACTATTTTTCAACTCAATATAAGCCATTCCCTCACCCTTTCATTCTTTATAACTAGCAGATTTTTTATTAAATAAACAACATGTTGATTATTTATCAAAGATATTATATAATGGAAACAAGTGAATTGCAATAGTCAAAAATCAACAAAGTGTTGATTTAATAAAAAGGAGCAAAGATGGCCCAAAAACGCCAAACATCCACCAAGGAAGACATCAAGGAAGCTCTAATCCAGCTGCTTTCAGAAGAAAAATTTGAAAATATTTCTGTCAGTAAACTTTGCAAGCGAGCCGGTATTAATCGCGGAACATTTTATCTGCATTACATTGATAAGTATGATATGATGGAGCGCCTCAAAGAGGAAATTATCTCCCAGCTGCGCAGCCTTTTTGAAGAACATGCAACATCTCCCCGAGAGCTGATGATGGCAAATTTCCAAAATCTCAAGGAAAATGAGCGCCTGATCAATGCCGTGGCAAAGAGCAAATATATCAACTTTCGGGAAACCATTCGAGAATTCATGACTAGCATTATCCTCAGCGAGCAACAAACTGCCAGTACCGAGGCCTTTCTCCGAGAAAATTTCCGAGTCCCAGAGAAATATGCTCTGGAGATTTTCCTATCCAGCATTGAGGGAATTGTCTCTCTCTGGATTACAAGCGGTGCTCAGGAAAGTCCGGAAGAAATCACTGACATCATCCTCAATACTTACGACTACAGTCAGTGGTATTGAGATAGGCATTCAGTTTATTTTTTATTATAGGCTTAGCTTCACTCAGAATATGTGTGAACTAAAAAATCTAGTAAGTTCATCATTTGTAAAAATCCCTTCAATCATTCGATTGAGGGGATTTCTGGCTTCTATTTCTTTTTAGATTTTTTCAAAACGTAGATAACAACACCCAAAAGAATAACACCAATAATTCCTAAGAATGTGACTTGTTCACCAGTGGATGGTAAGAATTTGCTTGTCTTTTTAACATCAGGGCTTGGTTTTTTATATTGAATTTGATAGCTTGAAAAATGGCTTGTCGTGAAATGGACTGTTCCATTTTCATTTACAGTAAACTCAAATTTTTCAGCTGGCTTGCCGTCTTTAAGGTCATAGACTCCTTCTACAGTCGCTCCCTTGCGGATTGGCATGGTCACCAGAGTAGGGCTGACCTGATGGACTGGCTGACCTTGCTGGTCTGTCAGCTTGATGTCATAAGTATCTGCATTTTGGTCGTCTGTGTTTACTTTAGTCACAGATAGTTTCAGGCCGGCCTTGACCAAGTCAGCATTTTTCAGACTGATACCTGTCGCATCGTCTACCAAACTATCAATAACCTGCTGATCAGTAGAAGATTGGGAGCTGGAACTGCTGGTGCTGGAGGTAGATGAGCTGCTGGAAGAAGTGCTCGTCTCTGCAGAAGAGCTAGATGATGAACTGCTGGAATCAGACGGTTTTGTCTCAGCTTCTTTAATCTTAGCTTCCATTTCTGCTTCCAGAGCTTTCATTTCTTTGAATACAGCTTCTGCTCTGGCTATGCTTTCAGCAGTCACTTGAGCAGATGAATCTTCTAATCCCGCATTGGCAAGGTCCAAACCGGCCTGTTCTTCAATCATTTTGGCTTCTAAAGCCTTCCACTTATCCTGGATAGAAGTGCCAAAGAGATCCTGATGTTTAGCCGCCATGTCATAGATATGGGATGCAACCCAGTACCAAGAGTCTGGACTGTAGCTAGTTGTGTTGACCTTATAAGCACCGTAAGTATCTGTGATATTACCATTGTAAGGAAGATAAGGGGAGAAACGCGGACTGCCTACTGCCAGCCACATAGTACCGCCACCCATGCTGGCAGGCATATTGTCTTTGAGTTGGAAAACATGGGCTTCCATAACGTTCGGATTGCCTAGTGGATATTTGTAAACGGGATCTACTGAACCGCGCTGAGGGATGCCCTTACCGTCCAGTTCCATCTGATCTAAAGGCTTGAACTGAGTACCTTCAAAACGGTTGCGCTGCATTTTCATGACATCAGCCACTGAGATTTTCTTATTCGTGCTGTGCATGAGATCAAAGTAGGCATCGTTATAAGAAATCGGTGCCTCCGGATCTAGGCTGGTAATCCCCGCCCAAGCGCGAGAACGGTCTGCTTCTGCCATAGGCGGATTGTAGGATTGAGAAATGTGGAATTTCCCGTCGATTTCCTTATAAGAATCGGCCTTCTTGGCTACTTCTTCTACACCTTCAGAGGCAATAACATTTTCTGTATCAGCAAAGTCGACACTGCCTAAGAAGAAGGTATTAGGAAAGACTGCGTATTTGTCATCTGGAAACTTAATCGCTACATACTGGTGCCCAGACAAGATTTCCATATACCAGACGCCGGTCTTATCTGCGATGGTGATGATATTGCCCTCAGCAGCACCTTGCTCAGTTACAATTTTCCCCATCAGCTCTACCCCTTCGCGAGCCGTCTTGACATGAGGCAGGACTACAGTGGTTAAGATAGACTCGGCCAATCCCTTCTCCACATAAGGATCCACCTTTTGAATAGCCTTATTGGCCTTAGCTGAGACAGTCGCTGAGATGGAGACACCATACTCATTAAAACCAACCTCATCGTAGATTCCATCTGCAGGGGTCACATCTGAAACAGAAGTATATTTATAGCTTTCGGCAGGAAGGGTCCATTCAAACCCATTGACCTGATCGACTAATTTTTCGCCTGCTGCATTAGTCTTTCGCTCATGAACCAGAAAGACCTTGTTATGATTTGGCTCCAAATCTTCTGTCCGGCCATAAAGAGTTGAGCCGTCTGTTGTTAAGTTCTTGCCGACGATAAAGCCTGTACAGGCCTCTACTATCTGAAAAGGAAGCAGGAAAATCGTCAAGAGAGCAAGAAGTGAACGAAAAAGTACTTTTTTCATACATTTCTCCTTTATTTTGTATATTTTTTGTAGAATTGTAATACCACACTTAGTATACTATTTATAATATTATAATGCAAGCGGTTTCAAGAAATCTATTCTCAATTTTTTTGATAACTAGCCAATTGACTTTTTCTTAAAAAGATGG
>NZ_KQ968977.1:363805-380368 GCF_001578725.1 Streptococcus sp. DD04
AAAAAGATAAATATCTAAAAAAGCCAGAAATCAACATTTCTGGCTTGAGTTTAAAATTTAGTTTTGATCTTTTTTCTTGTTAGATCGTCTGAATGCAATAAATCCAGGAATAATCACAACCAAAGCGATAATCAGTAACATACCATACTGATTAGAGTCGTTTCTCTTGGTTTCAGATTGATCTGATTGACCGTCTTTCTTGCTATTTTTGTATTCTGCTAACAAGTTTGCTTTGTTATAACCTTCATAAACAAGATCTGCATCTTTACCTTTTTCCTTCTTAATCTTTTCTTCCATCTCTGCTTCGACTGCTTTGATTTCCTTAAAGATTTTTTCTGAGCGTTCCAAGGCTTCCTTCGTCACTTCTGGTCCAGCGGCTTTGGCTTGTTCATCTGTGTAGTTTGCATATTTGGCATCACGTTCGGTCTGTTCTTTATCCCATTCAGCTTCTTTTTCTTTCCATTTTTCTTGGATACTGTTACCAAAGATTTCTGGATATTTCATAACCATTTGGTCAATATGCCAAACAGTCCAATACCAAGATTTTCCGTCATATTTAGTAGAACGGTTCTTGAAAGCTTCGTAAGTATCTTCTACATTACCATAGAATGGTACATATGGTGTGTTGCGACTTTGTGCCAGACCCAGCCACATAACACCGCCAAAGGCATTTGGTAGGTTTGGTTTGATTTGATAAACGTGGGCGTCGATTACGTTTTCGTTACCTAGCGTATATTTGTAGACATTGCCATCGATCTTCTTACCGACTTCAACTAAGTCATCTGCTTTATATTCTGGCAAGTGTTCAAAACGATTTCTTTGTTCCGCGATCACATCATGAACTGTGTATTTCTTATTTGGATCAGTTGGTTCGCGCAAGAGATCAAAAGCTTCATCGTCATAATTTACTTTTGCTTGTGGATCCATCCACTTGATACCTGCATAGGTCCGTGAACGGTTACGTTCCATGTATTCATCAGGTCCGTAAGATTTAGCAATCATAAAGTTGCCATCTTTATCAGTCTTATAGTTATCTGCTTTTTTAGCTACTTCTTCCACGTCTTTAGAAGCAATGACATTTTCCTTATCGTTCAAGTCAACGTGACCAAGATAGTAAGTATTTGCAAAGACAGCATACTTATTCGTTGGGAACTTGATAGCTACGTATTGGTGACCAGACAGGATTTCCATGTACCACAGTTCATTCTTATCTGCTGCAACGATTATATTTCCTTCTGCTGATCCTTTTTCATCCAGAACTTTCGCAACTGTCTCAATAACTTCACGTGCTGTTTTTGCACGAGGCAAAGCAAGGTCAACTAATGATGCTTCTGGAAGACCATCTTTTACAAGTGGATCTTCTTTTAGCACTTTATCATTTGGTGTTGCTGAAACGGTCGCTGTCATAGCTACACCAAGTTCATTAAAGCCATGCGCAGCGAAGTTTCCGTTACTTCCGTTGTCACGATCAGAGTCGTAGACAGCTGTGTATTTCATTTCATTCGCCAAATGCGGATAGGTAAAGCCATTTGACTCATCTTCTATCTTATCGCCATCTTTATAGGTCTTAGCTGGCACAACTACATAGTTTTGATTGTGCCGACCACCGTCAGGGGCGTATGGATAGTCCTCTGTCCGACCAAATAGAGTAGAGCCATCTGCTGTCAGATCTTTACCGACAATAAAAGCAGAACACGCTTGTGCCACATGAACAGGCAAAAGAGCAACTAACATTGCAAGGAACATTAGTCTGAGCAGTATTTTCTTCATAGTCTATCTCCTTTTGACTATCTGCGGGGCTGGAATCAACTCCCAGTCTAAACAACATAAACCGTAATACCTTAACATTCCTACTTTAGTATACTCTCTTTCTAATCTTTTTGCAAGCGTTTACACAAAATTATGTATATTTTTTATCTAATCTATATTTCCTCTACTTTTTTCTCGAATCAGAGCAGATAAACAAAAAATAGCCCCATCTTATTTAGAGGAAAGGCTATTATTTTTTATCTTATCAGAAAACATCCTGCTATAAAATATTTATAAGCAATTCACTAGAGATTTTGGCAGAGCCGACTTGAGCTTCAAAAAATTTATCTCACTTTTTTAGCCAGCATAGTCGCAAAGCGCAGCTGAATTCGATTGCCGTTTTCATCACGGCGATGGAGGTGGCCAGGATTTTCATTGTACTTGACCAGCTCCCAGTCTTTATAATACTCCGCAAGCTCCCCTTCCTTAAAAGTAAATGGGAAGGGAACAGAGCAAGGGAAGTCCTCTGTATCCATAGCACAGACGATAAGATTGTAGCCGCCAAGCGCTGTATGTTCTTGCATATTGCGGATAATATCTGGAATCCGCTCTGCCTGCAGGAACATAAGTACAACAGTGGAAACGATCAAATCATAAGTCTGGGTTAGACTAGCTGAGTTGATATCGTAGCTACCCACTGGCAGATCCAAATCTTCCTGTTCCACAATGCTACGTAGGATCTCCAGTGCCAGCTCATTCTGATCTACGGCCGTTACTTCAAAGCCTTTCTTAGCCAGAAAGAGGGCATTGCGACCTTGACCGCAACCTAGATCTAAGGCCCGTCCTGGGTGGACAGTCTGCATGGCTTCCAAAACCTCTGAGTGCACTGGATTGCTGCCGTATTTCTTAGGGAAGTAATCCTCAGGCCGACAGTAAAATTCCAAATACCACTCCAAATCATCCGTCAAGGCTTTAACTCGATGCCAAGCTTGGGGCTGGGCAAAAGGATTGTCCTGACCGGCCTCAAAGATGTGCTCAACCAGCTCCTCACCCTCCTCTGACATCTCGATAAACTTAAGACGTCCTTTGAGAACAGTGATTTTACCCCAAGTTCCCTCTTTGGTATTGTGTTTGTTCTTGACCAGTTCGGGCATGGTCTCAGCTGTCCACACTGGCATACGTTTATAGGCTAGTAATTCTTCTGTCATAAAAATCCTTTCTCTGAAAGCCAAATTTCAAAATTTTAACTGTCTTTATCATACTCGAAAAAGCCAGACTTGACAAGTGCTAGGGTATTCAATGTATCACTATCAAAAAAGCAAGAAATGATTCAGTAGTCAATTCTTGCTCATATCATACATTAAGTTTTATTTTATAAATTAAGTCCCCGTATCTTATACGACAGCTTGTCCTGAAGAGCTTTCATCTTGTATTAAAGTTCTTCAACTGCCTTGTCATGTCGCAGTTTTGCTCGCGACATTTGATGGACTCACGCTTGTCTACTCTTAATTCTGTCAGGATCAATTCGTTTCATTTATATTCCCTTCTGATCGTTGTTTTTGAACCCAGGCTTGATATTCTGCATAAGTTGTGAGTGGGGTATCAGAAACCTGACCCTTAGTATCTATACCATAAATCGTCAGTTTCTCTTCTCCCTTAGGAGCCATCCAGTACAAAACTTTGTCAAACCATTCCTCTGGAGTCACGTATTCTTCTTGAGGATAAAGAATCCAATCTCTTTCAGTTATTTTTTTCTCAATTTCAGGATATTCCTCAAAGAGATTGATGTTGGTATCAATAACCTTCCCCTCTGCTTTAAAATCGCTATAAATACTGATGAGACGATCTAATAAATACCCCTTATCTTTTGCAGACTGATCCAGTGTTGTATAATAAAAGTAAGGACCCGCTTCATACATATCTGAACGCT
This sequence comes from Streptococcus sp. DD04, assembly GCF_001578725.1. Classification (NCBI taxonomy): domain Bacteria; kingdom Bacillati; phylum Bacillota; class Bacilli; order Lactobacillales; family Streptococcaceae; genus Streptococcus; species Streptococcus sp. DD04. The sequence goes on from NZ_KQ968977.1 coordinate 367,485, forward strand.
CTTGATACTCTCCTTCTACTTTTCCACTATCAATGTTTAAAACAAAGGTTTTCATATCACCTTGATTATCTTTAACTTCTATATTGATGACGTTCTTAGGATTATTACGATAGCTAAAAATCTTTAAATCAATTGGAAAAAAACTAGAATTATAGTCTGCGACTACTTTGTTTAGATCCACTTCTTTAACGGCTAAGTCTTCTGTTCTATAGTCATAAAGACGGATCTTCCAATAATCTGATTTGGGCATGTTTTTTCTATCGGTTAAATCAACTCCACCTTTATTTGTCATCACTTTCCGCTCGGTTGTATAAAGATAGGTACCACTCCCAAAAGAACCTCTACGCACTAAGACGAATTTTCGTTGATTTCCCCAAAAATATACGTTTTCCTTTATAGAATCATATGTTTCAATGGAATACTCTTTTTTTCAAAGAACTGTTGTAATCCAACAGTACCGACTATAATAAAAGGGATGAGAATTAGACTAGCTAACACACATTGAAAAGCACGCTGATTTTTTAATATCTTCCTCATCGTATCATTTTCCTCCTGCACCAACTCCATTTACATATTTCTTGCTTCTTCATTTTCTCCTCCTTTTCTCATTCATTCTCAGACCTGTTCCCTCCCATTATAGCATAATTCTCAAGTCAGAGTTGAAACCTAAAAAAGACCGGTCGCCCAGTCTTTTATCTTGTATTAAAGTTGCTATGTCCTTTTTTTAACCCTACCATTTTGACTATTTTATGCTGCCAAAAACCTCAACAATTCCTTTGAGAAGTCATCTGCATATTGAAAAATGGAGCCATGTCCAGCATTTGGATAGATAAGAAGTTTGCTGCCTTTTACCTTTTCATGCATAGCATAAGAATTTTCTGTTGGGACTTGCATATCCTTATCACCATTCACAATTAAGGTTGGTTGAGTGATATATTTCATATCGTCTTGTGGAGCTTGGCCCCAAGCCTTGATTGCCTTGAGCTGCGTTAAGAAACCAGCAATTTTCATGTCTTTGTCCTTAAATTGCTCAGTCCGCGCGCCCATACGCTCTAAAATCTTCAAAGCTTCTACTTTACCTTGCTCATCATGATTGTAAAAAATATAGCGTTTTGGGTCAATACGCTCAAGGGCAGCTTTAAACATATATTTGAATGTTTTTCCGGTAACCTTATCCATTTCAAATCCACCTCGAGGACCAGTTCCTGCCAAAATAAGACAATTAACCAAATCAGAATCCATACGCACTATTTCTTGAGCAATCATACCGCCCATAGACAGTCCTAAAAGGTTGATACGATTGTAACCTAAATCACTTATAATGGCGATGGTTTGCTCTGCCATGCCTGGGATAGTCGTTGCAACTTTTCCCTGACTTGCCCCAACACCTGGTAGGTCTAAGACAAGGACATGATGCTCTTTCGCAATCAAATCTAAAAGTTTTGGATCCCAATTGTCCAAGGTCGCAGCCAAGTGAACTAACATAACAAGCGGAAAGTCAGACTTACCCTTGCTAAGTTCACGATAGGCAATTTGATTGCCGGCAACAGAGATGTATTGATTTTTTGTTGTAATGTAAGACATAAACTTCTTTCTAATTATTCAAAGCTGAGAACTGTTTTCCCACGTGAACGTCCATTCGCAACCTTTTCGAGAGCAGCATTCACCTCATCAAACGGGTAAACTGTATCAATAGATGGTTTGATTTCAAGTTTACTGAAAATATCTGCTACTTCTTGTAATTGAGCACCATTACTTTCAACAAAGATAAAATGATAATGAACACCATACTTCTCAGCCATTTTATCAAACTTACGACCAGCAAGTCCTAGCAAGATTTGTTTCCATTTTGGCAAGTTCATTCGTTTAGCAAAAGCACCATTTGGCATCGCTCGAAGAGAAACCAAGTGTCCGCCTTTTTTTATGATAGACATTTGCTTCTCTGTTTCAGCACCACCAAGTGTATCCAAAACATAGTCCACATCTCTGACAGTTTTTGTATAATCCTCCGTCTTGAAATCAATAAAGCGATCTGCCCCTAGGTTCAAGACACGCTCAGAGTTAACGGCAGCACCATTCGTGATGACCTTCAAGCCTTTTGCTTTAGCAATAGGAATCGCCATGCCACCAACACCACCTGTACCTCCAGAGATGAAGATTGTTTTACCAGCTTGAGCTCCCATAAGCTCAAGGGCTTGCATAATAGTCAAAGCCGTCAAAGGCACCGCAGCAGCTTCTATGTCTGTCAAATATTCTGGGGCTTTTGCCAAGGCTTCACTATCTACGCCAACATATTCTGCAAAAGCTCCGATATGATCAAGTGGGAGGCGAGCAAAAACACGGTCGCCAAGCTTGAAGTTGCTGACACGGCTTCCAAGTTCTTCAACAACTCCAACAACTTCATTTCCAGCTGTTTGCGGCAATTTGTAAGGGACAATCATCTTAACTTCTCCTCGGGAAATCATATTGTCCAAAGGATTGACTCCCGCTGCAGTGACCTTAACCAAAACTTGATTATCTGCAATGATAGGCTTTGCTATTTCTGTTATCGTAAGGTTGATGTTCTTTTTGTCGTATTTTGTATGTAGTGCTGCTTTCATTATAATCTCTTTTCTATCCTTTATCTTCTTTGCATCAAGTGCAAGACTGTATTTTTGTTTTTAAAACTAAGATTTTACAAGTCAGTTTCGAACTTGATTAGCTGTTTTATATAAATTATTGATGACATCATCTAATGTTTGATGGAGCAATGCCTTTTCTAGCTGAGCTTCTGCACTAGAGAAAATTGGCGAGACCGCTTCTTGAATATTTTGTCCGACAGGACATTCTTGATTAGCGTTCTGATGCATTTGAAACAAACTAATGCGCTTAACTTCTTGTGTCGCATAATAAATCTCAAGTAAACTCATCTTCTTAGGAGTTTTGCCGAGTTGGTAGCCCGATTTACCTTGATGAGAAATAATTAAACCTGCATTTTTCAACAAGGTAATGACTTTTCGGATATAGCTAGAATTAGTTCCTACACTCGTCGCTAAGTTTTGCGAACTCAAAGTCTCCCTACTCTCACTAATCATTGTCAAGATATGCAAAGCCACTGAGAATTTTGTATCCATAGAAACTCCTTTTCCATAAACTTGTATCTGATACAGGAACAAGTATATCATCTGGATGGTTACTTATCAACTATTATGCTCACTTCTTTTTTTAAAATTAGAAAAATCATCGAAGACAATCGAATAACTGGAAAACTTGCTCCCTAAAATAAAAAAAGACCGGTCACCCGATCTTTCATCTTGTATTAAAGTTCTTCATTTGTCTTGCGATGTCTCGGTTTTGCTCGCGGCGTTTGATGGACTCGCGCTTGTCATAGTCGTGCTTCCCTTTGGCTAAGCCCAGGAGGAGCTTGGCATAGCCATCCTTGAGATAGACCTTGAGCGGCACCAGCGTCATACCAGTGCCCTTGGTCTCCTGCTCCAGCTTTTGGATCTGCTTCTTATGCAGCAGCAGCTTTCTGCGACGTTCAGGCTCTTGGTTCCAGATATTGCCCTCTTCATAAGGCGCGATATGGACATTGCTGAGCCAGGCCTCACCGTTCTTGATTTGGGCAAAGCCGTCTTTGAGATTGATACGGGCTGCGCGGACGCTCTTGATTTCCGTCCCCGTCAGCACCATGCCAGCCTCTATGGTGTCTACGATGGTGTAGTCGTATCTGGCCTTTTTATTTTGCGCGACGACCTTTCCTTCTCCCTTTGCCATGCTTGGCTCCTTTCTTGACTAGTTCCTTGTAAAATGCCTTCTGGCTCTTACCTTTCTTGGACTTCTTATCTTTCTTATCTCTATAGCCTTTTTCTTTGGCAGAATGGCTGCGCTTATCATCCTCACGACGTTTCTTTCTGCCTGACTTGCCTCTGCCAGTCTTGCTAGTCTTTTCTACCAGGTCAAATTCACTTGGCAGGTAGTCAAAGTCAATCTCGCCCGTAGCCTTATCCGCTCGGACCAGCTTGATACGAATCTGCTGACCGACCTTGAAGACCACGCCGGACTTTTCTCCTTGCAGGGTCATAGTCCGCTCATTATAGTTGTAAAACTCTGGCAGGTTGGTGACATGAATCAAGCCTTCGACCGTATTGGGCAGTTCGACGAAGAGCCCAAACTTGACAACACTTGAGACCACTCCGTCAAACTCTTCTCCGATGAATTCTTCCATATACTCAGCCTTCTTCATGGCTTCGACTTCTCGCTCAGCCTCGATAGCCCGACGCTCCCGGCTGGAAGACTGGCTAGCAATATCAGGAATCACTTGCTCAAAATGCTCTGCTATTTCCTTAGACTTGCCATAATCCCGCACCATCCGGTGAACTAGAAGGTCCGGATAGCGACGAATGGGACTGGTGAAGTGAGTATAAAACTCCGCTGCCAGACCATAGTGACCGTGATTGTGCTCAGAGTAGCGAGCCTGCTGCATGGAGCGCAGAAGCATCATGGATAGGACATCCTCATAAGGCTGGTCCTTCACCGCCTCCATGATATCCTGCAGAGCCTGCTGACTCATGGAACTAGCCGTCCCGTATATCCGAATCCCAAAGCTAGAAGCGTAGTCGATAAACTTCTGCACCTTCTCAGCCTTAGGCTCCTCGTGGATCCGATAGATGAAGGGCAGATTTAGCTTGGCAAAATGCTCAGCCACCGTCTCATTGGCCACCAGCATAAAGGACTCAATCATGCGCTCGGCAATTCCCCGCTGACGCAGGACAATATCCACTGGCCGTCCTTCCTTGTTGACCATGATTTTAGCTTCATTCGTGTCAAAGTTGAGCGCACCACGTTTGAAACGCATGCTTTCCAGAATCTCATGCAGACGTACCATGCTGTCAATGCTAGGTACAATGGCCTTGAACTGCTCAGCTTTTTCCTCATCTCCTGCGATGATATCGTTGACATCACTGTAGGTCATACGAAAAGTCGTTTTGATAACAGACTGGGTGATGGTATGCTTGACCACGCGCCCCTTGGCATCAATCTCCATGATAGCCGACTGGGTCAGCCGGTCCACATTGGGATTGAGGGAGCAGATACCGTTTGACAGACGCTCTGGAAGCATAGGCACCACGCGGTCGGTCACATAGACTGAGGTTGCTCGATTGAGGGCTTCCTTATCCAGCTCTGAGCCTTCTCTGACATAGTAGGACACATCTGCAATATGGACACCCAGCTCAAAGTTGCCATTTTTCAGGCGTTTGATATGGACTGCATCGTCCAAGTCCTTAGCATCCGCTCCATCGATGGTAAAGGTAATCTCATCGCGCAGGTCCAAACGTCCTTCAAAATCGCTCTCTGACGGTGCATCCGGGACTCGCTCCGCTTCTTCTAGAACCTTTTCTGGAAACTCGGAGACAATGTCCATGGACTCCAGCACTTCCAATACATCAATGCCAGGGTCGTTGATATGGCCGACCACATCGACCAGACTGGCTACAAAGAAATCATGTTTTTTAGTCGGGTATTTGTCAATGGCGACCTTGAGTACCTCTGTACCATCCAAGACCAGAGCTGGCTTTTTAACATAAATCGGCTGACTGATTTTCTGATTTTTCGAGCGGATATAGCCCGCATACTTGGGCTTTTCCTCATCCAAAACCAGCTGGCCAACTGCGGTGGTCAGGCTGTGCTCCAAAATATCAATAATCTTAGCCTCAGCTGATGTTCCCTTGATCCGGTCTGCCACCTTGGTGATGACTACTTCCACCGTATCGCCATCAATAGCATGATTGACATCATTACGGCCGACAAAGAGGTCATCCTCTTCCTCATTCAAGGTGACGAAGCCAAAGCCATTCTTGTGGGCATGAAAAACACCCTTGAGCGTCAAACGCTCCTGCTTTTTCTTCTCATAAAGCTCAATCCGCCCATTGTCATCAAAACGAATCTGGCGTTTTCTTTCCATCTGGGAGATGGTCTTAACTAGGCTACTAAAAGCCTTGGAAGACTCTTTCCCCAAAGCAGCTGCCAACTCATCTACGCTGGCCTGCTGCCCTTCTTTTAAATATTCAATAATTTCTGATTTCATACTTTCTTTCTATTCATTATTGGTCTATTGACCTTTACTGATCCTCTTTTAGACTTTAAAAAAAGGCCAAGACAAAGTCAGAGCCCATTTTATTTACTAGATAATACCGCCAATACCAAGGCAATCAGCAACCAGAAAAAGATCATAACTCCCGTTAATCGCTGCATGACTGCTTCAAATCCACGTGCCTTAGACCGCTCGAAGAGATCATTGGCACTAGAATCAAACACGTTGCTAGACTGATTTTTGGTTGGCTGCATGAAAATTGCAATAATAATAAAAGCTGATAAAATAACTAAAATTGTTAATAATAGGCTATACATAAACAAAACTCCTTAAAATCCTATCTATTTTATCATAAAATCTATTTAGATTCAAGATGTAAGGTTACTTTTCTTTCCTTGGGGCAATACTTCAAAACCTCAATCTTGTCAGGATGAGTCTTGATGTTTTTGCTGGTCAGATAATTCTGACTGCCGCAACTGGAGCATTTCAAATGAATTTTAACGCGCACTAGATTTCCTTCTTTTTCAATAAATTTCTAAAACAAAAAAGGTTGATGAGGAGACTGACTGCTACTAAACCGGCCGTAGCATAAAAGACTGAATGATAGCCTGCTGTCGCTGCAATGGCCGAGCCAGACATGGGGCCGATGACACCTCCCAGATAAAAGAAGATCTGGTTGTAACTAAAGATTCGGGAAATTCCAAACTTAGGCGTAATCTTGCTCAATAGAGCGTTGACTCCCGGCACCAAAGCTCCAGTTCCTAAGCCAAACAAGAAACGGTAAAAACCGAGCTGAAGAGAGGAGGCTGCATGAGCACAGAGCAGGTAAATGATTATGGAATAAAACTGAGCTAAAACCAGCAGGCGATGATTGCCCATCCGATCTCCCAGCCGACCCAGAAGGCTAGAACTCATCATGCTGGACAGACCCATACTAGAGACAATCAGACCAGAGACAAAAATCAGATTGTCTGTCTGACCTAGCTCCCGAATGTAAAGGGATAAGATAGGGCCAATAGACTGGGCTGCAAACTGAATGACAAAGCTAGTCAGAAAAAGATTCATCAACAGCTTAGGATATTTGATCTGACGTATTAGCTCTCTAAAGCCAATCTCCTCTTCCTTGGTCACTGGGCTAAAATCTTCTTGGATGAAAGCAACCGTCATCAGAGTCGCAATCAGAAAGAAAAAGCCAATCAACAGAAAGACATTGCGGATACCAAAGACTTCAGCAATCACTCCGCCAATCAAAGGCCCCATGAGATTGCCAGCAACAACACCTGTTGCCAAAGTTCCCAGCGCATAGCCAGTCTTGTCCTTAGGAGCCTGACTGGCAATCAAGGCCGTACTGTTGGGAACATAACCAGCAAAAACGCCATTGAGAAAGCGCAGGAATAAAAGCCAAAAAATATTGGGCACAAAGGCAAGGCCTCCCATGGTAAAGACCATTGCCGTAGCAGCCCGAATCATCATCGGTTTACGACCATAGCGATCAGCCAGACTGCCCCAGACAGGAGAGAGAAAGGCCGCTGAAACAGCCGAAAGGGCAATTCCAAGACCAGCATAGTACTCCACTTCGTGACCACGCGCTCCTAGCTGCTCCACAAAAAGGGGCATAAAAGGAGTAACCAGAGAGATGCTGGCACCTGTCAGGAAGTTGCCAAACCAAGCGATTTTCAGATTATGTTTCCAATTTACTTGTACCGTGATAGAATCATCTTCTTTCTGTTTTTAAAAGCTGAGCAACTTGAGCCAAAGTCTCCTCCAGACCCCCATTATTCTCAATGAGCACATCCGCCCTCTTGCGTTTTTCTTGGAGAGATAGCTGAGCTGCTATGCGTTTTTCAGCCTCTTCCAGATTAAGAGCATTTCGAGCCATGAGGCGGCTGAGCTGAGTTTCCTCCGCCACATCCACCAGCCAGATCTGGTCAAACCAGTCTTCATATTGTAACTCAAACAGCAAGGGAACGTCAATAAAAAAGACAGCTTCCGTTTCTGCTAGCAAGTCCCGTCGACGAGCTAGTTCCTCTCGAATAATCTCGTTCTGAAGCTGGCTAGACTGCGCCAAGAGTTCGGGATTCCCAAAAATCATAGCTCCCAGCTTGGGTCGGTCCAAGCGTCCATCTTCCTGTAGGATAGCTGAGCCAAAAGTAGATAAAAGAGCTTGATAAAGTCGGCCCCCCGGCTCCTGTAGCTCATGCACTACCTGATCTGCATCGATGACCTGATAGCCTTGCTGCCTCAAAAACTCTGTCACAGTTGACTTACCCGAGGCAATGCCACCCGTAATCCCGATAATTTTTGCCATGAAAATCACCTCGCTTTTTGACAATGAAGGCAGAGATGAGTACCGCGTCCGCCTAGCTTGATTTTCTCAATGGGACTGCCACAGCGAGCACAAGGCTGACCAGTCTTTCCATAGACCTGCAGAAAATCCTGCATAGTGCCATCCTCACCCAAAGCATTTCGGTAGGTCCGAATGGTCGAGCCTCTCTTTTCAATCCCAAGCTGCAAAACTTCTATAATCTGCTCACGTAGGCGCTTCACTTCAGCAGGCTTCAGACTATCTGCTGGTCTAGTCGGATGAATGCACGCCCGCCAAAGCGCCTCATCTACATAAATATTGCCCAGACCAACGACCAAGGTCTGCTCCAGCAAATAGGGTTTGATGGGCTTCTTGGAACGACTCAAAGCTGCTGCAAAAGGTGGCAAAAGAAAGTCCGAATCTGTCGGCTCAGGACCAAGCTTTCTAGCAGCAAAATAAGCCTCCAGCTGGTCCTTTCTCAAAAGCTCCATGGTCCCAAACTTGCGAACATCCTCATAAACAAGCGTCCCACCATCCGTCATCTGGAAAAAGACATGAGCATGCTTGCGCTCAGGCACCTCATCAGGATAAAAAAGATACTTACCTTCCATTCGCAAATGGGAAACCAGCACTCCACCCGTCAGGTAAAAGAGCAAATACTTACCCCGACGGCCAATCTTTTCAATCGTCTGACCTGGCAAGTCATGAACAAAACTATCCACTCCCGTACTAATCATCTTGGCATAGCGAACCTGCACTTGCTTAATCGTCTTGCCAACAACCAGACGCTCCAAACCTCGCCGAACCGTTTCCACTTCAGGTAATTCAGGCATAGTTCCTCCTTCTTAAAATTTCAATTCAAATTGCAATAATTTTTTTACTTCTTCTCCTAAGATGGTTTTTATATTTTTTAATTTATAAATTTTTTCTACTATATCCTTTTGTATCTCTAAATCAATTTCACCAAAACAATTGAAAGGAACAGGAATTTTGGTATCCAAAATTACATTTCTTTCTATTTTGGTATACTCATTTCTACCATTTTCACCACTTCTTCCCTTAACCTGTTGTCTTAAAAGAGGTTCTAAAATATAAGCAATATAATCAATGTTTATTTTTTCCTGTTTAGGAATTAAAATCATTCTATCAGCATTCAAAGAAAACTTATTATTTATTATAGTTATCTTTCCAGCTATACCATTGACAGAGATTATAGCATAACAACCATCAAAATCAAAATCATTTCGGTATCCAAGAGGAACAGAATTATTAGCTGAGTAGACAGGATACTTCCCCTTGTTATCCAAGCAATATTTTTTCGTATATTTACTAAAACCACGTTTCAAATCAAACAATTCAGCCAAGGTTATATATATATATACATGGAACACCATTCGAATTAAAGTCCAGATTCGATTGAATAAACTGATATCCTTGCTTCTCGATATTTTTTTTCATTTCAAGGATTGTTTGAGAATTTTGTACAATCTGATTTTGCTTTTCAAGGTCAATTTTTCCTGAAGAGGTAAGAGGAAGCACGACCTCTAAATTTTCTATCATAGAGGTATTTAGCTTCGTATACTCATTTTTACCATTTTCTCCTTTTCTCCCTTTAACATGGGAACGAAAAATTGGTTCTAAAACTTGTTTCAAGTATAAAGGGTTAACCTCACTCGCATATTCTTCTCTTATAACTAACGGGCGTACTTTTTCACTTAAACTAAAGCGACCCTCGTGATAAAAAATATAGCCTGCAAGACCATCTATATTGTAAGTCAAGCAGTTTTCAAAATAGCGAACAGGAAATTCACGTTTTCCATCTTTGTCCACAATTACAGCATTATCTTTCACATAACCATAACTTGGTAAATTATCACTACTAGCACCATAAACTGGTATATCACCTGAATTTTCTTTTACAAATGTTTTTGTAAATTTGGAAGAATTTGTTGAGATGGTTAAGTCAAATAAATCTGCAACTTTAATTGAGGTAGTCTTAGGAGTCTCTCCTGACATAATATCTACATTTACAGACTTGATTATCTCAATTTTTTCAGCTAATTCTGCTTTGCGTGCTTCAATTAATTCAAACTTACGAACAATCTCTTCCTGTTTTTTAATATCAAAATGATTATCCAATGTTACTGGAATATCGATAGCAATATCAAGTAATTTATAGAGAGATGCTTTATTTGTCCATGAAAAATTTTGCATTTCTGGATGATTTTTAAGCATATAATAGAGAAATTTGACAGAAATATTATTTTTATATTCTTCATTGAGTAAATATATCCTTGTATCTGCTCCAACTGAAAATTTTTGATTCGCTCTATAAAGTACTGTTCCAGCATTTGCTCCGTTTGAAGTAATCTGTAAACACTCTAAATCGTAGTCGTATGTATCAATATACCCTTTCGTCATATCACCAGTTGTTTTAGCAGAGTATACAGGATAAATCCCTAAATGCTCTGTGATATACTTCAAAGAATATTTTGACTTACCACTAACTGTTTCAAAAAGTTCACCAATAGTTTTCCGAACTACTTCAACCATTCCAACTCCTCCTTGAAATCCTGCATTAGAGAAATCATATCATCAATCATTGCTTGGAACTCATCAATCGAAACGACTTGTTTTTCTTTTTTTAGACCAATAGCAATCTTTTCTTCCTCAGACCACCAATTTTCAATAATCCAACTCTTCTTACTATCTAATTCCTCAATCGGAAGTAATTTTAGTCTAGAATCATCTAAAAGAAAGGATTTAATCGGTTCTTGTAGATTATTTTTATCTTGAAATTGGCGGTAATAATTATACTTGATGACAGCTTGCTTTAAGTCATTTTCTTCAGAATCAAATCGATAAACATCTAAGGTTTCACCAATACTACCTGCAATATAGGTGAAAACAGGATAATCTTGTACGATATTATTTTCAATCTCATTCTCTGTTTTCTTACGAATAGTCATAATGTAAGTTTTTTTAGGTGTGTTGAAAAAAGCGTTTACTGGTAAAGAAATCAAAGCGTCGATAAAAAAAGAGTTCTTTTAACTTTTCTTTTAACTTTTTATTTGCATGATTAGAAAAAATACCATCCGGTAAAACAATATTGGCTACACCACCATGTTTTACGGAACGCATAATCCACTCTAAAAAGAGAGCTTCAACACCACTACCACCATACTTATAAATATCCGTTGCTTTGGCCAGTTCTGACATTTCCTTACTTTGGTAGTAAGGAGGGTTTGCTAAAATTAGGTCGTATCTATTTTCTTCCAATTTTTCCAGAGTACCTAACATACTCTTATGTAAGTAGAATGAATCATTTAATAGTGTTTTCGCAATTGTTTGCACATCTTTAAAACTATTATTTTGCTGGAATAATTCAGAAAAATAAATTAACGTATTAGCTTTAGCAAGAATAATTGTGATATCGTCTTTTTCAGACATCATCTTGTCATAGCCAAAAAATCGAATTTTAGAAGTTAACTTTCCTTTAGAGTAGCTATAACTATCTTCTATACGTTTTTCAACTGCTTCAAGTAAAAACTTTCCAACACCACAAGCAGGATCGCAAATAGTCATTCCCTCAGAAATATCTACCATAGAAACCATTTCGTCTACTATTTTTAATGGTGTAAAAAACTGCCCCATATCACTCTTGTCATCACTATTTTTCATAAAAGTTTCAAACAGTTTTGACTTGAAGTCTTTACTTATATTTAAGAATTTTCCATGTTTTTTATCATATTTTTCAAATTCTAAAATAACAGATTTAAATACTGTATCCGTATTATCTACGCTGACAAATTCGTTTTGTTCATCTCTTTCAATATGAAAAACTTTACCATTGATAATGCTTGTCCCATCCATACCTTTTGGAAACAATTTAACCATCGTCTCTCTAGCACCTTCTAGGTATTTCCCTAAAACATAGGCGGTAGAATATCCTTCCATTTCATATAAAGAAACAATGTATTCAAAACTATTTTCTCCATTTAAAACACCAATATCTGATAAATATTTAAAGAGAAACAACTCAACAAAAGTATATAAAGACATCTTTGCTGATGCAAAAGTTAAATTTTTTAAAATTCTATTAATCTTTTGAGCTAAATCAGTAGGATCCAAAAATTCCTTTTTCAATATCTGATTATTTGTTTCAGAAATAGATAATGAAATATCATTAATGAACTTGACAATTTGTTTGCCATTTTCTTTTGGCTTTATTGCTAAATTAATTTCATTTCCATTCTCATCTAAAATCTTTTCCCCGGTTTTAGGATTAACCCAGATAAAAGAATCACCGTCGCTTACAATATAAATAAGTGCACCCAAAGCTTTAGCGACATCTATCTCTTGTTTAATCGCACCTTCAATATCCTTAGCACTCTTAAATTTACTTGGTATCTTTTGCTCAACATATATAATTACGTTCTTATTATCATCTAGAATTAAAACATCTGGTTTTTTATTCCCAATACTTCTCTCTAGTTTTACATTCTT
>NZ_KQ968977.1:380388-393279 GCF_001578725.1 Streptococcus sp. DD04
TATTCCCAATACTTCTCTCTAGTTTTACATTCTTAATAATATTTGATTTCATCAAATTATTAACGGTTGTTGCACCAATACTATAACATTCATATTTATCAAATATTACTGGTGTCGAATAAATACTATTTTGAATTAACTGCTCTGACATTGTGATTGCCTTCTCTCTATTTTTGGTTTACATTAAAAAACTCTTTTAAAAGAGTTTTTTAGTATTCCTTCTCATTATAGCCGAAGTCCGCCAAGTCCAGCTTCTTGTCCCGCCAATTTTTCTTGACCTTGACCCAGGTTTCGAGATAGACTTTATCACCCAGCATGATTTCAATATCTCGACGGGCCATTTTCCCAATCTTCTTGAGCATAGCTCCCTGTTTACCAATGATAATGCCTTTTTGGCTGTCGCGCTCCACCATGATGGTCGCTCGGATATGGACTTTGTCCGTCTCCTCGTCCCGCTTCATACTCTCAATAACCACCGCCACTGAGTGAGGAACTTCCTGTTCCGTCAGCTTGAGAATTTTCTCCCGAATCATCTCAGACACCAGAAAACGCTCCGGATGGTCGGTAATCTGATCTTCTGGGAAATACTGGAAGCCTTCCTCCAGATTCTCACTGAGGATGTCAACCAGACGGGAAACATTATTGCCCTGCAAGGCTGAAATCGGCACGATTTCTTTAAAGTCCATCTGCTGACGGAAATCATCAATTTGCGCCAAGAGCTGATCTGGATGGACTTTGTCAATCTTATTGACCACCAAAATAACTGGTACCTTAGCCACTTTCAAGCGCTCGATAATCATGTCATCGCCCTTACCACGCGCCTCATCAGCCGGTACCATAAAGAGAACAGTGTCCACCTCACGCAACGTACTATAAGCCGCTTCGACCATGAAATCACCTAGAGCCGTCTTAGGCTTGTGGATTCCCGGCGTGTCGATAAAGACAATCTGCTCCTTATCCGTCGTGTAAATACCCATAATCTTATTGCGTGTAGTCTGGGCCTTGTCACTCATGATGGCAATCTTTTGCCCCATGACATGATTCAAAAAGGTTGATTTCCCAACATTAGGGCGTCCTAAAATGGCTACAAAGCCTGATTTAAAAGTCATTATTTTACCTCTATTATTTCCATTAAAACAGCAGAAAATCGGGGATAACCGCCGATTTTCAAATTCTTAAAAAATCCAATCCCAAATTTTGGGAACAAAAATAATCAGCCCTGTCACAACTGCAAAGCCTGACACGACCAGAACAGCTCCCGCCGCCATATCCTTAGCATTCTTGGCCCGCATAGAAAAGTGATAGTCACTAGCTAGATCCACTACATTTTCAACGGCAGAATTCATAATTTCAAAGGCGATGACTAGAAAAATGCTCAGCAGCAAAAAAAGCCACTCCGCCGCAGAAATACGAAAAATCAAGCCTGCAATGATAGCAGCAACAGCCGAAAGAACATGACTCTTCATATTCTTTTCTTCCTTAAAGGCCGTGAAAATCCCCGTCAGGGCAAACTCCAAACTCGAAATGACATCTCGGTTCTTCCATTTGCGCTTGTTTTTTTTATTGTCTTGTAAGTCCATAAGCCGTTAAAATTTCTTCCTGTAAGCCAAACATTTCTGCTTCTTCTTCTGGCGTATAATGATCATAGCCATTGATATGCAGAAAACCATGCACCGCCAAAAAACCCATCTCTCGCTCAAAACTGTGACCGTATTCTTCCGCCTGCTCCCGCGCCTTGTCCACCGAAATGAAGAGCTCGCCGATATAAGCATCAAAATCCTCCAGCATCTCAGCCAGCTCAGGATTGTCCGCCAAATCTTCCTCGTCAAAAGCAATATCCAGCTCTGGCTTGTATTCCAGACTGATGACATCCGTCGGTCGGTCGGTGTCTCGGTATTCTAAGTTGAGCTCATGGCTGCGCTCATTTGTTACAAAGGTTACAGCCATTTCCTTATTTTCTTTGCCCGTTTTCTGAGCCGCAAACTCCAAGATTTCCTGAGTCTGCTTGATGATTTCTTGAGAAACCTGACCAGTCTCATCCACCATTTCGATATACATGTCCCACCTACCTTGCTAGTATTATTCTCATTATATCATATTCAGACAAGGATGAGGGGCCCTAGGATACATTTTTGAAAATTCCTCCTTTTAAGCCGACAGGCTGTATCCGCACTTGAAATAAAAAAGCTGAGAATTTTTCCCAACCTTTTCTATCAAGTGCTAATTGCAACCTTAATTCCCTTGTATTGCCCTAATTTAACCAAGCAAGAAACTGAGTTTTATCTTTTTTGCATTATGATTTGGAATAAATTAGGCAATATTTGGGGCAGACAACAAAAACCCTTGTAAATCAAGGGTTTTCTTTGTGGATTTATGCTAATTGCCGGGATCGAACCGGCGACCTCATCCTTACCATGGATGCGCTCTGCCAACTGAGCTAAATCAGCAGTACTTATCTACTATATCATGTAGATAAACACTTGTCAATATCCTTTCTCATTTTTTTGCAAAATATTCTTCCCTAGTTAGATAGTAATGCACTCGTGTCACAATGCGCCCTTCCTCATGCTTGTCCCAAGCCGCGTAAGGCTCTTCGTGGGAAAAGATCATCCCCGACTTTTGCATGACCCGACCAGAGGCAGGATTATAGATATCATGAAGAGCTACCAACTTGTTCATCCCAATCTCCTCAAAGGCTAACTTAATCACCGCCTGATTGGCTTCCGTCGTATAGCCCTGATTCCAGTATTTTTTATTGATCACATAGCCGATAGCTGCCGTTTTCAAGTCCAACCGAATCTTATGCAGGTCAATCGTCCCGATAAAGTCGCCAGTTTCCTTCAACTCGATACCCCAGCGCCCCAAAGGATTAGCCAAATAAAACAAGGCAATATTATTGCGTGTTTCTTCAAGACTTTTATTCGTCTCAAAAGTATAGCGAGTGTTTTCCTCATCCGAAGCATATTCAAACATGGCTGGAGCATCATCCAAGGTTACTGGGCGCAGAATCAGCCGCTCAGTTTCTAGTCTAGAATGATGGGTCAGCTTGACATAGATATTTTCCATCAAATCCTCCCCATTTTTCTTACCAGAATAGCACAATTCCCAGATAAAAACAATTCTTCCCAATTTTTTCTTGCTTTTTGAAACGGTTTTATATAAAATAAAATCATCACAATATTCGACTCGGCTCTCTCCGTAATTTCCTATTATTGAGGGACTGGATTTAGAAAAAGGAGTAAACCTTTATGTTAATTGGAATTCCTAAAGAACTTAAAAACAACGAAAATCGCGTTGCCCTGACCCCAGCTGGTGTTCACAGCTTGGTTGGCCTCGGCCATCGCGTACTCATCGAGACTAATGCTGGATTAGGCTCCGGCTTCACAGATGCTGACTACCAAAAGCAGGGAGCAGAAATCGTCCCTACTGCTGCAGAAGCTTGGGCTGCTGAGCTGGTTGTTAAGGTTAAAGAACCACTGGAAACTGAATACCAGTTTTTGCGTGATGACCTTCTACTCTTCACTTACCTGCACATGGCTGCTGCTCCCGAATTGGCTGATGCCATGGTAGCTGCCAAAACAACAGGTGTAGCCTACGAAACTGTACGCGATAATCAAGGTCACCTCCCCCTTTTGGTGCCGATGAGTGAAGTTGCTGGTCGTATGGCTGTTCAAATCGGAGCTCATTTCCTGACCAAGCAGGCGGGCGGATCTGGTGTCCTCTTGGGAGGGGTGCCAGGGGTGCCAAAAGGTAAAGTTACCATCATCGGAGGCGGGGTCGTGGGGACTCATGCCGCCCGTATCGCTCTAGGACTTGGAGCTCATGTTACTATCTTGGATATTAGCGCCAATCGCCTATCTGTGCTAGAAGATGTCTTTGGTCACCAAATCCAAACGCTCATGTCCAATCCATTTAATATTGAAGAAAGCGTTCGAGATGCGGATGTCGTTATTGGAGCTGTTCTCATCCCTGGGGCAAAAGCACCTAAACTAGTAACCGACGATATGGTCAAACAAATGCGCCCAGGTTCTGTTATTGTGGACGTAGCAGTTGACCAGGGTGGGGTCATCGAAACAGCTGACCGAGTGACTACTCATGATGAACCAGTCTACGAAAAACACGGTGTCCTCCATTATGCGGTGGCCAATATCCCTGGTGCGGTAGCCCGTACTTCCACTATTGCCCTGACCAATGTCACCCTACCTTATATCGAGGCGCTGGCAGGCAAAGGCTTCAAACAAGCCATTGCTGAAGATGAAGGCCTGCGCCAAGGTGTGACGACCTACCAAGGTCACATCACTAGCCAGCCCGTTGCAGAAGGTTTGGGATTGGGCTATACCTCTATTGACCAACTTGTATAAAAATTAAGAAAGAGCAGATTTCACCCTTCTGCTCTTTTCTTATGCTATTCTGTTTCTTCTTCTGCCGCCTCATCTGCTCTTGGTTTAACTGGCACAGGTTCATAAGCTCGGATAATCTCCGCCACCACCGGATGGCGGACCACATCCTTGGCTGATAAATGCACAAAATCAATCTGGGAAATGTTTTTCAACTTCTCCTGAGCGTCAATGAGTCCAGATTTGACATTGCGAGGCAGGTCAATCTGACTGATGTCTCCATTGACAATCATTTTGGACTGGAAGCCGAGACGTGTCAAAAACATCTTCATCTGCATGATGGTGGTGTTCTGAGCTTCGTCCAGAATCACAAAGGCATCATCCAGCGTCCGCCCCCGCATATAGGCTAGGGGAGCAATCTCAATGATTTCTCGCTCCATAAGGCGCGTTGTCTGATCCTTACCTAAAATCTGATACAAGGCATCATAGACTGGTCGCAGATAAGGATCCACCTTCTCCTTAAGGTCACCAGGAAGAAAGCCCAGACTCTCACCAGCTTCAACTGCTGGTCGTGTCAGAATAATCCGCTTGACCTGACCACGCTTGAGAGCTGTCACCGCCAAGGTCACCGCCAGAAAGGTCTTCCCCGTTCCGGCTGGACCGATACCAAAGACAATATCATGATTTTTAACGCTGTCCACATAGATTTTTTGGCCCAGTGTCTTGACCCGAATCGGCTTGCCATAGCTATCCTTGATAATCTCTTCTTCATAAAGTGCTACAAACTTATCAATCTCACCATTTTTGACCATGGTAATAGCTGTCACCACATCGGGCGTAGCAATCGTCATGCCACGATTGATCAAGACCAAGAGAGCCTGGATGACCTGTCTGGCCTCCTCACAGGCGGTCTCTGTTCCCAAAATCTGCACAATCTCAGTTCGGGCATGGATGGTCACCTTCAATTCCTGCTCCATCAGGCGCAGATAGCGTTCATTAGAGCCAAAGAGATGAAAAGAATCATCTGGATGGCCCAGCTTTAATTCTACTGAATGTTCCTGCAAATAAAGAACCTCTCTATTTTAAATTTTTTGAATGAATTACCTTTATTATATCAAAGCAAGCAGAAAATGACTATCCCCAGCCATCAACCAATCAATGGGCCTGATATTCTTCCCAAATAGCATCAAACTCGCCCAAGTTAAAGGAAAAATTTGCATGCTCCTCCAGAAAACGACTGACTTCATCAAAATCATCCGTATGCTTGGGAAATGTCGTGTCCTGAAAAGCTAAATCTGCTAAAATAGCCTTGGGCTCCTTGCTCTTAGGATTGCGCTCTGTCATCAGCCAGCTGTAAAATGATTTTCTCATAGGATCCTTTCTAAATCATATGCCTTCAAGTACAAGCTCTTAGTCAACAACTCTTCATCCTCACACCAACTCCGTTCCAGTCGCGTCCTGTTTGATTTTTCCAGCTTTCATGAGGCCACCTAGAGCTTTTTTAAACTGGCCTTTGGAAATGCCAAAAGTGGCCTTGATGTCGTCTGGTGAAGATTTGTCGTTCAAAGTCATAAAGCCGCCGTTACTCTCCAGATAGGTCAAAATCATCTGGGCATCGTTTTCCAGCATTTCAAAGGAACGAGGCTTGAGGGAGAGGTTAAGGGTGCGGTCTACTTCACGGAAGCCAATCACCCGAGCATCCAGTACTTGTCCCAGACGTGGCTCTGCATAGCGCTCGCTTGGATGGATGAAGCCCAGCATATTATTCTCCGGCAGGTAGACAAAGGTGCCAGAAAGCTTGAGCCGGTAAACAATGGCTGGCCAATTTTGGTTCTGCATATTATTGTAGGCAGGACGAGCCAAGCGCTGGAAATCCTCCTGATAGGCCAGCTGTCCCCAGATGCGGTCTTTTTTGTCCACATCGAGACGGATATAAAGGCGGTCTCCCTTTTTAGGCCAGAGTTCCTTGATTTCTGGCAAGATGTCTAGTGACACGACGATTTGCTTATCCGGCAGACCCGTATCGACAAAGACACCTAGATCCTTGCGAACCTCTGTGACCGTTCCCCAACTAAAATCCTCTCGGGTAGCTGTGACCTCAAGAGTTGTCAGGCGAAGTTTTTGCTTCATATCGCTATAGGCAAAGCCCTTGACAGACTGACCTAGCTCATGCGAACCTTCTTCCTTAGAAAGGGCATAAGTCTGACCATCCTTTTGAACAAAGTAAAAGCGATCATTTTCATCCGTGATAATCCCCACGATGAAGCTAGCAAGATTTGTATTCATATAGTCCTATTTCTACCTTGCTTCTTCAAACTGCAAGGATTTTAATGTTAAAACAACTCAGTCAGCCAAGGCCAACTGAGTTTTGATTCTGATTTTTTTAAACTTCTAAGAGTTCCTTTTCCTTAGTTGCTGTCATGTTATCGATATGCTTAACTGCATCATCAGTGACTTTTTGGATGTCCTTTTCTAAAGTTTTCAATTCGTCTTCAGTAATTTCTTTAGCTTTTTCCTGCTTCTTTGCTTCATCCATAGCATCACGGCGAATGTTACGGATAGCAACCTTGGCATTCTCACCGACTTTCTTCACTTCCTTAGCCAAGTTCTTACGGGTTTCTTCAGTCAGGGCTGGGATAACCAGACGAATCACAGAACCGTCGCTGGCTGGTGTAATTCCTAAGTCAGAAGCATTAATCGCACGTTCAATATCTTTGATAGAAGACTTGTCAAAAGGTGTTACTAAGAGCACACGCGCTTCTGGAATTGTAATAGAAGCGATTTGGTTGAGCGGAGTTTCTACTCCGTAGTATTCTACATGGATGCGATCCAAAAGGCTGGCATTAGCGCGGCCTGCACGGATGCTACCATATTCACGCGCCAGACTTTGATGAGAGTGGGTCATTCTTTCTTTTGCTTTTTCTACAATTGCATTTGCCATTTTATTTTCTCCTAATTCTTATAACTTATTTGAGACAGTTGTCCCGATCTGCTCGCCAAAGACCACTCGTTTGATATTACCAGGTTCATTCATGTTAAAGACGACTAGGTCAATATCATTGTCCATAGAAAGAGTTGAAGCGGTCGAATCCATGATACGCAAGCCCTTGTTGATCACATCACGGTGAGTTAGTTCATCAAACTTGACAGCAGTTTTATCTTTGTTTGGATCGGCATTGTAGACACCATCCACGCCATTTTTAGCCATAAGAATAGCGTCTGCCTCAATTTCCGCAGCCCGTAGAGCAGCTGTCGTATCTGTTGAGAAGTATGGTGAACCAATACCAGCACCGAAAATAACAATCCGTCCCTTTTCCAGATGGCGGAGAGCTCGTCCGCGGATGTAAGGTTCAGCAACCTGCTGCATAGCAATCGCCGTCTGCACGCGGGTATCCACCCCAACCTGCTGGAGGGAATCCGCCATTACAAGTGCATTCATGACTGTACCCAGCATCCCTGTATAGTCAGCTTGGACCCGATCCATACCTGCTTCTGCTGCTGGTTCACCCCGCCAGAGATTGCCACCCCCAATAACCAAGGCAATTTCAATCCCCAACTCATGGACTTCCTTAATCTCTTCAGCCATTTTTTGGACAATCGCGATGTTGATGCCCACGCCTTTTTCACCAGCTAAAGCTTCCCCGGATAATTTAATCAAAATACGCTTATATTTAGGTTCTGCCATTTTTACACTCCTTATATTATCTGTACTATTTTACCATAATTTGAGATTTTTACATAGTCATATTTCTTAAAAAATTCTATTTTTACAATGCTACAGAATCTTGTTAAAAAGAATCAGTATGAACGTCGATGCCATCTCACCCTTTACTGAAAATCAAGCTAGTCTTGTCAAAATCTGCCTGCAACTCATACTTGCCGCCCTCATTCTGACGAATATAACCTAAAATCACCAGACTATCTACAAAGATATCACGTCGCTTCTGCATCAGTTCATCCTTACGGACATATTTAAGCAGAAAGCTTGTCATATATTTCAGGGCATATTCTGGATTCACATCTCCCAAAATGGCATATAACTGTTCCTGATCCTTACTCAAAGGATACTGATTTTTCAGTTTATAAAAATAGTTGGCCAAGGTCAGCTGATCCCTTTGAAAATCGCTCTTTTCCAGCAGAATAGCAGCATTGGTCTGATTGGAAAGTCGGGTTTCAAAGGATAAGTCTAGCAATTCCTGATAAAGTGGACTGTTGTCCCGAATAAAGACTTCCTGATCCAGAGACAGATTTTCTAGGTTTTCCAGAAGCGGAACCTGCTGATAATATCGCTTGTTTTCCCTCCGAATGTAGCCCGCCTTAATGCATTCCTCTATGAAGCGATCTAGATTGGGAAAGTCCGCAAATTCGCGTTTAATCTCTCTCAAAATCACATCATCTTGCTGATCCAGATAATTGATTAATTTTTGAAATAAGGGCTGACGTGTCAGCCGAGTCGGATTGATAACCTTAATCATGGAGCTCTCCTCTAAAAATGAGCTTGGTTGACTGAGCCAACTGACTGGGATTGGTACCGGGTTGCCCTAATGGAACGGCTAAGCCCAAATCACGATAGTAAGCCTGCCAAAATGAAGAAACATCCTTCTTGCCATCGCCAAATTGCATGGGAATGGTCTCAAAAATCGGCAGAATCCGAGCGATATACTCCGAGCAGTAAAATCCCTCGCTCTCAGGATAAAAACTAGCATTATAAGGCTTTCCCAAATGGGACTTGGCCTCTTCAAAGACGGCAAGCACATCTATATCAGGATAGAAAAAGGCATGGTAAACATCCTCTTCCTTCAAAAACTGAGTCAAAGGCTGCCGGATGACTCCCTTGTCCTCCGTCGCATGGTACATTTCCCCATCAAAAAGGATGCCCACATGACTGTATGAGCCTGTCGCTGTCCGAATCGCTGTTGCCATATCGGATTGCCCGATTGTAAACAGCAAATCTCCATTTTGTAGATCTTGAGTTTTCATTTCTATAATCTATTAAAAAAGGAGCCGAAACTCCTTTTGAAATATGAGGAAAATAAGTTTTCCCCATCTACCAACTTAAATAGTCTAGAGAGCTATTTAAGCATTAAAACTTTCAGTCAACTGCGGTACAACTTGTTTCTTACGAGAAACAGCTCCTGCCAAGAAAGCATGATTGTTCTCAAGAACGAAGTTAAAGGCTGCTTCAACCTTATCCATATTGCTACCGAGAGCTAGGATTTCAGAGTTGGAGTTGACGATATCTGTAATCATCAAGACAAAGTCAGAGTAGCCATTATCAGTGTTGGTCTTTTCAATAGCTGCTTCGATTTCTGCTTGACGCCCCAAGACTTCCGCAATATCTACAGTGTTGACTTGCGCCACACGGACATTATTTCCGTTCAGCTCAAAAGTTTTGGCATCAATGTCAATCAATTCTTCTGCAGACTTACTCGCCAAGTTTGTACCAGCCTTAAGCATAGCCAAACCATATTCTTCCAAGTTAACACCAGCTAGTTCAGCCAATTCTGGTGCAATAACCTTGTCACTTGGATGAGTGGTTGGTGACTTGAGCAAGAGGGTGTCAGAAATCAATCCTGACAATAGAAGACCTGCAATTTCCTTAGGTACAGCTACACCGTGTTCCTTGAACATACGGTAAACAATAGAGGAAGCAGAACCCACTGGTTCCAAGCGCATGTAAAGCGGGCTAGCTGTTTCAAAGTTAGCAACACGGTGGTGATCCACCACGCCGTAGACTTCAACATCAGCAATGTCTGCAACAGACTGTTGGAATTCATTGTGGTCTGTCAGGATGACCTGTTCAGCTCCTTCTGCCTTAGCAGATGTGATCACGCGCGGTGCAACCACATCAAAATAATCCAAAACAAAGGCTGTTTCTTCATTAGGCTCGCCCAGAGCAACCGCTTCTGTATCCAAACCGTAAGCTTCACGCGCCAAATAAGCAAAGGCATAAGAAGACCCGATTGCGTCTGAGTCAGGATTTTGGTGACCGAAAACTAAAATTTTAGACATGATAAACCTCTTCATTTTATAATAATTTGACTACAATTATTTTACCATATTTATCAGATTTTCTCCAAAAGAGAGTGGAAATTTTTATAAGAAAAACAGACTGGGTAGGCCTGTTGCTACTTGTCCAGGACTTTTTAATCAAAATCATCTTTTTTTCGTTCGATTTTCTCTGCAACTCCCTTAGCATAATTCTTGTCAGTTTATCTTGCATTGTTTCAGTTGCGTTCTCATTGAAGTGGACAACAACCTCATAGGTGGTTTTTCCAATCTTTCTTTTTGTGCTAATACCTTTTTTATCTATCTTTTTTAGTTCTTCCATAAATTCTCCTTTCCTCGTTGGAATAAAAAAAGCGATTAGATTTTTTATTTTCTAATCGCTCTTGCCAATATTTTGAAGTTAGTTCTAAAACCAAGAAGCTCTATCATCTCTAAATTGAGGTTTCTCACTATTTTCATATGGATTATAATGATTGATGTTGCAACCAAATTCTTTTAGTTTCTTGATTTTATTCTCTTTTGTCCACTCAATCAACGATATACCATCAAATTCTTCTATTCTTCCATCATTCATCTTATTTTTGAAGTACCATTCAACAACTGTTTGATGTTCACTATGGAAAAACTGCTTAATTTCCCAACAAATAACTTTTCCTCGACTGTTCCATTCATTAAACCAATGCTTTACAGTGGCTCGATTTTCATATTTAGGACACCAACTTTCAGTATAAACAATATCTTCCGCAAATATATCATCTATTCCTAAATCTTGTTGTTTGAGCCACATATCAAACCATAAGCTAATGATCTTCTCTTGGTTTTTCATATTAATCACACTCCTAATACTCGGACTTATAAATCCATTTTTAGATAAATCATATCTACTAATTGGACATCTTCTTCGTAAATCGGATGTTCATAATTATCTATAAAAAAATTCTTGATGGTATGAGAACGAATAAAGCCGCATTTTTCATAAAAAGGAATGGTAGTCTGACTTTCTCCCGTTCCCACTTGCAATACGGAATATTCCCCTTTGTATTTCTCTATAATAAAATCAATGAAAGCCTGTCCGTATCCTTTTCTTTGATAATCCGGATGAATGGCGATATTTTTGATTTCAAGAGTATTATTCCCCACATTTAGGACAACACACTCGCCCTTTACGCCATTATCGTCTAAAATATACATTGTGCCATCTGCTATATATCTATCGATCATATCTTCTTGTTCGTCTGCCAGTAATAAAAGCGATAAAAACTGCTTCTTATTTTCTACAATTTCTCTTATTTCTATCAATGTGAATACCTCTCAAATCAATGATATTTTATTTCTCTTAAATTTTATTATACTATTAATTTCCAAGCCTTTACATTTCCAAATACCACAAAGGAATATTTTTAGTAAACCCACTACAAAACGGTGGCAAGCGGTTTAAGGCTCTTTCTCTCTCAGCTTGAGTTTTTGTACCTATTTTGCGTTTAGAAACAAAATAGAGTGTTTGTACCGTCTTTTAAGCCTATCTTAAAGGTAATCTCCTAAACTTTCATACAAAGCGGTTATTTTCTCGTAGTTTCTCACGATTACCTCCTTTCGCCAAACTTCTTAATACCAAATATAGGAATGGGTGTAGTGATACCATTCTCCATTTGTTAACCTTGCACAAACAACTCCTTTTCCCAACCACACCTCTACAACGCTTATCCCATCTTTGTAATCATTGCCGACTGTATTTTTATGGAGTTCATTGGTTTTGAATAGGATTTCTTTTTGTCTGTCATTTATTTTTTTCCAAGCCTTTTATCATAAATCACTCCTCTCAAACAATAAAAAAAGAATTAAGCAAGACATTTTTCACTAAAATAGTGATTACGTGTTCTTCTTAATTCTATAACTCCCGCAGCCCATTTATTAATACTCAAAATAGATTAGTTACTGTGCACCCGATTCATGTACTCAGTGTAGGATTCTGTCTGCATCAGCTCCTTGGCATTCTTGACCCGCTCAGCAGTTGGTGGCTTAACACCTTCCAGTGAATATGGAATCCCCAGCTCCTTCCACTTAAACTCACCCATAGTATGATAAGGCAAAATTTCAAACTTGTCTACGTTTTTCAGCGTTTTGACAAACTTACCCAACTCAATCAAATCTTCATCACGATCGGTCAGACCTGGCACAAGAACATGGCGAATCCAGACAGGTTTTCCAATATCGGACAGGTACTTAGCACAGGCCAAAATGCTCTTATTGCTATGGCCGGTCACAATTCTGTGCTGAGCATCATTGATTTCTTTGATATCCAGCAAGACTAAATCCGTCACCGCCATGAGCTTATTAAATTTTTCCAAATAGCGAGGGGTATTTCTAAAAGGCAGAGCACAAGTGTCCAGCGTACAGTGAATGCCCAGTTCTTTCGCTTTGGTAAATAAGGCAATCAGAAAATCAATCTGCAGAAGAGCTTCTCCGCCGCTGACTGTAATACCACCTTTATTGCCCCAAAAACCTTTGAAACGAAGGGCTTCCTCCAACACATCGTCTACCGTAC
>NZ_KQ968977.1:394654-405157 GCF_001578725.1 Streptococcus sp. DD04
CAAAGAGCCTGAAAAAGAAAGGTATGGGACTGTAGCTATTGACATTTGCCAGCAGCTACACTAGAGAATCCCTTTTATCAAATAAATTTAGAGGTCTTCATTTGATGCTTCTAGTTTACTGCACCATACTTAAAAGAAGCTTAATCTGATTTAAATCATTATTTTACCAGAATAGCCAAGGTTTCATAAGGCTGCAGGGTCATTACATGATCAATCTGAGTCTTGCCGTAATTGGATAAGAGAACCTGACCGCTTTGATAATCCGGCAGGATGTCCACGGTAATCGGATCAGCATAAAAGTTGTTAAGGACTAAAAGTTTTTGTCCTTGCCACTCCCGCTCAAAGGCATAGACCTGAGGACTATCCTCATAGGCTGGCTGATAATTACCTTCTGCGATGATAGGCAGTTCCTTACGCAAACCAATTAATTTCTGATAAAAGGTAAAAATCGGGCCCTTGATTTCATTTTCCACATTGATGAGCGGATAGGATTTACCCGCCTTCAGCCATGGAGTTCCTGTTGTAAAACCTGCATTGACTGAATCATCCCACTGCATAGGCGTCCGAGAATTATCACGAGATTTAGCCTTGATAATCCTGAAGGCCGCCTCTGGCGATTGCCCTTCGGCAAGCAGACTCTGGTAAGCATTGAGAGACTCGACATCCACATAATCTTCCATGGAGTCATAGTCAGGATCCACCATGCCAATCTCCTCACCCATGTAGATATAAGGCGTCCCGCGCGACAGATGAATACTGGCTGCTAGCAT
Source organism: Streptococcus sp. DD04 (assembly GCF_001578725.1). Classification (NCBI taxonomy): domain Bacteria; kingdom Bacillati; phylum Bacillota; class Bacilli; order Lactobacillales; family Streptococcaceae; genus Streptococcus; species Streptococcus sp. DD04. The sequence continues at coordinate 395,425 of NZ_KQ968977.1, forward strand.
GGTCGCCCCTTCATTGCGGAAATTCTCTACATCGACAAAGCGGTTGAGAGCTCGCGGCTGATCATGGTTATTCCAAAAAAGTGCTGACCAACCGTCGTGATCGCTCATTTCCTTGCCCCAAGTATGGAAGAGGCGTTTTAACTCTTCAAAATCAAAAGCCTTAAGAGTCCACTTCTGTCCAGCTTCATAGTCCACCTTGAGATGATGGAAATTAAAAGCCATAGATAGCTCCTGCCGGTCTGGTGCCGTGTAAAGAATGCAATTGTCAATCGTCGTAGCACTCATTTCGCCAACCGTCATAACGGAATCGTCCTGACCAAAGGTTGCTTCGTTCATCATACGCAGATAGTCATGGACGATTGGCTTATCAGTATAGGCTGGCTTGCCCTCCTGCTCTGGGCAATCTTTCAGTACTTCATCTTTTCCGATGACATTGATGACATCAAAGCGGAAGCCCTTGACTCCTTTGTCCCACCAAAAATTCACCACTTTAAAGAGCTCTTGACGAACATTGGGATTGCGCCAGTTAAGATCTGCTTGAGTGATATCATAGAGATGCAGATAATATTTGCCCGTATCGCCAAATGGAGCCCAAGCACTGCCGCCAAATTTGGACAGCCAGTCCGTTGGCTCATCTCGCAGGATAAAGAAGTCCTGATAGTAGGAATCCCCGGCCAGTGCCTTTTGAAACCACTCATGCTCAATCGAGCAATGATTGAGAACCATGTCCAGCATAAAGTCAATACCATGCTGCTGGCCAACCTTGACCATCTCTTCAAAATCTGCCATATCTCCAAAGATAGGATCAACCGCAGTATAGTCAGAAATATCATAACCATTGTCCCGCTGTGGACTCGGATAGAAAGGATTGAGCCAGATCATGTCCACTCCCAGCTCTTTCAGGTAGGGAAGCTTTTCAATAATCCCGCGAAAATCTCCCAAACCGTTGCCAGTCGTGTCTTTAAAAGATTTTGGATAAATTTGGTAGACAACCTTTATTTTATCAAGCGTCATATTTTCTCCTTTTTTGATAAAAGGGAGGGGCTAAGAGCCGCCAGCCCACGAGTTAACTATTCTTAGATGCGCTTTGCTGTCATCAATTTGTCACCGCGTTTGATATGGCTAGGATATTCTCCACTCATATCTGCGATGAAAGCATCTTGATTAGTAATAATAACGGGTGTTTCTGTCACGAGTCCTGCAGCCTTTATGACATCCATGTCGAAGCTAATCAGTTTTTGTCCAATAGCCACATGATCGCCTTGCGCAATATGGGCTTCAAAGCCCTTGCCATCTAGACCGACCGTATCCATACCGATATGCATAAGCATTTCCACACCTTCGTCCGATACGATACCGACGGCATGTTTGGTTGGGAAGAGAACAGTCACCGTACCGTTCACAGGTGACACTAACTCACCTTCACTTGGCTCAATCACTAAACCTTGTCCCATCACACCTGATGAAAATACTGGGTCCGTTGCCTGGCTGAGCTCTTTTACTTGACCAGCAAGAGGGCTGACAATTTCTACTGATGCTACAAGCTTTGTTTCCTGATGAGCGAATTCTGCTTCTTCTTGAGCTGCAAATTCGGCTTGCAGTTCTGGATCTTCTTCTGTCTTGGTCAAGAATCCTGTCTTGTGGAAGAAGAAAGTCAAGACCATTGGTACAGCGATTGCAACAAGCATAACCCCTGCAAATGGAATCATATATTTTGCTTGGATAGAAAGGATTCCTGGCAAACCACCAATACCGATAGCATTGGCTGTGATATTAAAGGTTACAGAAAGCAAACCTGCAATAGATGAACCAATCATCCCTGCAACGAATGGATAGATATACTTGACATTGACCCCGAAGAGGGCTGGCTCAGTAACACCAAGGTAAGCCGAAATAGTAGCCGGCAAGGAAATTTGCGCTTCCCGCTCATCATGGCGATTCATAAGGTAATAAGCAAATACAGCTGAACCTTGAGCAATATTGGATAGAGCAATCATTGGCCAAAGACCAGTACCACCGGCATCTGCTACCAGCTGGGTATCAATGGCATTGGTCATGTGGTGAAGACCAGTGATGACAAATGGAGCATAGAGGGCACCAAAGACAGCACCAAAGAGCCATTTAACAGGGCCAGTCAAACCTGCCAGAACGACTGTTGAAATCCCCTGACCGATTGCCCACCCGATAGGACCCAAAACTGTATGAGCCAGAATCAGAGCTGGAATCAATGATAAGAAGGGCACAAAAATCATAGATACCACTTCTGGAATATGTTTCCGCCAGAAAATTTCTAGATAAGACAGGGACAAACCTGCTAGAAGAGCTGGGATAACCTGAGCTTGGTAACCAATACGATTGACAGTGAAGAAGCCGAAATCCCAAACCCAATCCTTCGCAATTTCAGCTGCTGGTGTAGATGCTACTGCGTAAGCATTGAGCAGCTGCGGTGACACCAGACAGATCCCCAAGACAATCCCAAGAATTTGACTAGTTCCCATCTTACGAGAAACAGACCAAGTGATTCCTACTGGTAAGAATTGGAAAATCGCTTCACCTGGAAGCCACAAGAAATGGTTGATCCCAGCCCAGAATTGAGATACTTCTGTGATAGTTTTCCCATCTAACATAGACCAATGCACGCCTTCAAGGACATTCCGAAAGCCAAGGATCAATCCACCGACAATCAAAGCTGGAATGATTGGAGTGAAGATCTCAGCTAGGGTCGTCATAACCCGCTGAACTGGGTTTTGATTACTCTTAGCTGCTGACTTGGCTGCTTCTTTGGAAACACCTTCGATACCTGATACAGCTGTGAAATCATTATAAAAAATCGGTACGTCATTTCCAATGATGACTTGGAACTGTCCAGCATTGGTAAAGGTTCCTTTTACAACTGGGATGGCTTCAATGGCTTTGACATTGGCTTTCTTGTCGTCACCAAGAACGAAACGCATCCGGGTAGCACAGTGAGTGACCGCTGTGACATTCTCTTTGCCGCCAATTGCCTTCAGCAAATCTTTGGCTTCCTTTTCAAATTTTCCCATTTGACCTATGGCTGGAAATCATCCAGCACTCTCCTTATATTTTGATGCCGCTAGTTTCTTAACTAGCTTACAAACTTAATTGTAATCGATAACAATCTTGTATGCAAGTTGTTTGTTGAAAAATAGCGATATTTTTGCTAAAATTTTAACAGTTGTACGATAAAAAGAATACAAGCGAGGGGTTTATGAAGAAATACAAACAATTATTCAAACAGCTTGAACGGGATATTCTAGGCGAAAAATACCAGCTCGGTGACTTTCTTCCCAGTGAACATCAACTGATGGTAATCTACCAAGTCAGTCGGGATACCGTTCGCAAGGCTTTAGCGCTCCTGCAAGAAGAAGGGCTGATTGAGAAAGTGCGGGGGCAAGGTTCCAAAGTTGTCAAGCAAGAGCAACTAGACTTCCCCGTTTCTAACTTGACTAGTTATCAAGAATTGGTAGAGCAATATCACATGCAGTCCAAAACCAATGTTATCAGTCTTGATAAAATCACTGTAGATAAAAAGCTCTCAAAAATAACCGGCTTTCCAGAGTACCGCTTGGTTTGGCGCATTGTTCGGCAGCGAGTGGTCGACAATATCGCTTCTGTCTTGGATATTGACTATTTGGACAAAAGCTTGGTGCCAGATCTGACTAGAGAAATTGGTGAGCATTCTATCTATGCCTACTTGGAAGAAACATTAAAGCTCAACATTGCCTATGCCAGAAAAGAAATTACAATCGATCATGTCAACGACCAAGACCAAATTCTCATGGATATCGGTCGAGACCAGCATGTCGTATCTGTCAAATCTCTGGTCTATCTAGCCGACGGCCGTCAATTTCAATATACGGAGAGCCGGCACAAATTAGATAAATTCCGCTTCGTAGACTTTGCCAAACGGCAGAAAGAATGACTTTGCTACTCAGCAAATAAAAAAATCTCCTCTGTTAGCTAGACTCTCAGCTTACAGAGGAGTTTTCCTGTTCTTTGGATAATTTGGTTTTTAAAAGGTTTTTTATATTTAGGAGATGATATGAAAAATTAGTGAGATTTTTATACGGGGATCTATTTCTTGCCTCTTTTACGAATACTGGTTAGACTGTCGATTTTAGCTTGGAGCGGATGAATGATTTCTTATAATTTACTTTAACTTTATATGTCATTGGACTGCCCTCGTTTCTTATTTGTTGACACTAGTATAAGGCTTTCAGCTTAACCATTTCTTATAGAAATCTTTAGAAAAACTTAAAGTAAACCTTCTCAACACATTCAAGCCCCGCTGCTTACTTACCGATGAATTTCGAACCAATCTCTCCTTTGGCAAGTCCCAGCAAAATCTGATTCACCTCACTAAAGCATACTTTCCTCTATTTTTGCTCTTCTATGTATTTTAACAAAACCTGAGCAAAGTCACTCGTTGATAAGGCATCTATTCCTTCTAGCTGACTGGCAAAATCCCCTGTTACTTTTTGCTCAAAGAGAGCCCTCTCAATAGCCTGAGTAAGGAGATGAGCCGCTTCCGACCAGCCAATATAGTCAAAAAGCAGGGCACCCGACAAAAGAAGCGAACAAGGATTAGCTTTATTTTGACCCGCTATATCTGGCGCTGTCCCATGAGTAGCTTCAAAAATGGCATGGCCGGTCTCGTAGTTGATATTGGCTCCTGGCGCAATACCAATGCCGCCGACTTGGGCAGCCAAGGCGTCGCTAGCATAGTCACCGTTTAGATTGGTCAAGGCGACAATGTCAAATTTCTCTGGATAGAGCAAAATCTGCTGCAAAAAATTATCCGCAATGACATCCTGAATGACTAATTTCCCAGCAGCAAGCTCGTTCGCATACTCTCTTTGAGCCAGTTCATAGCCCCATTTCCGAAAGCCGCCTTCGGTAAATTTTTGGATATTTCCCTTGTGAACCAGCGTTACCCGCGTCAGCCCTTTTGCTAACGCATAGTCAATGGCCGCCCGTATCAGCCGCTCACTTCCCTGTCTAGAAATAGGCTTAATCCCAATAGCTGAGCTTTCTGGGAAGCGAATCTTGTCAACCTGCATGTCCTTCTGCAGGAAATCTATAACTTTTTTAACAGCAACCGATCCACTCTCCCACTCGATCCCAGCATAGATGTCCTCGGTATTTTCCCGAAAAATCGTGATATCTGTTTTCTCTGGGTGCTTGAGCGGACTGGGAACACCTTTGAAATAACGAACTGGCCGCAGACAGGCGTAGAGGTCTAATTCCTGCCTCAGAGCGACATTCAGTGAACGGATGCCTTCTCCGACAGGGGTTTCTAGCGGTCCCTTGATAGCCACTAGATGGCTCTTAATCGTTGCCAGTGTGTCATCCGGCAGCCATTCTCCCTTCAAGTCTGCCGCTTTTTTACCAGCCAAGACTTCCTTCCAGACAATCCGTCTCTGTCCACCATAGGCTTTTTCTACGGCCTTGTCAAAGACCAGCTGGGCATTCTTCCAGATATCTACCCCAACTCCATCACCTTCAATGTAGGGAATAAGGGGCGCATCTGGCACCAACAGCTTCCCCTTCTCAAACGAAATTTTATCTGCCATCTTATCTCCTTCCAATTGGGAGGTACTCCAAATCCTGAGCACCAATATAGTTGGAACGCGGACGAATCAGCTTATTATTCTTGCGTTGTTCCTGAACATGAGCAATCCAGCCAGACACCCGACTCATGGCAAAAATAAGGGTGTAGATGCTGCTATCAATGCCCAGCACATGATAAACCGTGGCCGAATAGAAATCGACGTTGGGAATCAGGTGTTTGGTATGTTTCATGTAATCTTCGATTTCTTCTGAAAGCTGGTACCAGACTTCATTTTCTGTTCCCTTGGTCAACTTCTCTGCCATTTCTCGCAGATACTTCTCCCGAGGATCCTGAGTTTTATAAACTCGGTGACCAAAGCCCATGATTTTCTCATGGGAAGCCAGTTTTCGCTCTAGATAAGCCTGTGTATTTCCCTCTTCTCTGATTTCCTTTAGCATATCAAAAACGCATTCATTGGCACCGCCATGAAGCGAGCCTTTTAGCGCTCCAACCGCCGCCGTCACGCAGGAATAAATATCAGTCAGAGTAGACGCACAGACCCGTGCTGCAAAAGTGGAAGCATTGAGTTCGTGATCAGCATGAAGCACCAGAGCACGATTAAAGGCCTCAACTTCAAGCTCACTTGCTTCCTCTCCTTTGAGCATATAGAGGAAATTAGCCGCAAAACCTAGATCCTCTCGTGGCTCAATCGGAGTATGACCTGTCCTCAATCTAGCAAAGGCTGCGATTATAGTCGGCATCTTGGCCATAAGCTGAATGCTTTGTTCATAGGTTGCTTCAAGAGACGTTTCCTCCGCATGGACATTGTAAACCCCCAGAAGACTAACCGTTGAACGTAAAACACTCATGGGGTGCAAATGCTTTCGTGACTGGATGAGAAGGCACTGCTCCACTGCGTCGCTAATGGCGTAATTGGCTCGCAAATCATCCATAAAACGCTTGAGTTCAATCTGAGTTGGCAAATGCAAATTCCACAGCAGATAAATCACCTCTTCAAAGCTTGCATTGTGCTCCATCAATTCTGAAATATTATAACCTGCATAGGACAGGGAGTCATCCACAATCTGGCTGATTCTCGTATCACAGGCGATTGTATCTTTTAAACCATCCGTCTGACTCATATTCACACCCCTTGTAATTTCTTTCTAACGACCATCGGCAAAATGCCGCCGTTTCTGTAGTAACGAATATCCGCATCAGCATCAAAACGTAAACGCACCTTAAATGCGAGCTCTTTTTCAGCATTTCTAGCCACAACCTTAACTATTTGACCTACTTGAGGATCCTGAGGCAGTTCAATATTGAATGTCTCTTTCCCAGTCAAACCAAGACTTTCAGCGTTCTCACCCTCCAGATACTGAAGCGGGAGAATTCCCATCATAACTAAATTAGACCGGTGGATTCTTTCAAAACTTTCTGCCAGAACCACCTTGACACCTAAAAGATTAGCTCCCTTGGCTGCCCAGTCACGACTAGAGCCCATACCATAGTCTTTTCCTGCTAGGACAATGGTATCAATTTTATCGCCCTTATAGCGCATGGCTGCCTCATAAATTGACATCAATTCACCCTTATAATTTGTATAGCCGCCAATTTTTCCATCTGCCAATTCATTTTTAATCCGAATATTCGCAAACGTTCCCCGCATCATGACCTCATGATTTCCTCGGCGGCTGCCATAGGAATTAAACTCTTGATAATCCACTCCGTGTTCAACCAAATATGAAGCCGCCGGACTATTTCTTGCGATATTTCCTGCTGGGGAGATATGGTCTGTCGTCACCGTATCCCCAAATTTCGCCAGAACAGACAAATTTTCCAGAGGCTGAATAGCTAAATCATCACCTAAGTCATCAAAATAAGGTGGATTTTGGATATAGGTAGAAGCCTGATTCCAATTATAAATTTTGGATTTAGTCGTCGGAATCTGATTCCATTTTTCGTTGTCATCAAACACATGAGCGTATTCTTTTTCAAAAAGCTGACGCGTCACATATTTTTGTACATAGTCTGCAACTAAGTCGTGATCTGGCATAATATCCGCCAAGTAAACAGGCTGACCTTTTTGATCATAGCCCAATGGCTCTCTGGTCAGATCAATATTGGTATTTCCAGCTAGGGCATAAGCTACCACCAGAGGCGGGCTGGCTAGGAAATTTGCCTTGACTAGAGGATTAATCCGCCCTTCAAAATTCCGATTACCTGAAAGAACGGCACTAGCTAACAAGTCGCTGTCCGTAATCACTTGAGCTACTTCGGGTAGAAGATTTCCTGAATTTCCAATACAAGTAGTACAGCCATAGCCGACAACGTTGAATCCAAGCTGGTCTAAATAAGCTTGCAAGCCACTCTTCCTGAGATAGCCTGTAACTACCTTGCTGCCGGGAGCCAAGGAAGTCTTGACCGCCTTTGAAACGCGTAGGCCTTTTTCCACCGCATTTTTAGCCAAAAGTCCCGCCGCCATGAGTACATAAGGATTGGATGTGTTAGTACAGCTGGTAATGGCTGCGATGGCCACATGACCCGTTTTAATCGTCTCCTCATGGTCAGAAAACTGGACTACTGCAGACTTTTCTAGCTCATTCTCATCTAAGCCAAAGCCTCGAACACCAGCTTCTCTGACCAGACTAGCTTGAAATTCTTCTTTAGCAGCTGTCAACTCAATCAAATCCTGGGGCCGCTTAGGTCCTGAGATACTCGGCACAATGCTGGATAAATCAATCTCAACTACTTTCGTATACATCGGCTCCACCGTTTCTTTATAGAAGAGATGATTTTTTTGAGCATAGAGACGAGTCAGCTCGATATGATCTTCTGACCGATTGGTCAGGCGCATATAATTGAGGGTTTCCTCATCTATCGGAAAATAGCCACAGGTAGCTCCGTATTCCGGTGCCATGTTAGCAACCGTTGCACGGTCAGCCAGACTCAGATTGGCCAAACCAGTCCCAAAGAACTCAACAAATTTACCAACAACATTTTCCTGCCGCAAGATTTGCGTGACCTTTAAAGCCAGATCTGTCGCCGTCGCAATCTTCGGCAATTTACCCAGCAAGCGAACACCGATGACTTCAGGCACTGGGAAATAGGAAGCCTCACCTAACATGGCTGCCTCAGCCTCAATCCCGCCGACACCCCAGCCCAGAACGCCGATACCATTAATCATGGTCGTATGGCTGTCAGTCCCAAACATGCTGTCTGGATAGAGCTGACCATCCTTTTCGATGATGACATCACTAAGGAATTCAATATTGACCTGATGGATAATGCCTGTGGCAGGAGGAACCGCCCGATAATTATCAAAAGAGTTTTCTGCCCATTTAAGAAATTCATAGCGTTCATTATTGCGAATAAATTCTTTGTTGATATTTTCTTCTAGGGCCGTTTCACAACCATAAAAGTCAACCTGAACACTGTGGTCAATAACCAAATCCACCGGAATCTCAGGATTGATTAAATCAGCGCTTCCACCCTGACCCACGATAGCATCCCGCATACTAGCCAGATCGACTACAACTGGTACACCCGTAAAATCCTGTAAAATCACACGACTAGGCTTAAAAGGAACTTCTCCTTTAGGGGATGCTGCACAATAGTTCGCCAAAGAAGATATGTGATTTTTTGTAACATCCAATCCATCTTCCTTACGAAGAACACTTTCAAGTAATATACGAATCGAGTAAGGAATTTTCTCTAAATCTCCTCCTAATTCTTTACTCGCTTGTTTTAAATCAGTATAGTAATATTCACGGCCCTTATGATGCAATTTTGTCTTGTATTCGGTCATGTCAGCACCTCTTACCTATCTTTAATTGTTTTATATTATACATCTTTTCGTAAGTTTATGCAAGAGTTTTTTAATTCTTATGTTATGTCTTATAACATAAGAATTGAAGATAGTTTTGTTTTTAAAATAGTTTAACCAACTAATCTAAATTAAAACTTATGCCTATTCTCGTTTTTTCTTTTACTTTTAGTAACAGACAGCGACCTGAAGGCCGTTCAAAATATTGCTTTGATACCCCTTGTAAGCAAGACCAATAAATCCTACACTACCTTTTGCAAGCTTGATTTAGCTAGTCGCTAGTTTACTGAAAAGAAAAAGCCGATAGTTTAAAACTATCAGCTTATAAAATGAGG
>NZ_KQ968977.1:406139-407882 GCF_001578725.1 Streptococcus sp. DD04
TTCGAATATCAAAAAGGAGAGAACCAATTCGGTCCTCTCCAGATATTAGCTGACATCAACCCACTACAGTTGACAAAGAGCCTAAAATGATTCAGATTAACGAACTGTACGGATACGCATTGTATTGGTACGAACAGCCTCACCAAGTGGCACACCAGCAACAATAACGATATCATCACCAGATTCAACCAAGCCTTGCTCTACAGCAATTTTCTCAGCAATATCAAACATATCATCTGTTGTAGATGGACGCTCAGTCAAGACTGGAATAACACCCCAGTTCAGCATCAAACCACGCTCAGTCAATTCATCAAAAGTGATTGCCAAAATATCAGCATTTGGACGGTATTTAGAAATCAAACGGGCTGTGTGACCAGTCTTAGTAAGAGTAACAACCAACTTAATATCCATTGAGCTAGTAGCATCTTTAACAGCTGAAGCCATAACTTCAGTCTTAGAATGACGTTCAAAGTTAGCAGTTGAAAGACGGCCGTATTCATTCAGAAGAGTTTGGGCATTCTTATCAATAGTTGCCATCGCTGTAACAGACTCAAGTGGGTATTTACCATTTGCAGACTCACCTGAAAGCATAGTTGCATCAGTACCATCAATAACTGCGTTAAACACGTCAGAAACTTCAGAACGAGTTGCACGTGGTTTTTCAGTCATAGTTTCCAACATGTTTGTTGCTGTGATAACTACTTTACCAGCTGCATTTACTTTAGTAATGATTCTCTTTTGGTGAACTGGAACCATTTCAAATGGCACTTCGATACCCATGTCACCACGGGCAACCATGATACCGTCAGCCGCTTCAATGATTTCGTCCAAGTTGTCAATACCTTGTTGGTTTTCGATTTTCGCGAACAATTGAACATGTCCGTTTCCAGTTTCTTCGCAGATTGCACGAACTTCATTCACGTCTTTTGCAGTACGAACGAATGAAATCGCGATAAAGTTGATACCTTGCTCAAGACCGAAGCGGATGTCAGCGTTGTCACGCTCAGCAAGTGCTGGGAAAGGAATCTTAGTATTCGGGATGTTTACACCTTTTTGTTTCGCAATAACACCATCGTTTTCAACTTCTACTTCAAATTCACGAGTTGAGTCATCCTTACCAATTACGCGAAGACCAAGTTTTCCGTCATCAACAAGCACTTGTTTTCCAATCTCAACGTCATCATAGATGTCAAGCGCACCAGCAACATTCAAAGCAATGACTTCACGAGTAGATTTGATGCCTTGTTTGGTAGCAACACGGATTTTTTCACCAGTCTTGTATGAATACTCTTTTGCATCGCCTTCAAACAGCTCTGTACGGATTTCAGGTCCTTTGGTGTCAAGAAGGAAACCAACTTTTTGACCAGCGATTTCTTCCGCACGTTTTACAGTAGCCATACGTTCACCTTGTTCTTGATGGTCACCATGTGAGAAGTTAAAGCGGAAAGTATTTGCTCCTGCTTGAATTAATTTGGCGATATTTTGTGCTGATGCTTCAACATCAAGTTTTTCACCCCAATATCCGTCTTCACCAAATTTTTTACCGCCGCGGATTTCTACCGCAGGACCTAAGGTTGCAACGATTTTTACGCGTTTATTCATGATTTTATGAAACTCCTTCTATATTTTGGTCTCTATGACCCTTATTTACAATTAAATAGTGATGCTGCGGTTGAGTTCAGCCAAGCCAAGATCGGCCTTATGCGGAGTGTTAACCACAATCTTGCCATCTTCTTTCAAACT
>NZ_KQ968977.1:408030-439208 GCF_001578725.1 Streptococcus sp. DD04
ACAGAGCGCCTTCTTCTTCTGTACCGAGAATTGGTGTTTCAACCATTTGCTCGTTACGAATACCAACAGCAACCCCACCGATTCCTTTCTTAAGAAGAGAAACGGCATGAGCCCCCAAACGTGAAGCGAGAACACGGTCGCGAGCAGTTGGTGAACCACCACGCTGGATATGGCCAAGCTCTGTCACACGCAGATTATCCATATCACTGGCTTCCTTCAGCTTCTTAGCAAACTCGTCTGCTGACATCACGCCTTCAGCCAAGACGATGATATTGTGCTTCTTACCTTTGGCATAGCCCTGCTTGATACTCTCAACGACTTCTTCCATTTTGAAATTTTCTTCAGGAATGATAATTTCATCTGCACCAGAGGCAATACCAGCCCAAAGTGCAATATCACCTGCATTACGGCCCATTACTTCAATTACAAAGGTCCGACGGTGACTGGAAGAGGTATCCCGAATCTTATCGATCGCTTCCATGGCTGTGGTAACCGCTGTATCAAAACCGATAGTGAAGTCTGTTCCGACGATGTCATTGTCAATGGTCCCCGGCACACCAACAGCTGGGAATCCATGCTCAGTTAAGCGCATCGCACCATGATATGAACCGTCACCACCGATAACGACAACACCTTCGATACCATGTTTTTTAAGTTGCTCAATTCCTTTTAATTGTCCTTCGAGTTGGGCAAATTCTGGGTAACGAGCTGAGTGAAGGAAGGTACCACCACGAGAAATAATGTCTCCAACCGAAGTGGCATCAAGCGGGTAGATTTCTCCTGCAACCATTCCCGCGTATCCATCATAAATTCCGTAAACTTCCATCCCTTCGGCAATTGCCTTACGAACAACTGCACGGATGGCAGCATTCATACCAGGGGCATCACCACCACTAGTTAAAACAGCAATACGTTTCATTTCGTTTTCTTGCTCCTTATCTTTTTAACGTTCTGATTGATTATACCACAATCGAGCTAAAAATTCTCTGATTTTCCATATTTTTTAGCGAAAAACTGTTTTCATACTAAAATTTTCCAGTTCCTCTTGAAGCTGATCTGATTTTTGAACATGAAATCCTGATGCAGGGACGGTTTTCTTTTCATGCTCATAACGCAACACCACTGGGATATTACCTGGATAGCGCTGCAAGATTTCTGCAATTTGTCGGTCTTGACTGCGATCAGCCAGTTGAATCCAAAAACGTTCCGCGCTAGCTTCTGCTGCCTCTGCTAAAATCATCTGCAGACGCCCATCTCTTTCCTGAATTTTACCAGTTAGATAGTAATACCCCTTTTCCTTGATCAGCTTAGAAAAATGGCGGTAAGTTTCTGGAAAGAGGGTCACATCCAACTTCTTCTTGGTATCCGTCACTTGGATAAAAGCCATATTTTCACCATTTTTGGTGCGAATGACCTTGATGGACTGAACCTCCACCAGAATAGTCGCCCGGCTATTCTCAGTCAATTCTTCAATCCAAACAAAGGGCTGGCTAGCTTTCTTGGCTAGGCTAATGAGCGGATGATCACTAAGACCAATCCCAATCAGAGCCTGTTCCTGCTCAAACTTCTCCGCAGCACTGAAATCCTGAACTTCTGTCCATGAATAGCTAGTATCCGCAAAAAGACTGCCCAGCTCATCGGCAAAGACAAAAAGATTGGGCAAATTAGCCAGAACTTTCTGCCGATTAGGTTCAAAAGAATCAAAGAGGCCTAGTTGAACCAAGGGGGTTAAAAGCGACAGCTTGTGATAATTCTGCGGAAGACGCAAGATGAAATCTTCCACACTGCTGAATGGCTTCGTCTGGCGTTCTTCTAAAATCCAGTAGGCAAAATCCCGTGGCAAGCCCTTGATATTTTTCAGACCTAGATAAATGTTTCGCTCCTGAAACTTATCTCTGTAAGGAATATTATTAATAGTCAGCGGAGCTAGCTCAAAGCCAAAGCCCAAGGCATCTGATATATAGTCTGAGCTGGAGTAATTGAGCATGACATCAAAGAAAATGTCTGGATAATGAGCCTTGAAATAAGCTAATTGAAAGGCTAGGGCTGAATAGGCATAGGCATGGCTGCGGTTGAAGCCATAGCCGGCAAATTTTTCCATGATCGCAAAAACTTCCTTGGCCTTGGCCTCCGAATGTCCCAATTCTACAGCTCCAATCACAAATTCTTTTTCCATTTTGTGCATTTCAGCTACATTCTTCTTACCCATAGCTCGTCGTAAAATATCGGCCTTGCCCAGACTAAAGCCACCAAAACGCTGGGCCACTTGCATGACCTGCTCCTGATAGAGCATGATGCCGTAGGTTGGCGCCAAGATATCCTCTAGACTAGGGTCAACCAGCTCCACCTGCTCCCGACCATGCTTGCGCTTGACGAAGTTATCAATGTAGTCGCTGGCGCCAGGTCGGTTGAGGGAAGTAGTGGCCACTACTTCTTCAAAGCGAACGGGCTGGACTCGCTTGAGCAGGCTGATAGCACCTGGCTGCTCAAACTGGAAAATCCCCTTAGTATCACCTGCTGCAAAAAGTCGCAGAGTTTTTTCATCTTCTAAGTCAATTTCTGCAATCTCGATGTCTACTTCATATTTTTTCAGGGTTGCTTCCTTCATTCGCTGGACAAAGGTCAAATTGCGCAAGCCCAGAAAGTCCATCTTGAGCAAGCCGTTGCTCTCCACACCATGGGCATCGTATTGGGTGATATACATATCCTCCCCGTATTTTAGAGGGATTTGGTTGGTCAAATCATCGTCACTCATGACGACCCCAGCTGCATGGACAGAGGTCTGACGTGGATTTCCTTCGATTTTCTTCGCAATTTCAAAAGCCTTCTGATACTCCAGTTTACTGTTGATAATCTGGCGAAAGGCTATGTTCTTCTCATAAGCCGAGGTCAGATTATCCTGAAAGCGGATCTTCCTAGTAATATTCGTCAGCTCGTACTCAGGCAGGCCATAGCGCTTAAAAACATCCCGAATCGCCTGTTTGGCACCAAAAGTGGAGTAAGTCACAATCTGAGCAGCATGCATGCTGCCATAGCGGTCGCGAACATAGCGGATAAACTCCGGTCGGTAAACGTCGGGAATATCGATATCAATATCAGGCATAGTGTAACGCTCTAGATTTAGGAAGCGTTCAAAGAGCAAGTTCTTTTCTACTGGGTCAATGCCCGTAATATCTAAAGCATAGGCTACCAGACTACCGACTGCCGATCCCCGACCCATACCCATATAATAACCTTGACTCCGGCCAAAGCGCAACAAATCCCAGACAATAAGAAAATAATCGTCAAAGCCCATCTGGTGGATAACCGCCAACTCCTGAGCCAGCCTTTCTTGGTAGGCTGCTCCTGTCCGTCCTCGCTTACACAGTCCTTCCTTGGCCAATTCCTGAAGTTCCTCTACTGCAGGCCGCTCAGGATTGAAGCGCGGAAGTTTCAGATCGGTATTAATTTCATAGTGAACTGAGGCCGTCAGCTGATCCAGATTAGCCAGACTCTCTGGGAAATTCTCAGCGAAAGCTTCCGCCAAAGTATCTGGAGTCAATAAGGATTCATGACTGGGTAAATGACCAACCTCTCTCAAGCTGATATTATCCCGAATCGCCCGCAGCATCTGCAGGGTTTCCAAATCCCCCTGCTCAAAATAACGGACAGTATGAAGAGGGAGGGTAGACCGACCAAAATCCTGCCGTGGTGTATCTGGAAAAACTCCGACAAAAAAATCCAAACCAAGATCCAGTCGATCCACTCCTTCAAAAGCTGGCACAATCAGAGCCAGTCCTTTAAAGAGATGCTGGAAATCTTCCCAGTTCTTACGCCCCATCATCTTGAGAGTAGAGACTTTCATCAGGTTGCGGTAGCCCTGACTATCCAGAGCTAAGAGTCGCAGATTGAGAAGGTCGCCATCTTTGAAAATTTCCATTTCCAGACCTAGCAGAGGCTGAATGCCTGCTGCTTTCGCCTCCTCTAGAAAATGATAAGCGCCGTAAAGGTTATCTATATCCATCACGCCCAGACTTTTATAGCCCAACTCCTTGGCACGATTCACATATTTTTTGATAGAAATCAGACTGTCCATAAAAGTGTAAACAGTCTTGGTATCTAGTTGTACGACCACATTTATCTCCTTATGCCCGTGCTATATTTCTAATTCTATTATACAGGAAAATTTCCAAAGAAGGAATTTAAATACAAAGACAGATATCCCTATGACCAAGCCCGTCACTTCCATTATCCTTTGCATATTTAAAAACGAAAAGCTATAATAAATATAAAAACACTACAAAGGAAATACCTATGAATCCCTATCCACTACTTTATCTTGATCATGTACAGAAAAATTATGGAGAATCTGCAGCTCTATCAAATGTCAATCTAGCTATTCAGCCTGGCAAAATTGTCGGTCTCTTAGGACCAAATGGGAGCGGAAAAACCACCCTCATCAAATTAATCAACGGCTTACTGCAGCCGACATTTGGGACTATTTATCTAAAAGGAAATACTCCCTCGCCAGAATCTAAAAAATTCGTCTCTTATCTTCCCGATACAAGCTATTTAAACGATAATCTAAAAGTCGAAGAAGCTTTGACATTCTTTCAAGATTTTTACGAAGATTTCAACCTTTCAAAAGCCTATCAACTCTTAAATGACCTCAATATCAATGTGAAGGATTCTTTTAAAAATCTTTCCAAAGGAAATAAAGAAAAAGTTCAGCTGATTTTAGTCATGAGTCGTCAGGCTGACCTTTATATTTTGGACGAGCCTATCGGTGGGGTCGATCCTGCCGCACGAGATTACATTTTGAGAACCATTATCCAAAACCGTTCTCCTCACTCATCTGTCATTATCTCCACCCATTTAATTGCTGATATAGAGCCAATCTTGGACGAAGTTATTTTTATCAACCAAGGATCCATTCTAATCCATGAAAATGCTGCAAATCTACGTCAAAGATACCAGCAATCTATTGATGAAATCTTCCGTTACCAGTTCCGTCTTTATTAGAAAGAGAGAAAGTGATATGTTTGGAAAACTTTTAAAATATGAATTTAAAGCCACCTATAAATGGTATTTAATCTTATTTGCTGTCTTGGCTGCTCTATCGATTCTCATGGGAATTACAACAGCTAGTACTACAACCCCCAGCCAACTTCAGTCAAACTACGATTCAAGCACCTCCGTTTACTGGGCTCTCTATGGCTTCTTGATGCTCCTTCTTGTCTCTGCCGGTTCTGGTGTTTATTTATCCAATATAATCATCACGATTGTTCGCTTTTATAAAAATATCTTTGGACGCGAAGGATACTTAACCTGGACACTGCCAGTGACTACTCATCAGGTGCTTTTGGCTAAGCTACTGACTGCCATCACTTGGTCCCTGCTTTGTACCATCATCCTAGGACTTTCTTTCTTCTTCCTCTTGCTCACAGCTTTTACTATCAGCCGTACAAATATTGCTGACCTTTTTGATTTCTTTAAAAATATGGATGTCGCTTATATCCTTCTATACCTCGTTCGCCAATTTCTACAACTTGTCTCCGGGATCCTCTTTCTTTACTTGGCAATGTCTATCGGCCATCTGTTTAAAAATAACCGCATTCTGATGTCTATCCTTTTTGCTTTTCTTTTATGGATTATCTTGGGAAGCATCAGTCTCTTCATTCCAAATGGTGGTTTCTTCGGTTGGTTCAACGAATTATACTACACTTTTTTAGGCAGGTCAGTTTTGAAATCGTTTATATTCTCCTTTGCTTATATCTATGAAATCATCAAAATTATCGGTTTCTATTTTACTGTTTACTTCATTTGCAAACATAAATTAAACCTTCAATAAAGCTATTCAAAAAGACGCATCATTTCTGCGTCTTTTTTATGAAGTGAAAATTCTACAAACTTTCGTACAAATCTGCCATAGCAGTATCGTCTGGAACCAAACTCAGATATTTACCAGCCTCTACTTTGGCTTCTTTCACACGACCCAACTCGCGTAATAGATAAACAAATTCTTCTAGAAATTCAGGATTTCCCTGCAAGTCAGCTGCCAGTTCCTGATAAAGCTCCCCAGCTTTCTCCACGTTTTCCAATGCCTGGTAAGCACGCGCCAGATTCCAGCGGGTCAAGACATTGTCTACATCCTGATTCTCAAAAGCTAAAACTTCTTCGTAACGTTCCTGCTCCAGATAGAGATTGGTCAGGCGCAGAGCAATTTCCTCCAAATCATCAGCATTGTCCTGAGCTGCTAGCAGGTAGTTCTCAGCCTGTTCGACATCATGCAGCTCATAAGATAGCTGCGAAGCAAGGAGCAAGAGGCGAGTCTCGAAAGGATTTTTGGTCAAGCCTTGCTCAGTCATTGCCAAGGCTTCCTCAGTCTTATGCTCTGCATGGAGAGACTGCGCGTAAGCATACTCATAGCCTTCAAAATCTGGTGAAATTGTATCCAGCTGCTTGAAGTAAAGATTGGCTTTTTGGTACTCCTCTTGACCATACAAGATAGCCGCCAACTCATAGACAGTCTCTTCATCATATTCCAGCTCGACAGCCTTTTCCAAAAATTCAATAGCTGCTTCGATTTTCCCCAGACTGGCATAACAAAGCCCGATTCGCTGATAGGTGGATACGCCTGTCTGATCGTAGATAGAGCGATTATCTAGCCGAGCATATTCCTTGATGGCTTGGGCAAAATTTTCCAATTCAAACTCAATTTCTGCCAAACCAAATGTCACCAAAGGTTCATCCGACAGTTGGGCAGCTTCCAGCAATTTCTCCCGAGCCACATCTGGCAATCCTTCTAGCTGATAGAGATCAGCCTTGGCCAAGAGAGCCGCCACATACCATTCACTAGTCGGGTCAATCTCCTCCAAATAGGCAAATGCCTCCTCCAAATCTCCATCGTCACCAGCAATTGTTGCCAGACTGATATAGGATTCCGGATAAAACGGAGCCAGTTTCTCATAAATTCGCTTAGCCTGAGGGAAAAAGCCGATACTTTCCAAGTAATCGGCTAACTCTAATAGTTCTTGATTGGAATCTTGAACCAGAGCCTCTTCAAAATACTTCTCAGCTTGTGCCAAATCTTGATTTTGCAGGGCTGTTAGCATCTGTTCGCTATTACTCACTGTCTTCTCCTAGTTCTTGAACACTTTCTTCATACAAACCGCTAACCTTCTTGTACCACTTAAAGAGCGCTGTAATGGCAACCTTGGCGGAGGCATAGGCAGGAATCCCCAACAGAACACCCCAGATGCCAAACATGGAACCCGATGTCAGCAAAACAAATAAAATAGTAATCGGATGAATACTTAGTTGGCTACCCAAAATCAGCGGGGAAACAAAACGGCCTTCAAGCGTCTGTTCGACAATAAAGACAACAATCACCTTCAAAAGCATGAGCGGTCCAGCAATCAAACCTAGAACTAAGGCCGGCAACATGGCAAGAAAGCTTCCCAAATAAGGTACTAAGTTCAAAACTCCTGCAACAACAGCCAGAGTCACACCATAACGTAGGCCGATGATTTTGAAAAGAATCATAAACATAAAAGACACAATCATGGCTACTGTCACCTGACCACGAACATAATTAGCCAGCTGAGCATTGACATCCGTCATGACCTGACCAAATGATTCGCGGAATTTAGTAGGTAAGAACTGAACCACATAGCCTTTGAGATTTTTCCCATCACGTAGAAGGTAGAAAAGGATAAAAGGCATAATGATAATGGCCACAATGATTTGCGAAGCCGTACTAATCAAGTTGCTAGCCCAATTGACTGCTCTAGATGAAAAATTACTGGCCCACGTAGCTATTTGAGTAGATAGATTATTCGTAAACTCCTCAATCTGTGGCTTCAAATCATCCGAAATATAGTTGGTCAAAACATCATCAATCATTTTATTGGCTTGCTTGAGATAAGTGGGAACATTTTTGGAAAAACTAACCGCTTGATGCTGCAAATTTGGAATAGCAACAGCTAAGCCCCATACAATTAATAAACCAATCAATACAAAGACGATTGTAATGGCCACTAAACGATTGATTTTATACTTTTCCATAAAATCAACGATAGGATTAAGCAGATAATAAAGCAGACCAGCCAAAATTACCGGCAACATAATCACGCCAATAAATTCAATTACTGGGGTAAAAATGAAACTAATTTTACTCAGAATAAAAATGTTCAAACCGATGAGTAAAGTAACCAAAAATACGGTAATAGCCTTATTATCTAAGAACCATCTGAAAAACCAGGATAAACTAAAATCTTTTTCTTTATGTTCCATATACGACTCCTTTGATTTATCATCTCATTGTAACATTTTTCCAAAAAATATTCTTTTATTAACCCTTTCCCAAATCAATTTTAAAAGAAATCAGTTCCCTTATCATTAGCAAATGTACTATAGTTAACAAGGAGCCAAAACAAGGACTGGGAATTCCCAGTCCTCAACTGTTATTATTTCTCTAAGTTCCAGATTTCCTTGGCATATTGCTCAATGGTGTCGTCTGAAGTGAACTTGTCAGATGTCGCGATGTTAATCAGGCTCATGCGGGCCCATTTTTCTTTGTCACGATAGAGCGCATCAATCTTCTCTTGAGCTTCTACATAGGCATGGAAGTCTTCCAAGAGGAAGTATTCATCATTGTGGGTGATGAGGGCTTCGTAGATTTCAGAGCCTTCTTCACGAACATTTGGAATGGTGCCATTGACAAAGGTATCGACCACCCGGCGAATGTCTGGATTGCTCTCATAGACACCGCGTGAGTAGTAATCGTGGCGGGTATAGTGCTCGTAAACTTGGTCCTTGTCCATCCCGAAGATGACAATGTTGTCATCACCGACTTCATCCTTGATTTCGATATTGGCTCCGTCCAGTGTAGCCAGAGTAATAGCCCCTGTCATCATGAACTTCATGTTAGAAGTACCAGAAGCTTCCTTGGAAGCAAGTGAAATCTGCTCAGATACATCTGCTGCTGGAATGATGAGCTCAGCCAGGCTGACCCGGTAGTTTTCTAGGAAAACAACCTTAAGTTTGCCTTGCAGGCTTTCATCCTTGTTGACCAGATTGGCCACTTCATTGATCAGCTTGATAACAGACTTGGCAAAGTGATAACCTGGAGCAGCCTTGGCACCAAAGATAAAGACGCGCGGCACCATATCCTTATCAGGATTGTCCTTGAGGTCCCAGTAAAGCTTGATGATATGAAGCAAGTTGAGCAGCTGACGCTTGTAGGCGTGGAGGCGTTTGACCTGTACATCAAAGATAGCTTCTGTAGAGACTTCCACTCCTGTTGATTCCTTGATGAAGTCAGCCAAACGAGCCTTGGCTTCTTGCTTAACCCGATAGAAATCGTCTAGCACTTGTTTATCGTCCTTGAATTTCAAAAGCTTGCGCAGCTCGTGAATATCTCTTCTCCACTCCTTACCAATCAACTTATCAATCTCAGCTGACAGGGGCTCATCCGCAATCTGCAGCCAGCGGCGCTGGATAATCCCATTGGTCTTGTTATTGAACTTCTCTGGATAGATGCTGTAGAAATCACGCAATGTGTCCTCTTTGAGCAATTCGGTATGGAGTTTGGCAACCCCATTAATCGAATGACCACCAATGATAGCCAAGTGGGCCATGTGGATTTGATTGTCTTTGACGATACGAGTATTTTCGATGACTTGCGGATCAAGTCCACGTCCAGCCATTTCAGCTACATAGCGGTTGTCGATTTCTAGGATAATCTGATAAACCCGTGGCAAGACATTCTTGAAGAGCTCTGCATCCCATTTTTCCAAGGCTTCAGACAGAATGGTATGGTTGGTGTAACTCATGGTCTTCACCGTAGCATTCCAAGCATCTGCCCACTCGAGACCATAGTCATCCAGCAAAAGACGCATAAACTCAGCCGGCGCGACTGCTGGGTGAGTATCGTTGATATGGACGGAAACCTTCTCATGAATATCCTTGAGCGGTCGACCTTGCTTGAGATAGGATTTGATAATGGTCTGCAGACCCGCACTGGTCATAAAGTATTCCTGAATCAGCCGCAGTTCTTTTCCTTTGTAACTAGAGTCGTCTGGATAAAGAATAGCAGTGATATCCTGCACCCGTCGACGAGCTTCAATGGTTGGATAGTCCAATTCATATTCTTCTGGAATTTCAACATCCCAAAGACGGAGATTGTTGATATTGTCATTGCCAAAGCCAATTTGCGGCACATCATAAGGGACAGCACGCAGAGTTTGAGCATGTTCATAAACCGGCACAATGCGGCCTTCTTCATTGGCACGGAGGTAAACATTACCAAAGATTTTAACATCTACAATACCGTGATCCTTACGAGTTTCCCAGACATTGCCCAGACTGCCAAACCAATCATCTGGAATCTCGACCTGATAGCCATTCACGATTCTCTGCTTGAAAAGACCGTAGCGATAACGAAGTCCATTGCCAAATCCTGGATAGCCAGTTGTAGCTAGCGAATCCATGAAGGCTGCTGCCAAGCGGCCAAGGCCCCCATTTCCCAAAGCCATATCGTGCTCAGCATTTTTTACATCCTCAAAGTCAACGCCCAAATCAGCAAAGCTTTCCTTGACCGTATCAAGAATACCTAAATTGAGCAGGTTAGTTTCCAGCATACGACCTGGCAGAAACTCAATTGAAAAGTAATAAGCTGTTTTTTGCTGGTGTTCCACGAGTTTATTGCGACGTTCCAGCCAAAGTGGCGTAATGTATTTACGAATGGTACTAGCAAGGGCTTGAAAAAGCTCTGCTGGAGTAGCATCCGCTACTTTAATTAACTGCCTTTCATGGAGGGTATCCTTAAAGTTGCGGATAAACTGTTCTTTAGTAAGTTCCATTTTTGAGGGATATCTTCCTTTCTTTAACGAGGGAATCAGTTTTAAGAATCATCTCATATTCTATAATAACATACAAAAGGATGTCTTTACGGAAAACCTCCCTTATTACATCAATAAGAGAGGTTTTCCCTATTCTGATTCTAAAGTGAATGTTAGTAAAGTGATTGATACAAATCGCTATAGGCCTTACTTGCAGTGTCCCATGAGAAATCTCTTTCCATCGCCTGCATTTGAAGCGAATGCCATGTTTCTTTGTCATGGGCATATATATTCAAGGCTTCCTTGAAAGTCCATGTCAACCAATAGCCAGAAAAATTATTAAAGCTGAAACCTGTACCTTGTCCAGTATACACATTGTATGGCTCAACAGTGTCACGCAAACCTCCTACTTCATGCACAAGAGGGAGGGTTCCATAGCGCATAGCCATCATTTGGGACAAACCACACGGTTCAAAGCGGCTTGGCATCAGGAAAATATCGCTCGCTGCGTAAATTTCTTGAGCCAAAGTAACATCAAAAAGAATATTAGCAGATATCTTTTCAGGATAAGCGTGTCCAAACCAAGCAAAGGATTGTTCAAATGCAGGATCTCCTGTTCCAAGAAGGACAATTTGCACATCTTCCTGTAACAGATTGTGCAATTCTTCCACTACCAAATCAAAACCTTTTTGACGTGTCAAACGAGAGACTATTCCAACTAACGGAACGTCATCCCGAACTGGCAGCCCTACTCTTTCTTGAAGAGCCCGCTTATTCTCTAATTTTCCAGACAAATCATCTTTACTAAAATGATGAGCTAGTAATTTATCTGTTTCTGGATTGTAGATATCTGTATCAATTCCATTGACAATACCAACCAGCTTGCCAGATTCCATTCGAAGAACCTGATCTAGACCACAGCCAAACTCAGCTGTACGAATTTCATTGGCATAGCTTGGGGAAACGGTTGTCACACGATCAGCATACAAAATACCTGCTTTCATCCAGTTAAGGCAATCATTCCAGCGAAGGGTTCCGTCTGCATAACGTTCATAACCGACACCAAAGAGTTCCCAAAGCATACCATCAGAAAACTGGCCTTGGAATTCTAAGTTGTGAATTGTTAAAACGGTCTTGATGTTATTATATGCCTGAATCCAACGGTATTTTTCTTTAACCAAGAAAGGAATCATGGCTGTATGGTAATCGTGAGCATGCAGGACATCTGGAATGAAATCAATTCTTTCCATCAGCTCCACTGCAGCCAATTGGAAATAGGCAAAGCGCTCACCATCATCAAAGTCACCATAAACATGCCCACGGAAGAAATAATGCTGATTATCAATAAAGTAGAAATTTACATCGTTTAAAACGATACGTTTTACTCCTACAAACTGACGACGCCAGCCAACACTTACTTCGAATGAGAATAGATCTTCTACCTGATCACGGAATTTCGCATCTGTCAAGTCATAATAAGGCAAGATAACACTTACTTGATGACCATCTTTCACAAGTGATTTAGGGAGAGCGCCAATGACGTCTCCCAAACCACCTGTTTTAGAAAAAGGTGCACCTTCTGCTGCTACAAATAAAATTTTCATTGAATAATATCCTCTGTAACTTTTTGGCCCTTCTTAATCACAACTGGGTGTTCTGCTGTTCCGCGAACAACTACTCCCTCAGCAATGTCCACATTCTTGTCAACAACAGCGTATTCAACAACCGCATTTTTGCCAACTGTAACACGTGGGAAGAGAACGCTGCTTTTTACTCGGCTTCCTTCACTAATCTTTATATTACGTGAAATAACTGAATTGACCACTTCGCCCTCAATAATGCTACCTGATGCAAACTGTGAGCGAGAAACCTTGGAAGCTGGAGAATAGTATGTTGGCTCTTCATTCTTCACTTTGGTGTAAATCTTTTGATTTGGTGAGAAGAGTGAATAGAATTTTTGTGAGTCTAGCATGTCCATATTAGCCCTGTAGTAAGCTTCTACAGAGTGAATATTTATTAGATAGCCAGTATATTCATAAGCAAAGGCTCCTTCTTGCGCTGCCAAGTCACGAAGAACATAACGTAATTTTTGAGGATATTCTTTCTTAGCTTCTTCTTCTAATTTTTCAATCAGCCATGGGGTGTCTGCTACAAAGATGTCTGTTGACATATTGAACATTTCACCCTCTGCTCGAGCATCAAATAATTGATGACTTCTCACATGATCGGTATCATCAATTTCAAACACTGAGTTTACCTCGGACACTTCTTCTTTTGGCAATTTTTTATAAACAACTGTAATTGGCTGGTCAGTTGTATTATGAAGATGGAACACTTGGTTTAAATCAATATTCGTCAAAACATCACAGTTGAGTGCTACAGTCTGATTAGAGCCTGAGCGTTTTAGGTAAGTCAATAATTGCTCATAATATTCTTTCCCAACTGTGCTACTTTCTACACGAGTATTGTAAATCCCAAGGTAGTAGTGACTCAAAAGAGTAGAAAGACCCCACTCACGACCAGAACGAATGTGGTCAAAGACTGAACTGATGTTTTCTTGCTGGAAGATACCAAAAACACTGCGGATACCGGCATTTGCAAGACTTGACAACGGGAAGTCAATCAAACGATATTTTCCGCCGAATGGCAAAGTTGCAACTGGACGCTGTTCTGTCAAAGTTGACATATCATGGAAACCTACTGTATTTCCTAAAATCGCTGAATATTTATCAATCTTCATCTGTTGGTACCCCCACTTTTTCATTGTATCCGACAACTTGGACTTCATCCGTTCCATCAATTTCTACGCCATCAGAAATAACTGCTCCTTCACCAATGATAGCACGTTTAATCTTAGCACCTTGTCCAATGATTGCTCCACTCATGATAACGGAATCTTCAACTACGGCATCCTTACGAACTTGAGCTTCCGTAGAAAGGATCGAATGTTTCACTGTTCCATCAACAAGACATCCATCAACAACCAAGGAATCTTCAACATGAGCATTTTCTCCAAAGAAGTTTGGCGGTGAAATCAAGTTGCGTGAGTAAATTTTCCATTGACGATCACGGCTGTCTAAAGCATTGTGCGGATCAATGTATTCCATATTAGCTTCCCAAAGTGATTCAATCGTACCCACGTCTTTCCAGTAGCCTTTGAATTCATAAGCGTAGACGCTTTCGCCTGACTCAAGATAGTTAGGAATAACATTTTTACCAAAGTCAGACATATCAACATTGCTCTTTTCAGCAGCAACTAGCATATTGCGCAGACGTTTCCAATCGAAAATATAAATCCCCATAGAAGCTTTGGTAGACTTAGGTTCAGCCGGTTTTTCTTCAAATTCAACAATTCGATTATTAGCATCGGTATTCATGATACCAAAACGACTCGCTTCTTTGAGAGGAACATCCAAGACAGCAACCGTCAAGCTAGCACTGTTATCCTTGTGAGATTGAAGCATGTCATCATAGTCCATCTTGTAAATATGGTCTCCAGAAAGGATTAATACATATTCTGGATTGATACTGTCGATATAGTCGATATTTTGGAAAATAGCGTGACTGGTACCTTCGAACCAACGATTTCCTTCACTTGCTGAATAAGGTTGAAGAATGGACACGCCTGTGTTGATACCATCAAGTCCCCAGCTTGAACCATTCCCAATATGACTGTTCAGGGCGAGTGGTTGGTACTGCGTAATCACGCCTACATTATGAATACCAGAGTTGGCACAGTTAGAGAGCGCGAAATCAATAATACGATAACGTCCGCCGAACTGTACTGCTGGTTTTGCAATACTCTGTGTGAGTTTTCCAAGACGAGTTCCTTGCCCTCCAGCAAGAATCAAAGCTAGCATTTCATTCTTCATATCCTACTCCTTTGTGGAATTATTATTAACATTTTTACGAACATTCACACGACGCTTGATTTTCCAAATACTTGCTCCCAAAGCTGGCAGCGTAAAGGTCAAGGTCTGCGGATAATCTTTCCATAGTCCCTCTTGAGACTGAACTGTTTCGTTATGTTCTTTCCAAACACCTCCCCATTCTTCTAATTCGGTATTCCATACTTCTTCATAAATGGCTGCAACTGGAACACCAATCGTAAAGTCTTTTCGCTCTACAGGCGCCATATTGAATACACAGATTAACATTTCTCCTTTAGCCGTCTTACGGATAAAGGAAAGGACACTTTGATCAGTATTGTCCGCATCAATGATTTCGATACCATCGTAGCTTACATCATTTTCCCAAAGCGGACGATTGTCTTTATAGAAGGCATTGAGTGTAGCAGTAAAGCCCTGCATCTTCTTGTTCATCTGATCGTCCAGATTAGACCATTCTAGTTGCTCTTCTGACTTCCATTCTAGGAATTGACCAAATTCTCCCCCCATAAAGAGCAGTTTCTTACCTGGGTGACAGATTTGATAAGTCAGCAGATTACGAAGTCCCGCAAATTGATTATAACGGTCACCCCACATCTTATGCATCAGACTCTTCTTACCATGCACCACTTCGTCATGGGAGAATGGCAGCAAGAAGTTTTCTGAGAAGACATACATAAAGCTGAAAGTGACTAAGTTAAAGTCGTATTTGCGATAAATTGGATCTTCTTCGTAGAAACGCAGGATGTCATTCATCCACCCCATATTCCACTTGTAGTCGAATCCTAGACCGCCTAACTCACGCATTCCAGTAATCTTGGTATTGCTGGAGCTTTCCTCTGCGATCATCATAACATCCGGATGGGCCAACTTGATGACGGTATTGAGCCGCTGCAAGAAATAGTAGCCTTCATAATTGCGGTTGCCGCCGTCCTTATTTGGCTGCCATGGACCGCTATCGTAGTCAAGGTAAAGCATATTACTTACCGCATCAACTCGAACCCCATCTAAGTGGTAGAAGTCAATCCAGAATTTAATACTTGAAATCAGGAAAGACTGTACTTGATTCTTACCCAAGTCAAAATTCAGTGCTCCCCAACCATAGTTATGCGCTCTATCATGATCCTGATACTCAAATGTCGGAGTCCCATCATAGTAGGCCAAGGCATCATCGTTGATGGTAAAGTGACCAGGAACCCAGTCTACAATAACCCCAATATTATTGATGTGGCACTCTTCAACAAAGTCTTGGAATTCCTCTGGTGTCCCATAGGTATGCTCAAAAGCAAAGTAGCCCATCAGCTGATAACCCCAACTGAGACCGAGCGGGTGAGCCATTAGTGGCATGAACTCCACATGCGTATAGTTCATCTTAACAAGGTAAGGAATGAGTTCTTCTTTTAGTTGAGTAAAACTATATGGTTTTCCATCATCATTTCTCTTCCAAGAACCTGCATGAACTTCATAAATATTGACCGGACGCGAGAAGAATCCCCAACGTTTTCTTCTGGCTAGCCACAAGCCATCTTTCCATTTCTTTTCAGGAATCGTACGAATAACTGCCCCTGTACCAGGACGCTCTTCAAAATAAATCGCCAGTGGATCCACTTTTAAAATCTCTTGTCCACTGCTGCGCTTGACATTATACTTGTAAATATCTCCTTCTTTAGGCAATTCAGTGAAGACTTCCCAAACCCCTGCTTCATTGCGAATCATTGGAATCTGGCCTTCATACCAATTGGTGAAATCACCTATCAAATGAACACTCTGAGCATTTGGTGCCCAAACACGAAAAGTATATCCCAGCTTTCCATCAATTTCTTCCTGATGAACCCCTAAATAATGCTGTAGATGAAAGTTTTCACCTGTCGTAAAGGTTCTCAAAGCTTCGTTTTTATCCATGTAATCACCTTCCTATTTGTAAGCGTTTTCTACACTACCATTCTACCTTATTTCTACTTCTTTTTCAAGTAAATTTCAAAAATCGTATGCGGTAGAATTTTTTAGAATGTTCATCCATGGCTTATGAGAAGAACTTGTAACCGAGTTGTAAACAAAAAGACTGAACAATTTTTCTTGCTCAGTCTTGACAGTGATACATTTATCCTGTATCATTAATTAGAGACTGAGTAAGAAGGTGAGGTTCTTACTCGGTAAGGCGGAGGTGTTGACGCACCTTCGTCTTTTTTTATTCGATTAAGTTAGTTAAATTATAACACACCTAAACCCACTAAGCAAGTATTTTCTTCAATTTTGTAGCACAAAAAGCCTTTCTTTTGAAAGGTTGTTTTTATATAACTTGTTATATATCTTTTTATCTACTTATTTAACCAAATAGCCCGTAGACTTTCCTTTTTACTCAACTTATGAAGGCTATATTCTCGCTCAATTTGATTTAATTTTATCTTGATAGCTCCAGCTGACAATGATTCTAACTCAACTAATTTTTCATAATCTTCTCTCCAGGAACCAAAAAATAAGTCTCGTAGTTTATCCTCGTAGCTAAGTACAATGATTTGGCTCATGGTTTCAGCTCCCCAAACTGTCCAGTACATACCACGTTTCTTCATTCGGTACGTAATCTTTCTATGTTGACTTTCCATAATGCCTATACCTGCATGACTGAAGCCTCGTAGCTCTGCTGGTTTAGTGTACTGAAAATTATTAAGCAGCTTTCTTTTAAAATCTTCAAAAGCTTCCAGTTCTTCTTCAGTCAAAACTAATGCTTCAGTTGTATCAAGAACTGTACGAAGCTTCCCTTTGTCATGTTGCTTAATCGCTTGAAAAGCTCTATCAAGAAGCTCCTCTGAATAGGGCTTGAAGAACTTTCTTAGTTTCTGGTTTACGTGATACTCGTCCCAAAAATGCTCATGTCGTTTGATTTTTAGCGCCTTAGCAATCTCTTTAAAAATATAGGGTGTATAACCGTGACCACCATCAGAATTAGTGATCAGCAATGTTTGGTCAGTTATCTCATAAGTATTGTAAAGGTAATCCAAGACTTGTTCCCTAACTAAGCGATTATCCAGGGCTACAAATTCCTTTTTATCCTTCAGTTCAAAGCGGTTACTCCCAACTTTATGACTTCCTGTATGCACTACGAAATGAGACAAATCATAATGACGATTATCTGTATCGACATCACGTGCCTTTACCATAACACCATCACCTTCAATATAGATAACATCGACTTTTTGTTTGTCTCGATTAATAGACTCCTCATAGAAACGATAAGCTGCACGTTCTTCAAGCAGCTTATCACAAAGCTTAACGGCTTGAACTACTGTAGGCTTAGTGATCGTAATGTGATAAGTCAGTTGAATAACCTGCGTGACTTTATCATAAGGCATCATCGTAGATAATCTAGCAATCTGATACATAAATTCCCAGGAGAATCGAACATTCTTCTTTAGTCCTAGTTTTTCATCTACTGGAACTACCCATTTATCCCCCTTCTTCCATCGACGACGACGGAAGGTAAATTCACCAAACGTAAAAGCAACTGTACGTTCCATAGAATGTACACACGTGTATCCTCTAGCTTTCATAACTGGGACCATCTGATCGTCATACTTGGTCACAAAGTCATAAAAGTTAATCGCATTTTGCTCAAATAGCTGCTCCTTCAGTTCTCTTTCATCAAAGGTCGTCATTTGCCCTCTTCCTCTCCTTTAATTTTGAAATAACGAGCCTTATTTTATAGATTCAGCATTTTCTTTTCAAATATATTTTAATTCTGAATTAAAAAAGCCCTTCCAGCAGATGATGGAAGGACTCCTACGTTGAACCATTATTTAGTTTTTAGCTTTTTAGCCTCTTTAAAGGCTCTTATCTGTTCATCAATAAACAGCCCAGTGATGAGGGCAAAAGGGAGACCTATTAGCATAAGAATCCCTGTTTCTAAAAAGTCTGCAATGAACGAAAAGCCGCCTGAGAAATGGACTCCTATAGCAATGATGATAATTGGCAATACTAGAACAGGAACAAACTTCAGTGCTAGCAATCCAATAACTAGCAAGAAGAACATATTTAAACCAATAGACTGATAGAAGATATACAGCGCTATTGCTGCTATCAACCACCAGAAAGTTTGAACAAGTTTTTTGATGGAAATAAAAATAATCATAGTCTTTCTCCTTGGGTCATATATGGAATAAGCTTATCTGTTAAATAGATGCGATTTGGCTGATTATTCCCTACTTTAACTTCTTCAATTAAGCCATATTGTTGTAACTTTTTCTTTAAAGAAATGACAGTGCTTTTACTCTGATTAAGCAGTTCACATAAATCATCAATTTTAAAGTGAACAAAGGTATAGCCATTTTCATCGTACCCTTTTTGAATAAAATCAAACGGCTCTCTTAACCGATTTAAGAGAAATGAGTACAGTAACACTTCCTTGGATTTTAGCCCCTTAAAATCATCAATTTCAAGAAGCGCTTTGGGAATATAAATTTGTTCAGGATCCGAATCATTTAATGATTGATCTAAATCAGATAGTTTTGATAAATATGCCATTACCTCACTCCTTATCTTTCCTGATTCTTGAGCTTCCGCTGCATCTTCTCCCATTCCTGGACAATTACTTTTTCCAGATAATCTGAAGCTGACTTAGCTCCATGGAATGCGACAAGCTCTTCAAGCTTCTCATAACGGACATCATAATGAAGCGAAAATGGATAACGCCCTTTCTTATTATAGCTCTCAGGAGCCTTTTGAGCTGCCGTTGTGCGAGGCGTTGGAACACGTCGCTTAGGTGGTTCTTTTTCAAAATTATCCCTTAATTGAGCAAAGCGATTATCAGACATTAGGCAACCTCTCTTTCTAGTACTGTTAAAATGTTTTCATAGACATACTCTATATTATCATAAAATTTCTGGTGATCTTGTTTTTGTTTAGCAGTCATTTGTTCACGTTGTTCAAAAACACTTTGGTTAATGACTAAACTTTTGGCCACCAGTTCTTTTTTCTGAATGGAGCCCAGATAGGCTTCATCTTCCTGAACAACATCCAAAAACTGCTTACAGGTTTCTGTCACGTTGTTACCGTAATACTCAATTTTATTGCCAATAAGATAAGCTTCAGCTTTCACATAGCTTTTCTTTGTGATAACCTCAACTGCTTCACTCTTAATATAGTCCACAAACTTTTTAAGAGCTAACCAGGCACGAAAACCATTTGTAGAAGCATCCGTTACACCTAGGACAATATCTGAAACGGCTATAAAGTTAGCTGTCACTAAACTTTCATCATTGTGCGTATCAATCAAGATAATGTCGAACTGTTCGGCTAATTCATCATAATGCTCACTGAACCACATAAAGAGCTGAAGATATTTATTATTTCGACTGTTGAGGTCTAATTCTTCATCAGTTAGCCGTTCGTCCCCACGAATTAAACTAAGATTATCGTTGATACGACAAATTTCATACTCACCTGTTGTAAAAATATCATAGATAGTTTTGTCACTCGTCACATCAAAGGAGTGCGTTAAATTACATTCTCTAGCACCATCAATTAACAAGACACGTTTCCCCATAACTCTAGACAGCCAATCTGCTTCATTATAGGTTTGGCTACTTTTTCCACCGCCCCCTTTATCGAGGTTCGTTGTTTGAATCTTCATAAAAACACTCCCTTTACTTGCGATTAGTTATATAAATTGTTATATAACTTTTTATATCTCTATTTTATCTTATACGCTAACCTTTGTCAATAAAAAATACACAAAAAGTTATATAACTTTTTGTGTATTAATTCTTTTATTCCCTATCCATAGGTACCACCAATATTGCCGCCAACATAAGCTTTCAGCTGAATTTGATTAACTGTTGTATTGAAATTTCCTACGAAATAGCAATTATCTTCTCCATCCTTTGTCAGAACAATCAGAAATTGAACAACATCTTCATTTTCAGATGGCATCACTTCTAGTTTAGATGATTGGTATTCATAATTATTTACCAGAAGAACCATTGCAAGGGTTTGAACCATTCCTGCTTGACTCATTGAAAGATGATTTTCTAAAGTACCTTTGACTTTTGACAGATGACCTGATTTCTTAATATCACCAATAGCTTCATCAAAGGCTTTAAGGACTTGTTGCTTCTTTTCCTCGCTACTCTCTGAGTAAGGGTGTTCTAACTTCAATTTAGCTGTTCGATAGTTCTTTTCGTCCGCTGTTTCTTCTTTAGGAGGCTCTGAATCCTCTTTCTTTGGTTTATTTGAGACTTGCTCTGTCTGAGGAGGTCTATGAGTACTTTCTTTAAACTTAGAAAATATACCGAATCCTGCCAAGGCAACTAATAGAATAACAACAAAAACCATAATGATGTTCTCCTTAATCCAATTAAACATGATATTCCTTCTTTTCTTTATTTGATTTTAGGTTCTTTATTATCAGGGTAGGCGTAATGAAAACCATCTGACTTTTGTGTTGATGGACTAACAACACGATAGTTCCAAGTATCAATTACTCCATATTTATTGATTCCTGATAAAGGAGTGTTCTGTTCGACAATCAAGATGGAACCATCTTCAAACACATGACAGA
Organism: Streptococcus sp. DD04; assembly: GCF_001578725.1. NCBI lineage: Bacteria > Bacillati > Bacillota > Bacilli > Lactobacillales > Streptococcaceae > Streptococcus > Streptococcus sp. DD04. Next base: position 429,294 of record NZ_KQ968977.1, read on the forward strand.
CAATCCCTGTGTGATTAGCTGCTGCGTTAGTCGAGAAGATCGCACCACGTTTAGGACTCGTTTTCGTACTATTTCCAAATCGAGTACTTGCCCAGGAGCTTGCCTGTCTATCACCATTACCAATAACAGTTCCTGAACCACCCCAGATCTGATTTCCAAGACTAACCGTGAGATCCACACATTGGCCTGAATGTTCAACCCAACCAGTTGGCCCTTTATAGGTTAGTCTATTCTTCGATGGATCAATAATATACTGCTTCAAACTATCTGGAAGATCATCTGGTTTATAACCCCAAGCTGTTGCATCAGCTGGAACTGTTCCTGTCCCATCTGTTGCGCTTCCTGAAGAGGAAGAATCACTACAATCCGAAGAACTATCGCTGTCGGTAGAAGTATCAGATGGGGCGCTGCTGCTGTTTCCAGGTGAAGATGCTGTCGCTTTGTAAGGCTTTTCTCCATGAGCACTAATCGCTTCCTTATCCAGCCACTCATACTTTTTCCCAAGCGTATTATACATATCAACAAGCTTGGTTTTATAGGTGCCATCAGTAGCCCAGCCACCATCTGCGATAGCACTTAAAGTAGCCACACCATCTGTATTGTTAATAGCCTTCGTATAAAGGGATTGGTGAGCCATAAACTCAGCCTTACCGACAATACCAGCATCATAACTTGCAAACCAGGTATATGCGCCACCTGTTCCATCTCCGACGTTGGCCCCAGGCTTCGTTCCTGAAAGGTCAACACTATTTTCACCATAAGTTGCAAGCGTGACAGGGAAATTATCCTTGCTAGAGGTTTTAACACCTCCCATATTATGAGCTTGCCAGAAAGATGTTCCGTTAGGGTTAGAGAAGTTAAAGCCATTCTCAATCATCGTCTGCGTTATCGATGCAGATGGTAGAAAGCCTCCAGCTTTCCAGGAGAGGATATAAGCTTCTTTATGTTCCTTAACAAAAGAATCAATTGAACCATCACCTGAAGAGACAGATGTGATCGTTGACGTTGACGTAGAAACTTCTGTTGAACAATCTGATTTAGAGCTACTAACAGCCCCTAAAATTCCTGCTAGTATCGATACACTTACGCTGATGACAAAGACTAGGGAGACAAGAGGAAGTAGTATTTTTAAGTAAACTGCTTTTTTCATGTCTTACCTCGTACTACCATAAGCCAAGAATCGTTTTTAAGATGGCATAAACAATTAAGAAAATAACAAAGCCAATTCCAATTTTTTTCAAACTTCTTAGAAATTCTTGATCACGTGCTTTCTGTTCTGCTAAACGATCTGGATCAGGTTCTTCTTCAGAAGCAAAATAGTCCCTAATTTCCTGATTCCTTACCTTTCGGATAGTGATGTAATTATTTATAGCCTGCTTTCGTCTTGCGATTGGTCCTAGTTTTTGTGGATCCTTTTTTGACATGTCATTCCCCTTTCTACTGGATACCGCCATAGCGTTGTACTTCAGGAGCTAGAAGCTGCTGGTTGAAGACCAAGTTCCCGACACCTGCGATATTCATAAACAGTTGTCCTTTCGTCAAACGTGGCAGCGTCTCTAACTCTGACTGATTCATAGACCCAGCCAAGGCATTGGTAAGTAATGGAATACTTGTTTCATCTGTCTGAGCAAAAACACGGTATTGCATCAGTCCGAAAATACGTTGAACAGCTGTCACGTATGGATCTTTATGGTTTCCTACTCCAGATTCAAAGAGAATCCCCCTCAGAGAGTTAACTGATAGAACAACACCTGCAAAGTTTTCTCCCATGGAATCAATCATATCTGCCAGTAATTCAACGCTGCTTTCATACTTAGGATTGATCAATGTTTGCGCCTCACTGATATTAACGACATAGTGTTCCATATCCATCTCAGTAAGATGAGAATTAGATTTTAGGAGCTGCTTACAGCGTTTACCATTGTTGACAATATCGGCTGAAACTAAGGACAATACTGAAAAGATTTGAGCATTGAGCAAGTGAGGGGTGCCTTTAAGTCCTGAAAAATCAAAGGTTACTACTTGCTCTGAAGAAATATCTTGAAATTCTGTTGTTCCTTCAAACATCTCCGCATTCGTTGTGAGAAGCTCATTAAAGGTATTATAGATACGATTAACAGATTTAATTGCGATTTCATCAGGCTTCCCTTGGCTCATTAGACTACGCTTATAGTCTTCCGCATACAGAATAAAATCAGATAGAATAGGATATTCTTCATTTACTAAGTCCGTAGCCTTTAGCTTTTCTGGATTCAGCTTAGGATTACGTGCCCATAAGCCTTCTTCAATATAAAATTCATTCAGTATACTACCGAAAGTTGTTAGGTCATCACCTGTTACTTCACTGTTTAGTAGCTTGAAGATGCTCTTGAGTTTCTGGATATGAAGGTTATAAGATTTCTTCTTATCGATCTCTGTTCCTTCCTCGTTGGTAACCGTTGGAAAAACTTGGAAAATGTTGATACGGTTAGCTTCACCTGATAAATCCAAGATAACCCCATGTTGCTGTCTTGTTTGCTCCAGGAAAGCACCGTTAGCATCAAAGTTACGAATATAGTTCCCTTTGGCATAAAGACCGTCCGTATGCTTCAAAAGGAATGAGCGTTGGCCCATCTTAGGGTTCCCTGAAATGATCATAAATGAGCGAGTTCGGCGTTCATCACGTTCTAGGAAGTTGAAATTGACAGCTCCCTTCGTCGGTGTCCAGCCCATATAAACGCCTCTTTGATCCTCTAGCTTAGTGTGATTAAAGAAATAACCACCTGCTAGATCATGTGCTCTAATAGGAATCCCACGTCTGCGATTAGGCAAATCTATTTGATACTGTGCTGGGATAAAAGGGGCATGATATTCAAAATCCAACTCCCCTGAGAGAATCGTTGACTTAAAATTTGACGTCTTATCTTTAATATCCTCAACTTTTTTAAACAAATCTTCTTTAGTTGAGGCAGAGGAATAGTTTCGGACGTACATTCCTAGCATCGCAATATTTTTCTTCGTAATATCACGATCCAGCTGAGTCAGATCCTTGATTTCATCTAATTCTTGTTGGTTATCAACGATTTTACTGTTACCTGTAATACGAGTTGATTTTTCTTCAATGGCATCTTTAATTTCTTGCTTCAGTTCTTTATTATTTGCTCGATAGAGGGACAAGAAAGAACGTGTCCCAGGAATCAACATCAAGTCAGATAACCAGAAACGATCTAAATCTTCTGACGGGTACTCGTAAAAATGAAGGGCGGTATGATAACCGTCACCACTCATCCAGGAGCGGTCATCTTTTTTAAAGTCAATATTTCCTTGTGGTTGAATGCGACTGAGAAAAGCAAGATCATAGCCTTGTGCTTTCAGCTGTCGTTGTCTGCGCTTTGATAGTTCTGGCATGTTCTCCTCCTATACTTTTTCATTCATGTTGTTAAACTGCTTGATAATTTGTTCTTTCTTAACCCTGGTTATTTCTTGAGGAACAAAATCATTATTTCCATAAGACTTAGCCTTACGCACCAAATCATCTAATTCTGTAGTCGTCGGTGCAAAGAGCCATAGAATGAACTCAGTGTTATAGATCTCCTGTTGGATGCTCTCTTCTACCTGAATTTCATTTCTCAGCAGCAACTCCCGATCATGCAGCTGCATATAGCGACGTGAATCAGGCAAGAGCTTGGCCATTTCCTGACGAACCAGACTTAAATGGTGACGTAGATCCATAATCTGAGTATCTGTATTAGTTGGCAAAGTGGTTGTCTCAATCTGAATATCAGTATTAAAGTCAGTCAACCATTTTTCAAAATTATCAATCGTACGTCGGATCTCGTTATATGAAAGTGAACCTAAGTCTTTTCCTGGTATCTCCATCAGTTGAAGATAGCCATAATCGACCAATTGAATGTAGGCTTGACGATTATCAATAATTGATTTGACATCCAGCAACTCTACACAAGAATGGAGATCAAAATATTCTTGACTTTGCTTTTTTTCTTGCTTACGTCCCAATTGTCGCTTGACTTCAGGCTGGGATTGATTTTGTTTAATCGCCATTAACGTTTAACTCCTCTCTGGTAATTTAGGCTGATATAACGTTTCCGTCGTCTCCTAAAAAAGAGAAACATGCTTTGCCAATTCTTCTTCCCACCATTGGTTGGCAAAACCAGATAAAGACACATCAGCGGTGTTAATAGTATGAAGGCTATTAATTGTGGCCATTGGCTTGTAGGAAAAATCTTTGTTCCTACTGAAAGAGCAGCAACCGCAGAACCTCCTACAAACACAATATCAGCCATGAAAAGACCTATGATTTTTACTTTGGCATAGATGTCACGTGGGACACCATATTTTTCATCCATTTATCCGTCTCCTTTCTCTTAATAGTTCCATCTTAAGAGATAATGAAAATTCTTGCGTTAAGGGGACAAACCATCTCCAGCTGAGAATTTCAAATAGTTTTTATATACAAAGTTATATATCTTTGTATATAAAAAAGAAGCCTCAAGACTGAGACTTCTTCACGAAATTGAAAAATTCTTCTTCTGAAATAATAGTAATCACTTGTCCTTCAGCTATCCGTGATAATGCTGCTTCATACTTCTTAGACCTCCTGTCTGGCTCAAAGAGATCTAATTGTTTGTGGCCAGCAAGTAAGACATCCGTTTGACTGGAAACATAGTTCTGAACGACAGCTCCTCTTTCTTCTAAAAAGGATATGACATCTTGTCTTGTCATTGGACGTAGACTTCCTGTAACCACAACAACCTTTCCCCTAAAATCAAGCATAGACGTTATTCGTCACTTTCATCGATTTCTGCACCTTTAATGTGACTTTGACCCTGCATCCGCTGACCTGCTTGCTGCATTTGTTGGTTCATATAACTCATTTGGTGCATTGATTTTTGAAAGTTCTGCTTGTGTGAAGGCGCTCCTTCAAACTTTTTCGGCGTATCTCCCGTAGCGTTTGGAAGCGGCGGATTATCTACTGAAGGTGTGGGATCACTAACCCCACTAAACACTTCACCAGATGGTTCTGAAGAAGGTAATGTAGGATCTGTAATGCCACCGCCAGCTGGGCCAGCATCTGAAAGTGATTCAAAGCCAGCTGAAGCATCTGGATCAAATGGTGATACAGGTTTGACTTCTTCTGGATGGCTATGATCTTTCAAACCTCTATAGACAGCATCATGAGCAGCCTGTTCTTTTTGACCTAAGTTATCAACTACGCCACCTGCAAAGTCTTTTACTTTACCGACAGCTTCTTTACCTGCAAGGTCAGCAGCACTGAACATATTACTTAAACCGCCTTTAGCTGCATTCACAACACCTTGATCTTTGACAGCATTCCAAGCTCCTCGAATACCGCCTCCAGTTGTGGCTAGACTATTTCCAAGAACTTTACTTCCTGCTGTAACTGCTCCAGGGGCTTTTTTGGCCATATCTATACCAAAGCCACCAATACCCATCATACCATGACCGATAGCTCCTGCTCCAGTCGCAAAGGCATTACCCATCATCATGGCTCCGAGTAATTGTTGAGCTGTATCACTGTGGCCAGTTGATACACCAAGCCAACGTTCGATCATCGTTACCCCTTGCATAGCCGCAAAGAAGATACCGATGTAAACAAGCGAAGCTGCAAGACATTGTTCCCACATGTTTAGACCATCAAAGAAGCCACCTGATAGCTTCGTAACCGCTGATACAGACAAGGTTGGTAAATCACGACAGATTTCAAGAGTGACACGCATAATCACCACTTCAAAGAAAATACCTGCAAGCGCTCCTCCCATGGTACGGAGAAGCTCTTTATATTTCTTAGAATTGGATAAAGACGAATATCCCTGAATAGGAGAAATCAGACCTTCAATGAGAATATCAAAAACTGATTTAACCAGCTTGATTGACATGGATACCAGCAAAACAATTAAGATAATGTACTGCATGAACATCCCTATCCAGTTGACCTTGTATCGCATGTAAACAGCCTCAAAAGCGTTCAATTGTCCCACAAAACGATGTTCTGTAATAGTTTCAACTCCATTTTGATTGGCATTCAATTTATGCAAAAACAGACCTTTCATCCCACTATGCTTATCTTCAAACTCATCAAGCAGCTTTGTATTAGTTGTCCCATAAGTTGCTCCAAAGTCAATTCGTGTCGCAAAGTCGGTTGTATCTCGCTTATCTGTACTATCCGTAATATTATTGACAGGTGTTGCCCCCTCTTTAGGAGGCTTTATATAACCATAGTCATCCAGCGGAAAAAGTTCCGTTGAAAAGTCGTTGTCAATCAATACTTTGAGATCAACGATATTATTCTTCATCGGCTGGATAGCTAAAGAAGAATACTGCTTACTACCATCTGGTGCCTCACTGGATACCGTTTGGATATTCATGGCATCCTGCGCAATGGTAGTAGAAATGGTTGTTAAAGCTAAAGGCAAGACTGCCGTTACCAAGGTTACCAAAAGGAAATTGGTAATCACCCCCTTATACTTCACGGGCTTAGTAAAGACTCCAGCTATCGCCGAAACAACGAGAACCAGGCTAAATATAGTGGTCCCAAGAACCTGAAACCAGAAGAAGAATTGGCCTATGACCGTGTTACTATTGCCTAAATAGCCAAATAAGCCAAAGAGCTTAAACATATTATTAAAGACATGTTCAAGACTAGCTGTAATTGAATATAAGGCCTTAGCTAGTGCACCTGGTATATAGGCTAGAAAAGAAAGAAATGCTGGGGTAGAGTCCAGGTAGTTACTCCAGTACGAGTAAAACTGAGCCACTTTCTCACCATTTTCGCCTGTAATATCACCATTCATATTCTTGACCTCATTAACGAGGTCAGAAAAGGTTTGATATGACAATAAAGATACCTACTTTCTATATAAGATACCTTCATCGTAAGGGATAATGAAAATTCTTGCGTTAAGGGGACAAATCACAGGAAAAGAAAAAGCCTCGAAAATGAGACTTTTAAAATTTTATTCACTTTCTCCTGCAAAATCGAAATAGCCACCCTCTACTGCGTAATCTCTACGTAGTTCTATGATTCTTATTTTTTTCCCACCTTCAGATAAAACAATCTGATAAAAAGAATCGGAATTATCCAGGTTATCTTTTTGATAGCTTATAACAATTGTAAAATTATTTTTACCATCTAGTTCTTTCTCTAATTCCTTTAGAGCAACTTTAGGCTCAGTAGGTAGTGATTTATCCGAAACTACCTTGTAATAAATTTCTTTGTCACCACTCTTTATTGTTTTATTCTTTTTATCAAAAATAAGTTCTCGTCTACCACCTGAAAAAACTAGACCATCATAAGCAGATACTGAAGATGAACCCAAATAGCTATCCTTTAATTCAGTCTTGATGATATTCTCAGTTGATTTCTTGCCACAGGCTGCCAGTGCAACAAGAGCAATACCTAGCACTAAAAAACTTAATATTTTTTTCAACTTCATAATAATTTTCTCCCAGCTTTTTCTTGACTCCATTATAACAGAAATACAACTTCTGTTCAATAGTTTATATACATTGTTATATAACTTTTTATGTATCTTGTTATATTACATCATCTACAAAAAGTCCATCGTCTTCGTCGTCCTCATCGAAAACTTCTGCTATCACAGCTTGAGTTAAATCAGCTGAAGAAGTAAATTGAGCTTGACTTAGAGGTTTAACCGCTTGTTTCCTTGGAGCTAATTGAGGTGTTTCCCCATTAGTCCTCATACGGTCTATTAAGGCCATCCGCCAGTCAATAATCTTGCTGAAGGTGTTTTGTGCTCCTACTGCTATATCTTGCAGGTCAAGCTCCCTATGGTCACTTTCTACTGGAATATCAGCCAAGGTCATAGAGTGGTCAAACTCATCCTGAAGGAACATATAGCGATATGGGAAAGCTGTCTTTTCATGTAGGAAAATCGGATCTGTCGTAACCTTGCGACCTGCATTATCTCGGCCTTTAACCCCCCGTAGGATAACCGCTTCTCCTTCTTGGAGTTTGGCTAGTTGTGTAGGCGTTAGAAGTTCCTGTCTAGGGTTCTCGATAGAAACATTTGGATTGGCTTCATCTAAGATATTGCTGGAACGTCTGCGACGTGTGATTGTACGAGTTCCTAATTCTTTACTGAAGTACTCATTTGTCTTCGGCTCAGTTGACTTAATATAGATTTTCAAAGAGCAATTTTCTTTAATCGTCTCAGCCGTATTCTCTCCATACTTATCTGTTAACTGCTTTAAATTTTGAATCCAGAGGTAATAGAGGATATTTTGACCAAGACCAATAGAAATCTTCGTATCCATGTGAGGAATAGCAGGAATATTGGTGAACTCATCAAGGATATGAAGAATCCGATTGACACATTTACGACCATTTGAGAGAGCTAACTCATAATTGGCATTAAATAACTGGTCCAAAAACAGTGACACAATGCTATTGTATTCTGTCCTGTTTGGTGGTGTCACTAAGTAAATCACTTTAGGATTATCTGAATAAATCAAGTCAATATCTTCTTCCTGAAGAAGATTATCTTCCTGCTTATTCAAAACAGTCACTTTGATATGGTCTAGCACAGGCTTCTTAGAGTATTCATCCAAAGCAATAACCTTGCCATGTTTCTGATAAACTTTCTCAGCTGAGAATTGGAAGATGTTGTCACGAATTGCTGAATTACCGTTATTTTGGTGATCAAAGTCAATCGTCACCAGAAACTGCTCAGGAAGTTTTGGCTCAATGACATAAGTTAGATAGCCTTCCCCATCGATAAGAGCCGTTGCAGCATTGACGTGAGTCACTTGTCGGGTAGTCTCACCCCAAGCTGATTGGCTGGTAATAGTAATTTTAGCTGTCTTATGAGCATATTCATTACGCATAGCCACATTTGAGCTTGAGCGGAACTTGATAGATAGGCGACGTGGGAAAGCAACTGATTCCAAATCAATCGAGTTTTTAGAGGTCAATTTAGCAATATTATCTTGCAGGAATAGATTAATACCAGACATCATACTAGAGAAGACATTTCCTTTGGTTTCTTCTGAAGCAAAGTCAGAGGACCTAAAGTTCAAATCAGCCATATCTCTAAATTTAGAAAATTGTTCCTGGTTAATCTTCCGCAGATTATCAAAGTAAACCGTAATTTTAGATTTCTTCTTAACCTGTTGATCACGATCTGGATTCTCAATAATATCTCCATAGTCGTTGACAAAGACTTCTTCTGATCCTAAATCGGTCAAGAATTTGGCAATATTACGGACTGTGACCGTATCCCAGGCATCTGTTTCACCATTCTTAAAGGTTTCATTAGCTCGGTCAATCAAAGCCATGGCAATCGCATTAAAGAGGGAAATTGAAGTGTCTTCCCAATACTTAGCGTTCCCATTGCCAACACCTGGCTTAGTTTTACGATAAATGGCTTCCGCAACCGCATTGACACGTGTCTGTGTCTTCTCATAGTATCCTTTTTTAGCAGCATCAATCGCAAGTGCCAAAGGATTATAGGACATTGACCAGTCCATATTTTGGAAGGAAAGGACATTAACATCATAGCCACGTCGGCGCATGGTTTTGTAAGAAGATTGATAATGTTCTCCTTTAGGGTCTGCGATAACCATGGAGGGTTGAATTTCAGCACGGCTATTAATATCAATCGTTGTTGTGATATGTCCTTCACCTTTACCAGAACGAGTCATACCAACACCAAGCATATTCGTAGTGCTGTCCTCAATGTAATAATCTCCTGAAGCCTTTGCATAGATACCTAAGATTCTTTCTGCGTTCGTTAGATAACGGCTAAATGTGCGGTTTTGCCAGAGCATTTGAGAGCCAAGAGTTAAACCTGTTAGATTCTTTCTCGTTTCATGAAGAACAGGAACGCCCCCTTCACCTGGATAAGTTTCTGTCTTATTGGGGACTTTTTTATACTG
>NZ_KQ968977.1:439583-442110 GCF_001578725.1 Streptococcus sp. DD04
ATCTCCTTGACTGTTGCAAAGCGATCATCCCCCTCTTCGTTGTGGTTATAATCACGGTACTGCTCAAAGTTAACCCAAGCAGACTTCCAGGCAACTATTAACCCAATAATAAAGATAGGAACGGCCAGAATAGGAGCAATAACAAATACCTTAATATTAAACAGATTTTGAATCAACAAGCTATCAACATTAAACGTAACTGTCTGGCTATTATCTCTCAGAGTAACGACCGAGAAATAAAGGAAGCGGATAGCTGCCCTTAAAACAGTTACTAGATAGTTTGCCAGGATTAAAGCAATAAAGCTGAAACCTAGCCCCATAAAAACAAAACTACGATAGTTTTTAAAGTAGAGCAAGGGTTTCATTTCCTTGTCAAACCGTTTCCTATCCTGTTTAACAAAAGGCAACATGTAAACCAGACGAAAAATAAGGTTTCCAAACAGCAGGAATACAAAAGCTGGGATCACTGTGGCAAGTCGCTTGACCAACGACCAAATCATTTTCCCTTTATCTTTGCCAGATGATTTCCAGTCAATATCTTGACGATGTTTACAAAGATTCAGAAGTTCTTCTTTTTTGTGTCGGATACGCTTCTTAATGTTATCCCTATCATCGATCCATCCTTTAATCAACTGAAAAAAGGTCATCAGCGGTTGACGGACTAGCTTATATCCCTGGTAACAAAGATAAGCTAAAAAGCTAATCAATAATAAAGCATTAAGTCGATTCACCCTTGCCAGTTGGACCAAAGTATAAAAAACAGCTTCTAACCAACTAAACATATTGCTTACCTCGAATTTCTTCTAAAAATCGCTGGATCTTCTGACCATAGAAAGTTGAAAAAAGAAAAATCTTAAATTTCTGTTGAGGCGAAGCGAGTTGGTAGCGTTCCAGATAGGAACTAATACCATCTTCAATTCCCAGATGAACCGTACATAAGTGGCAGCTTCTTCCTTGCTTCAGATAATTTTCTATCTGAAGGGAATCAGCCATTAAATCATCGGATTGATAATCCGTTTGTTGTTTTACCATAAGCAAATTTTCCCTTCTAGTTTTTAATACACTCCTAGAATAAGGGATAATGGAAATTCCTGCGTTAAGGGGACAAGTCAAAATAGTGGACAAAAAGTTATATAACTTTTTATAGCTCATTTTAAGAGGTTTTCAGGGATAATCCCCTATAAAATCACCTGAAAATGGCTCAGAATTGTCTTCTCAGTACGCCTTATGATATACTAGCAGAGACGCAATCCCTAACCAGAAATAGCACGTGAGATTATTCCACGTGCTATTTTTGAATTGATGATGAGTCTATAAAAATAAGGCATGATGTTTTCCCTCATGCCTTATTCTGTTATTTAGAAGGGTTCATCAGCATCAATCGGTGTTGGATAAGAATTATTTGGTGAAGTATTTTGATTTTCATCTCCACTAAACAGATTCTTCTGACTATCTGATGGTTGTTGCTGCATGTCGAGTTGCTCCTGTTTTCGTCTATTGGCAGCATCTTTACTTTCTAAGAAAGTAATACCACCTTGCAAGGCTGGAGCAATAAATTGATAGGTTCGTCGTTGGTCTTGGCTGTTCGTATAAGGACGTTGAATAATTTCACCCTTAATTAGGATAGGCGATCCCTTAACAAGGCTCTGAGCCATAATTTCAGCTTGTTTGCCATACACCTGAACATGAAAGAAAGCTGGTAAAGTCTTGCCTTCTTGATCTTGTTGGCTGGTGTCACAGACAAATTCAAATTTAAAACTGATATGGCCATTAGCTGTTTTACCAACAGCATCTGATGGAATATCTGAAACACGACCATTCGCAATAAAACTTTGCATTCTCTTTCCTTTCTATTGATTAGTTTTCTTTACGTTTACGAAGGCCTATCAAACTCAATCCTGTAAGTAGAGCGCCACCTAGCACTGCAAGCATGCTACCTTCTTCACCTGTTGAAGGAAGCATACTTGCTGGTTTAACTGGTGTAGTTGGTGTTACTGACGTTGGTGTTGTCGTCATCTTGTAATAGTGTACGTCAACTTCCACAGGTTTAGGAGCTTCTGGGGCATCAGGAGCTGTTACTGTGACTTTCTCAACCGCTACAGTAAGTGGAACTGGTTTTTCACCTGCTCTAGGAGCTCCAACGGTTGCTTTCTTCACCGCTACAGTGATTGGTTTTGGTGCTTGAGGTGCTTCTGGTACTGCCACATCTGTTTTAGTAACTTCCAAACTTGGTTTCTTTGGTTCTTTTGGAACTTCAGATGCCACACCAAAGATACCTGCGACAATAGATGTATTGATATAGCCTGGTAAATAGTGGCTACCACTAAACGTTACCTTTTTAGCATCGTTAAAGTTAAATTGGACACCATTTGAGTCAATGACCCCACCTGAGGCTTGAGAGACATCTCCAGCGCCAGCTGAATAGCTGTTGCCTGCTTGGTTAATATTTCGGCCTTTTACCAATTTAGAGCCATCAAGACCATTGAGTGTCACAGTTTGATTGTTATCAATATCGTTAAAGGTTACT
>NZ_KQ968977.1:443168-450496 GCF_001578725.1 Streptococcus sp. DD04
AGTATGTTCCTGTTTTGAATTTACGGATTGAGAAAATTTGTTTTGTTTCTTGATTCATGTGAATCTCCTTCATTTTTTTATCTAGTTTAATGACGTTTCGGTCATCAGTAGTTTTTCTTTTTTTTGATTAAGCTTGTTTTTTACGGAAGAACCAAGCCGTGACTCCGAGTAATGCACTTCCAAGGAGTCCCAATACATTCTGAGCTTCTCCTGTTTCAGGAAGGGTTGTTGTGGTACCATCTGCCTTTGTGACAGAGATGGTTTTATCGCTATTTGTTTTAGCGCCTAGGGCTTCTGGAGCTACTCGTGAGCCATCTGAGAGAACTAATTGCCCATTTTGGGTACTAACGATAGTTGCACCAGTGTTGGTCACTACTGGGTTTTCAACCGTTGGAGTAACAGGGATTGTTGGCTCGCTTGGCTTTGTGCTAGGATTTGGTGTTGGCGTCGTCTGACCATTACCATCTGATGGCGCTGGTGATGTCGGCTCTCCTGAAGGTTGGGTTGGCTCATCTGATTTTGGTTCTTCAGAAGGCGTAGATGGAGTTGTCGTTGACGGATCAGCTGGATCACTTGGCGCAGGGGTAACGGGTTCCGTAGTTGGAGGAGTTGTTGGAGTTTCCGAAGGTTGAGTCGGAGTTGCAGGATCCACTGGTGCGTCCGTCGCTGGTGTTGTCGTTGTACCTGGGGTAGGTGTTTCGACAGGCTGTGATGGTTGTGTTTGATCTACTGGTGTTTCAGCCGGAGAGACAACAACTGGAGTTGTTCCATCTACTGGAAAAGTTGTCGTTTCATCAGCTGAAGCTACTCCAGCTTGTGCCAGTGCTAACGTTGATACGACCAAGGTGGCCAGTAATTGTTTCTTTGTCATCGTAAATTTCCTTTTCTTTATTTGTTATAATTCGATTCTTTCGGTTCGGTTGTCACGACGAAACCTTTTTTTGAGTCAGTTGCTTTAACCTTAAAGGTTAGTCTGACATTGGACGGTTTATCGTCATGCTTTACAGAAAGAACATAAGTTGACATATATTCTTTAGTTTTAGAATCATACGTCATCTTTTCTAAAATGACTGATTGCAAGGTTCCCTCTTTAGGTGCTGTGTATTTAGCATCTCCATCTGAGAGATACTCTGATAAAGCTTCTTTGTTACCTGAGTAATACGTCGGTAAAAAGTAGCGATTAAAAACATCTACCTGATGTTCCTTATCAATCAGAGAATTTGTGTCCTTTAACTCTTGATAGAGATAAGTGACCTGCTCAGATTGCTTTGATAGCTGAGAAAATGCCATCATAGATGAGATGATACCGCCTGCTGCTAGAACACCTAAAAGACCTAATAGAATATAAACTTTCTTCAAAGAAGATTCTTTAATGCTTGATGCTGCAACTGGTTGAGCAGGGGGTACAGACATTTTAGAGACTTGCTTTTGAGTCGGTGCTACAGTTGATACTTGTTCACCTTCTACTGGAAATAGGGGTAAGCTTGATTCTTGGATTCCTAAGCTTACTTTGTAAGCTGGATAGATCTGATTCACAAAGTACTCACGCTTTTCGGTGTAAGTATATGATTGAAATTCAGGATCTATTAGAATGGCTTGAATCAGAGGCAATAGAAGATTTTGATAGTTTCTGTCAATAACAAATGGACTAGCAAATACTTCTCCTTCTGAAACAGCTTCTTTACCTTCTAAATGACAGATAGCAACCCTGTTCAATTGCAACTGTCCATAGGCATCTTGTAATGCTTGAAAAAGCAACTCCGCTTGACGAAACGTCACATAAGGCAGCGATTCTTCAATTGGATGCTGGAAGGTATCCAGATACTGCTGATCCAGTCCTTCTATAATTCCTAGAAGTTCACTATCATATTCTGGAGATTTTCCTTCTTCCCAAGTTATCTCTATAAAAAGATCATCAGTCACCAAACATTTATTACTTTTCTTGAAAGGGATAAATGCCATAGTAACCACCTTATCCTTTCACGAACTTAAAGCCCCATTCAATAATACTTGGACCAGCAGATACGGCAATGATTGCTACTGCAATAGCTACCCAGTGTTTTTTGATAGCAGCTTTGACTTCACGTCCACCAAAACCATAAACTAAACCAGTCACAACAACTGCAAGTCCCAAAGTAACCACTCCAATCCCTTGTACTTTAGAAATACCTTGTTGCGCTAATGCATCGGTTTTAGCGAAAGGATCATCTGCATAGGCAGTGTTGGTCAAGACCCCCGATAAAAAGAGTGACAAACTTAGTAAGTATCCTTTACCTTTTGCCGTCACTTTGTTGATAAAATTTGTCAATTTACTTTTCATAAAAGTCCTCCTTTAATTTATTGACATTCTTAATATAAGGGATAATTAAATTTTGTGCGTTAAGGGGACAAATCACAGGAAAAACTTTTTTCAGCTGAAAAAGGCATCCATTTCTCCTTCAATATCTAACTGAATTTGTCTTAAATCTTTTCTGTGTCGATCATCTGGTGCTTCCCCATCAACCCATAAATGAACATTATAGGTTTGTTTACTTTTTTCCAAGGTTAAGCTTTTAGCAGAAATAGGTGCTAATACTTTTCGCTTAATTAAACGCTCTAAAGGACGTGCACCATTTTTCACGTCGGTACCAACATCTGAGAGATACTGAATCAAACTAGGCTCATACGACAACGTTAGATTTTTTCGCTTCATCCGATCTGAAATTTTAGAGAGGTTCTTCTCTGCAATCTCTTCAATGACATTTCTCTCTAAGAGGTTGAAGATAATTTTATTTTCGATACGATTAAGAAACTCTGGACGAAACTCATTCTGTAGCTCACTTTCCATAGACTTTTCAAATTGCTGCCTATCACGATCAGTCAAATCTTTAAAATTACCCTTCAACTCCCACTTATTGATAATCTTCTTAGCACCAATGTTAGTCGTCATAATGACAATAATGTTTTTAAAGCTAACCAAGCGACCAGAACTATCTGTTAAACGGCCATCATCCAATACTTGCAAAAATAAGTCCATAACCTCACTATGAGCCTTTTCTACTTCGTCTAGCAATAAAACAGAATAAGGTTTTCGTTTCACACCTTCGGTCAACTGTCCTTTAGTTCGTGTCTCACGATTACCAATCAGCTTGGCTACATCTTCTTTTTTCTTGAACTCAGACATGTCAAAGCGAATCATCGCATCTTCATCATCAAAGAGTGCTTCTGCAACTGCCTTAGATAGTTCTGTTTTACCAACTCCAGTTGGGCCCAGGAAGAGAAATGAAGAGATCGGCTTATTTTCATCTTGTAACCCTGCCTGAGCAATGGTTACCGCATCTACAATAGCTTCAATGGCATCTTCCTGTCCTTTGACTCGATCCATCAACTTTTCTTTGAAGCCCTCTAAACGATCCTGGTCTCCTTTTAGAATTGTCGTCACAGGAATCCCTGTCTTATCTTTTAAGACCTGGGCTATATCTTCATCAGTAACAGTTGCTTTTCCTTCAGCCGCTGCAATCGTAGAAGCTTCATCGATTAGGTCAAAAGCTTTATCTGGTAAAAAACGATCTGTAATATAGCGGACAGATAGACGAACTGCTTGACGAACTGCTTCTGAGGAAATTTGAATCCCATGGAACTTTTCATAAATCATTTTTGCCTGATCAATAATGGTTATAGCTTGTGGAATCGTTGGCTCTTCAACCATAACAGGCTGCATCCGACGTTCCAGGGCCCTATCGGTTTCAATATAATCATGGAACTCATCTAAAGTAGTTGCGCCAATCAGCTGAATATCCCCACGTGCCAAAACTGGTTTAATAACATTTCCCGCATCGAGGGCTTGACCGTCCTGGCTGCCTGCACCAACTATGGTATGAAATTCATCTACAAAGAGAAGATTATGTCCGCGTGTGGCAACCATCTCTTCGATGATTTTCTTAAACTTAGCAATAAAGCCACCGTCATCTTCACTCATCAAACTAGAAAGCTCCAGGGAACGAACCGTTAATCCTTTTAAAGCTTCAGGAACTTGTCCACGCATAATAGCAAGCGTTAGACCTTCCACTATGGCTGTTTTACCAACCCCTGCTTCTCCCACTAGAATAGGATTATTTTTAGTTCTTCTGAGAAGTGAGATAATGACCGCTTGTACTTCTTTGTCACGACCATAAACTTGGTAGTCATCTGATTTTTTAGCAACCTTAGCTGACAAATTATCAGTGTACTTATCAAGATAGGGGGTCTTCAATTCGTCTTCCACTTCAATCACTCCTTCCTTTAGCAGCTGCAACTTGATCTGTTAACTTTTCTTTGATAGCATCGACAAACTCACGGGGATTAATTTCTCCCTCTCCAATCTGGGAAAGGAATAGCTCCCAACCACCCGTGGTTTCAGGACTTGCAAACTCATTATCATAAAGGTAATGAGTTAAGAGATAAGCCTTATCAGTTGGAAATAGTTGACCAGACTTTTTATTCTTAGTGATATAGCCACGGTCTTGAATCGTTTTTAGCATTGCTGCTCTCGTTGCCTGTGTTCCCAAACCATACTTCGGTAAAATCTCACTAATCAATTGAGACTCGGTAATCCTCTTAGGTGGTTTTGTAACACCTTCAAGAATCAACGTTTTTGTTTCCAATTGATCTCCTACACGATAATGTGGTAGTGTAACATCACCTTTTAATTTTTGCTTACTGAAGGAGACCCAACCAAAATCGATCATCTGTCTACCTGCTGCCTTAAAAATCAAGCCTTTATTTTCTACTTCAACAGTTGTGGTATTATAGCGACAATCAGCCGCAAACATCAAAAGTGTTCTGCGAACAATAGCTTCATAAATTAGCCGTTCATCTGGTTTTAAAGTCACTAGGTTAGGTATATTTTCTGTAGGAATAAGGGCGTAGTGACTTGTTTTAGCCACTTTTTCAGGATTAACGTATTTTTCCCTTGGCTCTAAATGAACTGGGTCAAAATGGCAACTAATAGCATCTTGATAACTTTTGATGTACGTCTTAAGATAATCAAATTCCTCTCTAGTAATGAATCGAGTATCTGTTCGAGGGTAGGATAAGTATTTTTTCAAATAAAGACTTTCTACTATCCTTTCCGTTTTGAGAGGTTCAAAGTCCCACCATTTAGCAGCAAGTCCTTGAATATCCGAGAGATTAAATAACTCAGGTGCTGCCCTCTGATGCTCTGTCATTTCAACTGAAGAAACCATCGAGGTAGGACTTAATTGTCGTGAATTGGCCAGAACCACATCACTATCTGAATACTTTTCCTTATTGGAAAATGTCACTCCTGTTTCTTTATCTTCTAGCTGTAATTTCCAATACGTTTGAGGCCTAAAATTCTGGATAGCTAAATCATTTTCACAAATTAAACGAACCGCTGGAGTTTGCACACGACCAACAGATAAGCTATTACCTTTTCCTCTGGGAAGTCGTCCTTTATTTTGTAAGGTCAGAGTTGCTAGAGGAGATAAATTCATTCCTACTAACCAATCTGATTGTGCACGTGCTTCAGCTTCTAAATAGTAGTTATAGGTTTCCATCGGTTCCCTAAGTGTCTGAAATGCTTTTTGAAGTGATCGAGTAGTAACCGAATTAACCCAAAGACGCTTAGTTACCTTACTTTTTCCTTCAGGAATGTGGGATAAAATTGAGTAAGCAATCCGCTCACCTTCTCTATCAGAATCCGTACCAATAATCACCTGATCAGCTGCCATCACTTCCTGATAAATCTGTTTAAAGGTATCTTTGGAAACTTTGTCTTGCTTTAGTGTTTGTTTAAACGATACATCGACCAAAGGCAATTTATCCAAATCCCAATTATCCTTTGGTAAGCCATACTCAAATAAATGCCCTTCCGCAGCAATCACATGAACCTCATCTGAAAAATATGGGGTATGTTTGATAATATGAACTTTTCCTTTTTTACTAGCTGGTCCCAAACTTTCTGCATAAGCAGCAGCTTGTGTTTCTTTTTCAGCTAGAATGACTGTTACCATATAGCTCTTCTCCTTTGTTATTAATAGTTTCAGTTTAAGAGATAATGAAGATTTCTGCATTAAGGGGACAAAGCCGTATAACTAAAACAGTCTTGATACTATTTGTTATATAACTTCTTATATCACTTTTTGCACACAAAAAAGGTACTCTCAATTGAGAATACCTTCTGTCTTAACGACTTGGCCCTTTTGTCGGGGCTTTAGGAAAATTTGGTGTCTGTCCTTGACTTTTTCCTAATTGATAAGGTTTTGTGTGATGCTCAATTTGTTTGTGCATCTTAGAAACTGTTTTATGGATTCGTTTCAAAGAGTCAGCTAATTGTTTATCATCTAATCCTTGTAAATTATCTGTCCACTTAGCCATATAATCAATAGCCTTTTCAGACGTATCTAATCCAAAATGTTTTGACAGTAAATGACTAGTCATTTCAGCTTCAAGCTCTTTTTGGACTTTTGGAAGTTCTTTATACTGATCTGATAGGCTAGGATTATGAAGAGTTGCGTGAGCTAGCTCATGAATGGTTGTAGCAATCTTTTCTCCAGGCGTATTATCTGGATTAATAAGAATCAAGTGTTCTTGTGGGAAAAAGGCACCCTTAGTATTTCCTAGCACATGAGCCTCATCTTTCATGATAGAAACACCAATGCTTTCAGCATAATCACAAAGACCTTCCAGCACCTCTTTCGTTTTTACCTTATCAACATCAAAGTTATAATGACGGTTTGGCATCGCTTTTGGATAGCTTTCTGGTTTTAAAGTGGTTTGTGACAACTCAAAAACCTTGTAAGTTGTAAACCTTGGTTGGCCAGTTTTAGGATTTCTCTCCTGGAATTGACGAACAGGGAGCTTGCCTGCTTTCACCAATTCCTTTTCCTGTGGCGTTGCATCTGAAAACTTTTTATATTTTGGATTTCCTTTATCATTTTTGACGTGATTTCCATTCTCATCTATGACAGGAATCATCCGAACCATCAACGGTCTAAACAATGTGATCTGAGACTTTTCGCCTGTTTTAACAGATAAACCTCGATGAACTACTTCCTTAGTTTCACCAGTTCTCTTGTTAACGTACGTTGCTTTTGTTTGGATAACGTCCTCTGGTTTAATTCCAAGGGCTTCTCCCATCGATTGCCACTGATCATAAGTAGCGACTGCATTTGCACCTCTCCATTGTTCCTGGATCAAAGCTACGTTACGAGGAGATAGTTGAGGGAACTTACTCATAAATTCCACGTACTCCATTAAGTCTTCAGGGGATTGTGTATACTCACGAATTTTCTGGAAGGCTCTTTCACTAATTTCATAAGCTGAGGCTGACTTATAATCAAATGGTT
>NZ_KQ968977.1:450620-453720 GCF_001578725.1 Streptococcus sp. DD04
CCGCTGAAGAGATATTTTCCTGAATCCGCTGACTAGGTTCTTGTCCTCCATTGTTAGTTAAAAAGGCATCTATTTCTTCTTGCTTATAAAGCCCTTCAGGGGAGTTCCCAGTTCCAATTTGTGAAGCTAGTTTCTCTAGCTCCTTCTTAACTTGAAAATCATTTCCCCAATCTCCACCGTAGGCTAAATAACCAAGTTTTTGGTCTCCATGGATAAGTTCTAACGTCCAAGGGGCTTGAATATCCGATAATTGATCAATTTTTACTGGGCTATGCACAGCTAATTCTAATCGATAATCACGACCAAAATTTTCTTGGTTGGTGTAAAGCATCTGGCCATCTGCTTGAGGGGTTCCAATTAAATCACCTTCCACTGATAAATTCTCTTGAACTTGAGGAATGGAAGCAACTAAAATCTTAGTAGCATCTTCAGCCATGATTTCTTCGACTCGTTGAGCTAATCCTATTCTTATGCCTTGTTTAGGAGACTGAAAATCTTCACTTGAGATACTTTCTGGTATTTCTTGTGAAGCTACTGCTTGCTCATTAGCTTCGGCTGCAATATTTTGATTAACTTCTTGATTTTCCAGCTGAGAAAGAACCATCTCATCGATGGCAGCCAATTCTGGTTGTCCTTCTAAACGACGGTAACCTAACCCAAGCAAACGTGAAATAGGTTCTGTTTCATCACCAATATCATAGCGAACATCTGATTTAATTAGTGTTCCCTCAGGAGCATAGACATCAAATTTTACCTTAGTGAATGGAATGTAAGCTTCTTGATTCCCTGTTGCGTTTACCTCTGCTACACTGCCATGATGACGCTCATAGAAGGCCTTATTTTCCTTATACAGCGTTTCAGCAAATATTTGGTAGTCTACAAGCTCTGTTTCTTTAAACGGAATCTGAGGACCATCTGGCCACGTTTCTGACCACTGGAGACGTACATGGTAGGTTTCACTAAAAATTCGATCCTGATTCCATTCTTGATAGAAATTAGAATTTTTATCAACGAGACCCAACTGGTCAGCAGCATCTACCACAGCGCTAAAGTTTCCTTCATGACTATCAGAAAGTTCATAGTAACGTTCCCAAGCTCCTTTAGATTCTTCAGGAACTTGTAAACCTAACTTTCTAGGATCTCCTACATTATACGCAGCATCTAATACTTGTGTGAACTGTTCAGCTGATAGAACATCTATTTGAGTTGATTCAAAATCTACATCAGACTCTTCATATTGCTTATTCTGTAAAATAGATAGCATTTCCTGACCACCATCTTTGACATATTCCTCGTTGATTGCAATTTGTTCAAGAACACCTTCTCGTTTACGGAAAATACCAATAATTTCATTTCTGCGCACAGCTTCTAACTCATTCTCTAAAATCTCTCTAGATTTGAATATAGAAGCCGGCACAGTCCCATTTTCATCTGTAGCTTTAAAAAGCACCATAATATCTTTATCGCTGCTTTTGATTAGACTATCAAATCTATCAGTATATCTGTCTATATTTTGAAGTTGATCAAAATAGAATGAGTCTGTTTGGAGTACTGCTTTTAATTCAGGTAAAACTTTAATTTTATCAAAAGCAGAATCCGAATTTGATATTCGAATATCATCAAAAGAAATCTCCCCACCTGCAGCGAGATCACTCAGAGTTTTTTCAGGAGATTGGTTTTTTCCAATAAATTTGAGCCCTGTGAGATGCATGAAATTCTTCTCTAAAAAATTAACTTGAACAATGTTTCCATCTGCTGTGAAATAGCTTATCTCGCTATTGGCAAGCTCTTTTTGATAATATTTAGCAGCCTCTTGAATTGTATCAGAAAACCGATTGAGCTTAGCTAATTTTGCCTTATCAACTGAATGATCTAATCGTGTATGTCTTGACTTAAAGCCATCTTTTATGGTAAAATTTAAGTAATGAGAGGATCTAGTAGGTCGACTGGTAACAGAGCGATCAAAGGTATCAGTTTCTGATACGGGTGCGGTGCTACCCTCAGCTTCGGGCTGTAAAGAACCCTTGTACTGAGACGTCCTCTCGTTTTTTTGTTGCTCTGAATTTAAAGCTACCTCTTGACGACTGTCAAGGGGCTTTTCTGTTTCCTCAGATGAAGAAATGATTTCCTGTCTTGGATTCACAATATCCTCTTCCGTTACTTCTGGAGTAATGATAATCGTCTCATCTCTTAACTGCTCGAGAATAGCCTCATAAGTTTCAATAGAAATTTCAACCCTGCCACTCTTGCCATTCAGGTATTCCAACAAATGGTAAGGTACCAATTGATAATAATAATCAGCATTGCTAGTTATAATCTCATTTGCTGGATAACTGATAATATTCCAAGCATCACGCCCCAGACCTCCTAGTGGGTCGCTGTTTGAGCGACCCCAGTTTTCAGCTGTCAGACTATCTAACTGACGATTGAGGTTATAAGCACTAATAGCCACTTCTGCTGAAAAGACCGTAGACGTATCCGAACGCCCTAACTCTTTTTGCAAGCCTTTCAAGATGTCGTACATCTGATTTTGTTCAGGTGTCCCTTTTTCTTTAAAACGGTTAATATTGGTATCATTGATAGACTCAAAGAAAGCTCGGTGTTCTTTTAAACCTTCCATTGCTTTGGGCTTTAACTGCCGCATAGGATGGCTCCAACCCGTATAGTTGACCAAAGTGTAAAAGTAAACCTCGTCTGAGAGGGTAATCTGCAAGATACCCGCTTTAATTTGACTTTGAACCGCTTCAGATAATCTTTCTTGATTAGCTTTAAAAGTATCATAAGATACTTGAGCACGATAGTCGTGATCTGCTTTTTGAGCTAACTCCAAATAAGGTGCAGGCAAATCCTGATTCAATTGTTCAGAAAGATCTTCACGTTCACTACCAATATCATAACGAATAGACGATATTAAAGAATTTCCTGACTCATCTTGCAAAGCAAAATAAGTCTTATCATACCCTGAATCTGGAATGATAAGCTGCCAGTCATTCTCTTCATAGAGTTTGGCTATGAAGTCATTATAAGGAATAACCTCTCCTGAAGAATACTGTTTAGATAATTTTGGATTCTCCGAGAAATCAAAAACAACTTGTAGTTC
>NZ_KQ968977.1:453742-485063 GCF_001578725.1 Streptococcus sp. DD04
TCCATTGCATGATCTGAAGATGGAGTAACATCAGCAAGGTTTTCAAACAAAACCCCTTGTTCACCTTCTGTTTGTCCTGGGATTGATTCCTCTTTTTGTTCTGGTTCGACTGAAGAAATCCCTGGAAGATCCACATCATTTTGTCTATTTAACAAGTTATCAAGAACCGCTTTTTCTTCGTCGGTTCTAGGACGATACTTAGTAGATGGAACAAACGTTCCTTCTTCAGTGAGTTCCACCGCTACTCGTCTAAGACCTTTTACAAAGTAAAGATTAGGTTGTTTAGCCCACTGATTGACACTGCCATCATCAATTAAAGATTGGGTGCTCGGTTGGATTGTCACAGAAGACATCTGTTCAGATATACCTTCCAGACGCTTCAGTTCTTCTCGATAACGTTTAATGGTTTCCTTAGTATAATGACTTTCCCCTCGTTCAGCCTTCTCAAGTTCTTCACGGATTCTAGGAATGTTTTGAACACTCATATCTAAACCATTCCCTTTACGGTTTAATCCTTCTTCTTTAAAGCGCTGTTGTTGCTCTAATCTTTCAACTCGTTCTTCTTGTTTTTTAATCTCATCTAACTTATTAAAGACCTTATTTTCCAGTTGTTCTTGTCGTTTAAAGAAGGCAGCACCGTTGCGTTTATCATTCATCGGTTGGCCATTTGCCATTGCAGAATGGCTGTAAACCGCATCGGTAGCATCCATAAATTCATTATTGAGGCGTTCTAACTTACGCTTTGCTTGCCCAAGACGACTATTATCAACTGGAGGATTTTTTAAGGCATCGTTCCAGTCTGTTTTATCTTGTCCTGGTTGTAAATCAGGTAAATCCTCGTTAATAGTAGCCCCCTTTTCTCTCAAGGAGTCAATAAAAGTTCTACCTGCTTCATCATTGTCTACTGCAAGAGTAATCCAGTCTGCATGTTTTCCATCTGTAAAGAAATTATTATCAATAGCTGTCTGTAAGCCTTCAGCTAATTGATCATAACCCCATCTCAAAGGACGGCCAGAGAGTTCTGATTGTAGTTGTGCTAAATGCCTACCAATAACCGCTTCTTTTATTCCATCCATCGATACTAGACGCACATCCTGAAGACTGTCTTTATGTAACTCATAATAAGACATTAAATCAATAGCACTTTCTGCAAAGATAAGACGATTAGGTTGACCAATATCCACATGCAAACCAGTAATACCATCTGAATTTCGGACAATGTTCTTAGCATAACCACGTTCTGGCCATTTCTCCCAATTCTCTTCAATTCCTTGCAGAGTCGCCCCTACAATCTCACCTGAAAAATCAAGCGATTTGAAGACAACAACGGGTTCAATACTTCCATTTATCTTGGCATTAGCTTGGGCAAGTACTCCTTTATCAAGAAAGAAATCAATGGTTTCATCTGATAGGCAACGCTGTTCTTTTAGATAGGTTCTAGCTGCATCGAATGGCTGCTCATAAGGATCAAGATAATATGAAAACGGCTCTTGTACCCTCTCAACAGCTGTATATTCCTTAAAACTGCCATCATTTAAGTAGTCAATCGCCTGATTAAAGTTCACTTCTTTCATTGTTTCAACAAGTGAAATGACATCTCCGCCTTGGTGGCGGGAAAACCAATTCCACATATTTTTATCAGGTGAAATAACCATAGAATCATGTTCTTTCCAGCGATAATCTCGTCCTGAACGTACCAATTCCATGTTCAGCTCACTAGCAACGTCTAAAATATCACGAGATCTAGCATATTCTACTCTCTCTCGACGGCCTTTTCCACGTGTCGTAGGCTGTTGTGTGTGTTCTTCTGCCATAAAAACTCCTTTCATTCACTAGAAACACTCATATTTTGGCCGATATGGTATCGTTTCAGGCACAATAAACAGTTCTCTTGGCAATGAAACTAGATCACCTACTGAAAAATGCTCAAATTCTTCTGGATTATTTTGGTAGTCCAATTCCAACTCCAAATCCCCATTTTTGCCTTGACCAGCAAAAAGAATTCGTTTTTGAGTATCATCAATTGCTTTAACCAACCAATCAGCCTCAAAGTCAAATTCTTCTTCAGAAACGCTTGGAAATTGTAGCATTGTCACCACCTCCTTCCTGTATCTACAATTACTTCTAGTCTAAGAGATAATGGCAATTCTTGCGTTAAGCGGACAAATCATAGGAGATTTTTAAACAAAAAAAGCCATTGATAATCCATCAATGACTTATTAACGCTGGGCTTGCCTGCGTTCTTCTTGTTCTTCACGTTCATCACTTCTAGCACGTTCCATAAGTGCTTTTTTATTTGCCAGCTGAGAACGATTCAGTGAGGAAGACAATTGACGCATAAAGTCCGTATTCAACTTTACAGGTCCTTGAGACTGTTGCAACTGTACTTTTTTGATCACTTTACGCTCTTGTAATTGCTTAGAAACTGTTTGAGCAATCTGACTTTGACTATCATCTGTTGGTTGCAGCTTCTCATATAAACGTTTTAACTCAGAGAATCCTTTAGCATTAGCCACCTTCATCTCCCTGATAGCTGCTTCATCCGATGACTGGCTCATCTGTTGATTTCTATTATTGATCTGGTATTTCAACTGGAAAATAGAAATATAAGTCTGAAGCTCCTCAACATAGTCTCTCTTTGTCGTTGGCCTACCTTTTAGAAGCGTTAAAATATTATCATCCTGAATCTGATCAACTAATCCCAACTCAGTCCTAAGCTGCCTAATAGGAAGTTGTATGGCTCCAGGAAGGGCCTTTGAAACAGGAAGGGCAACACTATCTTCAAACTGACTCTTCAACCGCTCTTTCAAGGCTTTATCATCTTCTGAAAGCTTAAAATTAGGAGTCAATTGTAGTTCAATTGATCTTAATTCTTGTGTTAAGGATTGCTTTTTAAAGTCCACAAATGGCTGATCAGAGGCTAAAGGCTGTATCTGTTCCAGGAGCTTTTGACGCACTTGCAATTCTTTCTGACTAGCCTCTAGCATATTAAGTTTTAAAGCATAGCGGAAGGTACCTAATTCACGACGTTCTTTTTCAGAAAGCGTTGGTTTTGACTTAGCAGCATCTACTAACTCTTTCAACTCACTAGAAGAAAACAGAGAGAGGTCTTTCAAGGTTAGACTTTTCAGCTGAATATTTTCTGTTAGCTGACTAATATCATAAACAGTATCTTGTACAAATTCTGGCTGTCCTATTCCTTTACCATTCTTATCATAAGCTTCATAAATAGGCTTGATAATACTAATTGGCTGTTCTCCAGTTTTAACAGAATAACCCAATTTTTTCCAGACTTCTAAACTTTTTACAACACTTGCTTCAGGAAGTTGTTCTAAAATTTTCTTCCGATTCAAAACAGAAAAATTCTCCAAATTTTTTTCCAGCTGAACGTCCTGTATTTGTGGGGCAGCCTCTTTAAACGATCGTAAGATATTATTGGCCAATCGTTCTCTTAAATCCATAATACGACGTGCCAAATGATGCTCTAAATCATATCCTTTTGACTCTGCCAGCGTTCTGATGGTTTGACCATCGACTTTACGTAGTTTTTCATAGACTTGATTTTTTTCAGCTGAATAGACACCTTCATAAGCCAATAGAAATTCTCTAGTCTCTTTGAGAAATTCTTGATAGGCAGCACTACCTTCATTCTGTAAATAAGAATCGAGGTAACGATCAAGAAAGAACTTACTAACCGCAAAATCTCTAGCATTTGATCCATAGCGCCACTTTTTATTAAGGGGTAAGTGATTGTAAGCTTGTTCCAAAAAATTTTTTTCAGCTGAAGAAGTAATCTTGTCTTCCTGGTAAACAGAAGTCATCAAATCTGCTTTGAGATTAGCTAGAATCTGCTCTTTTCTAAGAAGATTTGATCGTGTTTCCTCTTTAAGCAAGCCGTGATAGACACCGCTTTTGAAGCGATTGATTGTTTTTTGAGAAAAATTTCCCTTATATTCCATTCGACCACGTGGTCGATAAAAGATTTTCTCACGGTTAGATTCCACTTCAGACAGACCAAAATGAATATGGATATTGTCTGTGTTTAAATGAATATTTCCCCACCAAAAAGCAGAAGCAGAAAGACCTTCTTTCTGAATCAGGGTTGGCATCATGTCACGCATGACAGCCTTGATTGCTTTCTGATCAACTTGGCCAGTTGCAACATCATACAATCCTTGTTCAGCAAGAAAAGCATTATCAAACGAAATAACACCCTGCCAAAGAAGAGAACCATTTTGATAAGCTGATTCCAACTTATTTTTTAGGTCATTTAATCGACGTTTCTGGAGATAATCTGCCTCCTGAGTAAAGACAGCTGTTAGTTCTTCAGATTGATTTTCTGTTGCATACGAACGGTTCATGTAATCGATGTATTCTCTGAAGTTCAATTGTGTTTCAGGAACTACTTCCTGAATCTTATCCATTTCATCTTCAGTCAATCCTTCCACTATTTGCCTGTTTGTCTCTAAGGACAATTCTTCATCAATTTTGACAGCCTCATCTCTATTAGTATAATCCACATATTGACTATTAGCCTCTGTGTATTGCAGCATAAATGTAATATTAGGACTAGACGATACATTCATCACTTATGCTCCTCTCCTAATCAAAATAGCCCGTCTTTTCTTAATTGAACATAATCTTTCAGTAGTGGTTGGAGTTCTTCAGGTTCAACCTTAAAGTCTTGAAACCATGGCCCAGATTGAGATATATGCAACTCTTTTTTGGCTTCAATAAATTGCATAGGGATTAACAAAATATTTGGTCTATCCAATTCTAAACCACTTTCTCGTTCAAGAAAAGCTACAATAAAATCTTGGCTGCCATTTGTTCTAAATTGCCAATGTTGAGAGTTCCCATTTTTCTTTTTATGCAGGGAACTATACTTAACATCAATCGTCAAACCATCAAACCAAAAATCATAGACAGGATTATTTTTCTTGAAATATTTATTAGCATCTGTGGCTTCTGGAACATATTTTTGAAAGAGTTCTTCTGCCATTCCTCCCAGTTTAGCTGTCCGAGAACCGTACTGAATTTTATCTTGGATTTTCAAGCAGCCACTCTTTATTAATTTCAAGTGAGCAATATGAGTCGGTAACCCTGATTGCTTCACTGCTTCATGAAAGTCTCCTGTTTCTAAATATATATCAACAATATCAGTCATTTGAATATCCTCAATGTGAGTTCTTAATCGTTTGACCACGTGCCACATCTTCCTTAATAATGTCATCAATTCTAGCCATCAATTCATGTTGCGCTGGATCAAAACGAGAATGAACAGACTCTAAATCTTGAATATCAAAATCACTGCCTTTTGTGATGGCATGGAAATTAGTCAACTCTAAATAAAGCAGCTGATCCAATTGACGACGGATTGATTTTAAAGTACGCCCTTCATCTGAATTGACCAAATTTTTTTCCAGCCGAGATAACCTCTCTGAAAAATGTTGTTTATCTTCTGTTTCTAAAAAAAGTTTATAGAAAACATCAATCAACTTAACAACAGTCGCTGACTGTTTCTGACCTGGACGCTCCAAACTCTCTCCTACATCTGCTAATAAATAGGCTTTGATTTCAGAAAACTTTTGTAGGGTTTCTTCGTTAAAATAGATATTAATTCTAGTTGCCATTATTTCTCCTTTACTGTGATTTTTTTGAACTCCCTGTTAAATAATTAATCTCATATCCTGGTTGAATGTTAAAAATATAAACATCAAAAGATATAGTGTTATCTTCTATACTTTGTGCTTCCAAACGAATGCCACGAGTAACTAATTCTACATTTTTGAAAATAGGTGTTACTCGATAACGAACATGATGATCTGTTTTTTTTATATAATTTGCGACTAAGTTTTCATAGTAAACCATTGATGATTTTTCATTTTCAAAGTTAGCATTAAGCGCACGTGTACCCGTAAAGAGATTTTTCACATTTGCATTCTCCCCACTTAGTTGAAACCCAATCAGGTGAGAACGATTATATAGATAATCTTGCTTTCCATTGAAGTTGATTTTTTTATTTTTCCAGCCAGTTGGTTTCACTGATGAAATATCTTCACGTTCACTTGTTGGCATTAAGTCTTTACCCAACATTGCTTCAGCAACCCCAACACGATTCAAAAGATCAAGGTTACTATATTTTTCCCATGAACCATTTTTCAAGCTCAATTCATCTGTCGTAAATTGCGCTTTCTCATTAATGACTATGACTTGATGTTGGCCATCAAACACTTTTGATTTTAGTTCTTCATTTTGGGTCTGATGAGCATTTCCTAAGTCACTATTTTTTTCTTCAGGTGAATCTGATATGTTCAATTGAGTAGCTATATCATTTTGAGTAAAAGCACTTTTTAAAGATTGAAAATTTTGTGGCTGCACTAAAAAAATAGCGATGAACAAAACACAGACTAGCAAAAATTTATTCTTCTTCATTATCGTCCTCCTGCTCTTCTTTCAGCAGCCAGCGCATCAACATCATCCATAAATTGTAACCAATCTGTCGTTAACTCTTCGACAATATCTTGTTTAGCATGATAGGCTAATAACTTAATTTCATTTTTGAGAAGTTGATCCAAAATTTGAGCTTGTTGTTCTTTAATATCTGCCAACGTCGCTGCAAACTTATTATCATACAAATCAAGACCATCATTTTCGACAATACGATACAACTGAGACAGCAAAAAATCGGCAAGATTAGGATACTGAAATTTTTCAGACATCATCTCTAATTGCACAAATAGTTCATCAGGAACTTTGCGTAATCTAATTTCCTTAGTCATCCCTTTCTACCTCACCTTCGTATTCCAACCATCGTGAAATGTGATCAGCATACCGACCCATTTTCGTTTCAAAGTCCGATAAAATTTCTGTCTGTTTTTGCGTTAATCGTAAAACATGATCGGACGTTAATTTCATATTTTCTAAATGTGCAAGATAGTTTGCTTCAGCAAAATTAAATTGATCCTTTTCAATCTTTTCACGCAAGACACGAACTAAAAAATCATTAAATGATTTCGATTTTGTTCTCTTTGATTGAGCTTTTAAATAATCAATTTCTTTTTCAGTTAAGCCACGTATTTTTAACTCTGTTCTTTTCATTACCATACAAAAATGATCATCTCCTTTCAAAAAACAGCGCACTTCTTTTTTCTTTTGACGAGGCAAAAGCTAAAAGAAGCAAAAAAGAAAACCTCAACCTCGCAACGTCACGAAAATAAATTTTCTACTTTTGCGGTTTTTCAAGACCTAGCCCACTTAATGTGTTCTAGCCCATGAAAAGAGCATAAGGGAAACTGTCCCATCGTACCGCTGGGAGTTGATAGTATCAACGTTTCCCGTGTCCCCAATTCTCTCGGCTACGCCTACTAAACACACACATGCCAGACACACTTAAACACACAAGGTGCTCTATCATGTACAATATCCCCCACACCTAAACACACTGTAGAGGTGTACAAATACACACTCCGTTAAATAGCGTGATAAGATGCTTCTTCAGCTGAAAAATGAAGATTATTGTTCCACGTTTTCACGTTCTTTTTTAGCTGCCTCACGTTGTGCCTTTTCTTCTTCTCGAATAAGAGTAAGCTCCGTTTTGAGATCATCTAAAATCATTTCATAGGTCTGAGTTTTATCTTTTTTGAGTTGAATTTGAACATAGATTTTACCAATTTGTTTTTGAATATTTTCTTCTGCTAGCTTCCGTTCATTTTCCAAAGAAGCAACTTTTTTCTTTGCCTCTTCAAGTTCCAAATCAATTTTTGTAAGATCTTTTTTTGCCATTTAATAGCCTCCTTTATTTAATGATTTTAGTGTAAGGGATAATGAGGTTTCTTGCATTAAGGGGACAAAGTAAAAACTCCCTAATTAAAACTAGGGAGCATCACATGTTAAAAATCTTTCTTCAGTACGCTTTCACCTGTCACAGTAAAAGCTGCTTTTCGGCTGAGTTTGAGTTTAATTAGTTCGTGATAAAAGCCTAATTCCCCTTCCAAAATTCCGAAAGGGTGAACCGTAAAGACTGGATAATAGATGGTATCATCGTCTATAAAAGTACGTTCAGTTTCTTTTCCAAATGAAGCTGCTTGATAACCAATACCTGTTATCACTTCTCTGTTCAAAAAACTCAGTTCGACAATATCTTGATATGGTTGTTTGATCGCTTTTTGAGTAATTTGTCTCATTCGTTTATCTGCATCTGCTTCATCTGCATCCGTGTAAAAATTAATTTCTGGTGGCAAATCATCCGTTAGCTTTCGAATGCCCAAGTATTCTTTATTGATGATATTTTTAAAGATATATCTCTTAAACAATCTCGGCTGAAGAAATGTCACTAGAGTTTGAAAAACGGCACTCATAATCATGAAAATACATAAGTCAGTACCCAACCGCTCTGTAACTGTGTATTGTGCCGCATATTTAGTTCCTACTAAGAAAAACATCAATAATACAAAAATATTTAGCACTGATTTAAAGCGCCTAGACTCTCGTGACCAAACCATCTGAATAAAATAAATAGTAATTTTTGCCATGACAAAAAGCTCTACAAGATTAACAGTCACAATGCGATAATCTTGTGGTAAATAATATGTCAGTGTTCCCAAAAACATAACTAAGAAGATAAAAAATTGAGCTTTAGCAATAAATACAATAAGCCAATTTAGAGCACAAAATAGTGAAAGCTTTAGCCCTTTTTTGTTAAGTGATTTCCATTTTGAAGTGAGTTTTTTCATGTTGATTTCCTTTCTTTATTTCATCTCGACTGTTTCAATTGGGTTAGAAAATTCAAAGGTTCCATCTTTAATAGCAGTCTCTTTTTTCTCCAGGCTTTTAATCTTGACTTGAACCTTTTCAATATTTTGATTAGCTGTTTCGATGGACCTATTCTTAGTTTCAATGTTACTATCAATGGTAGCAATATCTTTCTGATTAGCTTCTAAATCATCACCAGATAGATATTCTGCTTCTTTGAGAAGACCCTCTTTACGAGAATTATCATCTTCGATTGAAGCCTTAAGCTGTTTGATTGAGTTATTTAATTTTTTGATCTGACTTTCTTGGAAGGTCTTCTCTTCTTTGATCTCTGATAAGGCAAATTCCTCACGAGAAACTGTCCTTATTTTTCTCTTCTTAAGCTGACTGTTTTGAGTCGTCACATAGAATTGAACAACATTAGCATCTCCCTTATCTTTTGTTTTAAATGGCTTCTTTTGATCATTTGAAGTACTGGAAACATCAATATCAATTGAGCTAGTGGAAACCGTCTTGTTCGTAATATCAATCGCATAGGCACCAAAATCCTTAGGTACGTTGCGAATAATGACTGAGATTTTATTGTCTACGATGGGGACAATCTCCATCGTGGTTTGACTGGTTTTCTTTTTAGCATAGAGGTTCCATTTGAGACGTTTTGTGTCAATCCCGCGATCAACTGAGGAGGTGGAATCTTTCGTTTCAAACTGGAGAACGATAATCCCTGTTTCAGGAGAATAGGTTTGACTAGTCAGTTTAATTTCCCCTGTTCCATTTTCAAACGTCTGTTTTGTTTTTAGTTGTTCATCAGTATATGTTTGCCTCTGTGGAGAGTAAAAAGCCCCAAGTAATAAACTGATCCAAGCTGTAAAAATCACTGAAAATATGACCAGCTTTCGCTTAATAACATTCTCTTGAAACCACCTCTTCGTCCCTATAAATGGTTTAACAAAAGAGCTGGATTTTATCTTTTCAATCAAATTCTTCATAGTATCAATCATCAGTTGTACTTCCTTTCTATCATGCTTCTTCGTTAGCTGCCAACACCTTTTCTAAGTCAATATTAGCCTCAATAAATTCCTGAGTCTTATGCCCTTTTTTACCAATGATGACGGCGACTGTTATTACAAGAATCACAATAGTTCCTGCAATGACTGGATGCACTCTGGTATAACTCCTTAGAACTTCCCAGGTTGACCATTCTTTCATTTGACTAGGAGTTAGGGGAACAATAAAGCCTAAGGTAACAAGTTTTAAAACGGTCTGAAGAACATAAAATTTAACAATCTTTACAACCCCTAAAAAGATGAGTCCCATAATAGTGTAGCCTAATGAAGCTAACAATAGGAGAGCCCCAAGCGTTTGTTGGATTTCAGCTCGCCGGTAGTCCCTATTAGTCCTAAGTAGTACATCCCTTTTCAATAGTGGATTCATTGTTTTTGGTTTACTTTTAAAGCTATCAATCTCTAGCCGTTTACCAATCTGATGAGAGGTTCGACGCTTTTTCTTCTGTTCCCATGTTCTATTCTTTCTCTTTGTTATCGTCATCTGTTTTACTCCTTCCTGACAATAGCCACCTCACCTGACTGTTTGGTCGAAATATTTTGACCAACATCATAACTGCAAGACCTAAGTAGCGTGTTCGTTTTCTATTACCAAAGTTATCGTAAATGTTAACTTCAAAAAGAGGAAGGACCCAAGCCGAAATAAGAATCACAAGAAAAAGGTAGTGTCTAATTGCATTAAATATCATAATCATCTACTACCACCTTATATCTTTTTTCAAAAGATTTTTTAGTCATTTAAAGCCTCCTTGATACTACTCAGATCAGCAACTATCTGGCCATCTTTATCTTTAGTTGCATAATGATAAAGCTTAGATTTACCATCCCGTATTGTGACGAGAGTCGCTGCTTTGTCAACGTGGTATTTTTCAACCAATAACTGGCCATCTTTTGATTCGACATCGACGTAAAATGTCGGATAAGAACTCTTCTCAGCCACAGCAATAACTGCTTTCTTCCCTGCCTTACAATAAGGACAGCCATTACGATAAAAGACCAGATTAACATTTTGATTGACCGCAGCATCCACATAGACTTGTCCTGTAAGATGCTTATTATAATCTTTGACGACGTAAGTACTCCAGGTAGTCTGTATCCCAATAACTGTAAAAAGAATCACTACAACAGCAGCTAAGGTCCCCAAAAACAGTTTAGAAAACTCAAACCTATCAGTCATTATCCTTCACCTCCTAAAAACTCAAATAAATCACCTTGAACATAACTAACCTTGGCCAAGCGTTTCATCTCAGACTTTAATTTCTCAAAAGTAGTCATAACCAAGTTAAAACGTAGGGGATCAAAGGCTTCATAAACACTAACCAGTGGCAACATAGGAAGATGGTCCTTCTTTTCACTCTGAAGAAACTCAAGAACCTGTTTCTCAGCTTCAATTACCCCATCTACTCTAATCAGTGCTGGTAGGCTTGTAATAGCTTCTAAATTCTGATAGAACGTTAGAGCAATATCACCCGCCTTCAGTGTTTTAAATTCAGGAAAAGTATCTGTGATTTTAAAATAATGAGCAGAAGGTTCTTGTCCTACTCCTGTTAAATAATAACCACGTACAATCTTAAAATTCTCCGTCATGTTCATCCTCCTCATCATCAATAAAGACACATTCAATTCTTTTCCTTTTTGTGGACATCAAAGCTGCTGCTTCCAGCCACTCTCTTTTAGTCTTTTTCATTTTCCATAGAGGAATACCAAATAGATATAGTCTTCCAACGTAAAGAGTTTCATCCTTTTGTTTCATTACTACTTCCTTTCTAACTAACCTTATGAATCTTGAAAGGTGCCTGATAGAAATTTGGATAGTTCATCACCCTCTTAGTCTTCTGAATAGGTAAAGGAATATGATAATGAACCTGCATGTACTGACAAGCTAATCCTCTACTCTTAAACACCAATATTTGTCCTTGATTATCATAAAGATAATCTCCATCTTCAAAGCTAAAAATAACGTATCCCATATAGTACCTCACTTTCTAAGCTGTTCCATAAGTGCTTGATAATCACTCTCTAACTCTCTATCATATCCATCTCTATAACGAATTTGATGGTTAGCATATAGCATCCCTATAATTATCAAAGAGGAACTCCCCAATATACTAACTCCTAAAATAATTAAGATCATTTCCATTTCCGTACTCCTCTATCTATTTTTCTTTCTAGTCGAGTAGCTGCTAGTTTTATCTAGTCACTTTTTTAGTCCTACGTATCCTAGATATAAATGTAATGGCAACTTGCGGGTTTTATTTATTATCCAATGTCAACCTCAAATAAAGATAGTTGTTTAGCTTGTTTAAGCCCATTTTTAACCCCCTCTATTACCTGTTTAGTAAATCCTAAGCTCTCTTCAAAGAAAGCAGCTATATTGGAAAAATAAGCCTCTTGACGCTCCTTTTTCACCTGAATAAGAGAAAGAACGATCGCTTTGACTGAAGCTAATCTAATGCCTCCACCTCGTCCAGATTTAACTACAAAGAAGATCTTACGATCAG
Organism: Streptococcus sp. DD04; assembly: GCF_001578725.1. Taxonomy (NCBI): domain Bacteria; kingdom Bacillati; phylum Bacillota; class Bacilli; order Lactobacillales; family Streptococcaceae; genus Streptococcus; species Streptococcus sp. DD04. Next base: position 466,062 of record NZ_KQ968977.1, read on the forward strand.
CTTTTAGAGCTTTTAAGACTTTATCCAATGATCGATCAGGAATGTTCAATTCTTCTCTGATAGCCTTCTTAGTTGTTCGGATGAATGGATCTTCTGACTGAAAATAGCCTTCCAAATAGGCCATGATATCTGCTTTCCACTCGTGAAGATGACTATTTTTACGATCAGCACGTTTCTTTTTGAATTTGTACCAGCGTTGCTTGATAAACAAATCTGAATCTTTCAGACTCTCATTAACCCAAGCCTTACATAGTAATTTGATATAATCTCGACTGGCAGCTTCATATTTTCCTGAATAAGCCGAATAAATGACTTTCAGGAACTCGTCCTGAGAGAGCGGTTCGGACAAGTGTTCATTGAAATCAGCTAAAACAGCCTCACAATCGCTCTGAGAGACACCACTTGAAAAGTTAGCCAATGCTAATGTGAAGAGAACATTGTTTCTTCCCATTAATGCTTTGGCACCTCTAATATTGGCTTCTCTCAGCAGCAAACCATACCAGGGTTCATCTACCTGTTTAACACCTTCAGAACCTGAAATAACCGTTAGATTTGGTTTCTTACTTGGAAATGGTAGATTAGACTGTTTCATAGACCAATCTAACCACTCCTGGAATGAATAGGTGTACTCTTCATGATAGAACTCAATGTTATCTGTACGTGGCATACGAGCAATTCCAAAGTGGTTACACGTCATATCAACTGGCAATGTCAGGCCAAAATAGTTACGCAAATTTTGAGAGATAGCTTTAGCTACTTTGACAACTCTAAATTGAGAATGTGCCGTAACATAAGCTGATTCTGATAACACAAAATAAGCCTGGAAGCCTTTATCTGATTTTAGGATTAACGTTGGCATAAATCCTAAATCAATGGCAGCCGTTAAAATATCTCCAGAAGTCATTTCTTCAGCTGAAGAGGTAATATCAAAGTCAATATAGAAGGTATTAATCTGTCTTAGATTATCTTCAGAGTGCCCACGTGTTACTCGACGTTTATCATCGCTATAGGCACCGAAACGATAGACGTTAGGTGTCCAGTGAGTGAAATGATCTTGATTTTCTTCGATAGCTTCCATCGATGTCAATACAAGACCACGTGCTTTCACCATATTAGCTTTCGTACGAAAACCAAAGATTGCTCCACGTTTTCCTTCTTCAGCTGAAGGAACTGGTTTTAAATGGCTATTCTTAAATTTGGTTTGTCTTAATCCGTCTTTGAGGATTAAACTATAAATATTAGTTAAATTCATCTTTTTCCTTTAATAGCTCTTCAGGCATCAATCTTGACTTTTTGGCATGCTCAATACCAACAAAATAGGCCTCGCAATCAACATCAACTTCGACGTTAATGGTTCTACTTTTTAAATTTCCCATTCGACGACGTTGCTCTTCCAAGACTTCTACTGGAACCTGCACCATCAAGGAGAATTCCTCCGTTGATTGAGATTGCTCTTTGAAACGTTGGTCAATACCTTCTAAAAATCCAAGCAGATAAGACTTTTTATAATTTTTCCAATGGGCTTTAGGAATGGTAGGAAGAAGCCGTTTTAATCTATACTTTAAATATAAGATTGCCCCTTCATACACTTTACTGCAAAGTTCAGCATCAGAATGATAACCGAAGAATATCATCCGAGTGATCCCCTCTTTTCTTTTCCGCTTCCTAATCGTTCGACACCTAAAATTTGGCCCTAAAATAGCCGCTAATTTCTCTTGCCACCAAGGAAGCCTATATTCCCATGTGCCCAATGTCTCGCCTATATTATTTTGAGGTTTAGCAGTTGCAAGGTCGCTCATAGATAGATTGTGCTTAACCATTAGCCTTTGAGCCATAAGAAGAGCAGTCTGTCCTTCTTCATCATTTGGCGCATCATAAGCTAATTCCAGCAGGTTTTGAACTTTAGATATAATCTTGTTATCCATATCAATCCTCCATCAAAACTTTCGTCTTAAGTGGTTCATTTAAGCCATAGAAGCAATGGCTACATAGAGTCTCCCCTTTATCCATCCACCAGCAAGCACCATGTATTTCATCAACACAAGCCGTATTCCAGGTGCAACCACACTGTTTACAAATTCCTTTTTCTATTTTTTCTTGAGTCATCATGATCTCCTTCAACTAGCTCTCATACTTTTGGGAAGTGAGGAATTAGGTAAACAATAACCATCCTGCAAGTCTTTTTTTAAGTAAAACTCAGGATTTGACGTTGTTACATAGTCGCTTCTCTTCCAATTCCGACGAAGACGAGTATTGAATAGGGATACCCTTGCTTCAATCTCTTTAAATCTGAAACCTAACTTCAAATATGTTGTAACGATTTCATGAACATGTTCTTTAGACTCTTTGTTTCTAACTCTGTTATGAACCGCTTGTTCCTCATCTTCTAATTTCAAGCTTTTCTGGTACTGAATATACAGCACTCTCATCTGTTCAATCTTATTTTGCCAATTAAGATTATAAGGTTTACCAGAGTACTTATTTACCAGGCTTCTAACAGGTTGTTTGAACTTCATCTGAATAGAATCAAATTCTCCCAAGTCAGTGAAAGGATCAATAAAACCTATTGGCTCACTATTGATTAACTGATCATAAAATTCATTTCTAATCATTTTAGCCTCCTAGTTATATCTCGTTTAAAGTACTCTTTAGGACGTGTTGACCAAGTTCATTTCATCAAATAAAGTCATTTGATGGAACGTAACTTGTGGTTCCTGTTGAATAGAAATATAGTCAGCAGTTTTTTCAGTTACGTCTGAACTCGTTTCCTGATCATGGTCAATGACTTCATAAACTTCTAAAGTGTCTATATCCATCACAATTTCCAATCCCTGCATGGTAAGACTCCCTTCTTTATGAGATTTTAAACGAACAAAAAAGGAGAACAGATTTCTCCGTTCTCCTCATAAATACAGGATTATTTATTATTCTAAAAACTCTTACCACTTACTCAAAAATCATTACGGAAAATTACAAAAATCGAACATTAAGGAAAAATAGGGGGAAAGTGCAAGGAAATTGCCTCCCTTTCGACACAAAATCACCTTCTCATTCTTTTTCCGCTAAAAATATGTTCTACAAATTGTTGAAAACTTTCATAATGATATAGACCAATATGTAAATTTACATATTTCTTTCGAAACCATTTTTGTTAAACATTAGCTTTCACATACATAAAAAGGCCGCACAAGGCCGCCTTTCTTCTTTATTTCACATCAAACACGATGGATTTCACTTGTGTCATTGCTTCGATACTGTATCGGATCCCTTGTACCCCTGCGCCAGAACCTTTCACACCAAGGAATGGGAAATTATCTGGACCGCGCTGAGTCTTATTATTAATGTGTACCGTACCCACTTCCAATTTTTCAGCAATTTCAAATGCTTTAGGGAAATCATTTGTAAACACTGAAGATTGAAGACCGAATTCAGACTGATTACAGATTTCGATAGCTTCTTCTACGGAAGCCACGCGAATAATCGGAAGAACCGGACCAAAAGGTTCTTCCCAAGCTAGTCTCATATCAAGTGTAACGTTGTCAAACAAGACAGGCCAAATCAAATTTGCTTCACGTTTCATTTCAGTTAAAGGCAGAGCCCCTTTTTCTCGAGCATCTTCAATCAATCCCCAAATGAAATCTGCTGAGGCATTATCAATAACTGGAGTGATATCTGCATTATCAAAGGGATCACCAACCGTCAGTTTCTCTACTTCTGCCTGAATCAACGCCGCCAATTTATCTGCTACACTATCCATGACAATGACCCGTTTAATAGCTGTACAGCGCTGACCGGAGTAACTATAAGCTCCACCGACGATTTGCTTGGCTGCACGCTCAAGATCTGCATCTTCCAGAACTATCGCTGCATCCTTACCACCTAATTCTAGCATAACCGGCCGCATGCCAGCCAGTTGACCAATTCGTTCTCCAATAGGAGTTGACCCCGTAAAATTGATATAGTTAACTTCTTTATGTTCAATAATATAATCGCCGATTTCTGATCCACGCCCAGTGATGGTATTAAAAACACCAGCAGGGAGGCCAGCTTCCGCAAAAGCTTGGGCTAAAAGAAGACCAGAAATTGAACCTTGTGTCGGTGGTTTAAACATGACAACATTTCCACCAATCAGAGCTGGAGCAATTTTTGAACCTGAAAGGTTGACCGGATAGTTAAAGGGCGCAATCGCTAAAACAACACCAACAGGTTCACGACGAACAACGGCCAGCTTCTTCTTACTTACTGCTTCAAAGCCACCACCTTCCAGCACCTGACCATGAATACGGATTCCTTCTTCCGCTGCATAGCGAATGAGATCCGCTGTACGAACTACCTCGCCAATAGCGGCCTTAATTCCCTTTGCAACTTCTTTTGCAAGAATTTCGCCAATTTTTTTTGATCGCGCTCTAAAATATCGGCAACTTTATGCAAATATGCTGCACGTTCTACCGCTGAAAGAGCACGCCAAGCAGGAAGAGCAGCACGCGCTTGCGCCATAGCATAATCAACTTCTGCCTGAGTCATGGCAGGAATTGTTCCGAGGACTTCATTGTTGATTGGAGAACTAATAGTAATTTCCTTTTCGGAACTTTTCCATTCTCCATTAATATAATTTTTATATTGCATCAAAATTCCCCTCCATCAAAGTTATTGTTTTATATTTTAGCAAATTTTCAGAAAATTTCAAGCAAAAACTGTAAATTTATAGAAAATTTTTACAATTTGAATCATTGCTCCTTGTTTATGCAACTTTAAAGAAAAAAGAAGAGCGATTTACGCTCTTCTTTTATTAATCAAAATCAAGATATTCTTTTTCAAGTTCAAGAACTTCTTCCATTGTTGCACACTCAGTCAAAGCGCGCTGTGCAAGTTCTTGCATCTTCACAGTATCCAATTTCTTCATAAGGCTACGTGTCCGAAGGACAGAAGTCGCACTCATAGAGAACTCATCCAAGCCCATGCCAACAAGAAGTGGCACAGCTGTTTGGTCGCCAGCCATTTCTCCACACATACCTGCCCACTTACCTTCAGCATGAGCAGCTTTGATAACGTTGTTAATCAAGCGAAGGATGGATGGGTTATATGGTTGATAGAGGTATGAAACTTGTTCGTTCATCCGGTCAGCTGCCATTGTGTATTGGATTAGGTCATTGGTACCGATAGAGAAGAAGTCTACTTCTTTAGCAAATTGATCAGCCAACATTGCTGCTGCTGGAATTTCAATCATGATACCCACTTGAATATTATCAGCTACAGCAATGCCTTCAGCAATCAATTTAGCTTTTTCTTCTTCATAAACTGCTTTAGCCTTGCGGAATTCTGTCAAGAGAGCAACCATCGGGAACATGATACGCAATTGTCCATGTACAGAAGCGCGCAAGAGGGCGCGGATTTGTGTACGGAACATAGCGTCACCAGTTTCAGAGATAGAGATACGCAAAGCACGGAAACCAAGGAATGGGTTCATTTCGTGTGGCATATCGAAGTAAGGAAGTTCCTTATCTCCACCGATGTCCATAGTACGGACAACAACTGGCTTTCCGTTCATGCCTTCCAATACAGCCTTATAAGCTTCGTATTGCTCGTCTTCTGTTGGGAAGTCTTGTGAATCCATATAAAGGAATTCTGTACGGTAAAGACCTACGGCTTCAGCGCCATTCGCATTCACACCTTCTACATCTTTCGGTGTACCGATGTTAGCTGCGAGTTCAAAGTGTTTGCCATCGGCAGTCACTGTTTTAGCATCTTTCAAGAGAGCCCATTCCGCTTTTTGTTTAGCATAAGCTTCACCAGCTGCATTGAATTCTGCTGCTTGCTCGTCAGTTGGGTTGATGATAACTTCACCGGTGATACCATTAGCTGCAATGATATCCCCATCTTTTACAAGTTCAGTAATATTATTGGTTCCCAATACTGCTGCGATTTCAAGCGTACGCGCCATAATAGCAGAGTGACTTGTCCGTCCGCCAATATTGGTTACAAAAGCTTTAACAAATTTCTTGTCCAATTGGGCTGTATCAGAAGGAGTCAGGTCATGAGCAATCACGACTGATTCTTCATTGATAGAAGCCGGATTTGGCAACTTCTTACCTAAAAGATTTGCCAGAACACGTTTGGTTACGTCGCGGATATCCGCAGCACGCTCTTGCATGTATGGGTTATCTTCCATATTTTCAAAGAGAGTGATAAACATGTCTGTGACTTCTTTCAGACCAGCTTCTGCATTGGTCTTCTTAGCACGAATTGTCTCTTTGATTTGACCAACCATTTCAGGGTCAGAGAGTACCATTAAGTGAGCATCAAATACTTGAGCTGCTTCCTCACCAAGGCTATCTACTGCTTTCTCACGGATAACAGAAAGCTCGTTTTGAGACGCTTCTAAAGCTGCATCCAAACGAGCCTCTTCTGCATTCGTATCTTCGACTGAAACAGTCTCAAATGACAAATCCGGTTGAACTAATAGATATGCCTTAGCAACGGCAACACCGTCAGATGCTGCAATTCCTTTAAGCATTTCTGTCATATTAAGCCAATCCTTCTTTTTCCATTGTTTCTGTGATAGCTGCAATTGCATCATCTGCATCTGCACCTTCAGCTGAGATAACTACGTCTGCACCTTGACCAACACCAAGGCTCATAACACCCATAATTGATTTAAGGTTTACTGATTTGCCTTTGTATTCAAGCGTAATATCTGAAGCAAATTTGCTAGCAGTTTGCACCAACAAGGTTGCTGGACGTGCATGAATACCTGTTTCTGCCACAATGTGGAAATCTTTAGAAGCCATAGTTAGACTCTCCTTTAAATAATTCTTTTTGAGTTATTGTGATAACCCTTACAACTTGGTATTATAACATCTTTTGAAATCTTTTTCAAGAATTTTATGGCGCGCTTACAAATTATTTCTATTTTTTTGAAAACACCTCTTATTATATTGTTTCTTAGACTTACCCTTTCTGTATTTCTAGTCTGTTCACTCTCTATACTTTCTGTTTGTCTTCTCACTGAACGGTAGTTCTAAACACCATTTTTGAAGAATAAGTTCAATCAGACGCTTTCTCTGTAGCTCTGCTTTTACTTTCGAGACAATGCTTTTTTCTATTTTGCATAATTTCCAACCTTCTTCCAAAAACACTATATCTTGTATTCGGATTTGATGAATAATAAAAGCATGCACAAGATTTAGTTCAAAACTGTTGACATCTAACCCGCTTTTAGATATACTAGGTTCAGATTAAAATTTAAGAAAATGAAAGCATAGAGGAATCATTTAATGGTGACTATTTACTCCAAAAACGATTGTGTCCAATGCAAGATGACCAAGCGTTTTCTTGATACCAACCATGTGGAATATCGCGAAATCAACCTTGATGAGCAACCAGAATACATCGACCATGTCAAAAGCCTTGGTTTTAATGCAGCGCCTGTTATCCAAACACCAACTGAAGCGTTTTCTGGTTTCCAGCCTGGTAAATTAAAAAAATTATCATAATTTTATCAACACTTAGAGCTAGATTGCCGCTCCTATTATTCGTAGGGGCCCTTTATTTTGTAAAAACAAAAACCATCTTAGAAAAAGGAAAATTATGGGACTCAAACACTTAGAAGATGTGACTTACTTCCGCCTAAATAATGAAATCAACCGTCCAGTCAATGGGCAAATCCTGCTTCACAAAGATAAAGAAGCCTTGGATGCCTTCTTTAAAGAAAATGTTGAACCAAACACGATGAAGTTTGCTTCTATTACTGAAAAAATTCAGTATTTAATTGAAGAAAACTACTTGGAAAAAGAATTTATCCAGCTCTATTCTCCTGAATATATTGAAGAGTTAGCTGCTTTTATCCATGCTCAAGATTTCAAATTTAAATCTTTCATGGCAGCCTATAAGTTCTACAACCAATATGCTCTGAAAACTAACGACGGTGAGTACTATCTAGAAAGTATGGAAGACCGCGTACTTTTCAACGCCCTCTACTTTGCCAACGGAGACGAAGCTATTGCCAAGGATATTGCCAATGAAATCATCCACCAACGCTATCAACCAGCGACACCAAGCTTCCTCAACGCAGGTCGGGCTCGTCGTGGTGAGTTGGTTTCCTGCTTCCTCATCCAAGCGACAGACGATATGAACTCTATCGGCCGATCCATCAACTCTGCCCTGCAATTGTCTCGTATCGGAGGCGGGGTCGGTATTTCCCTCAGCAATCTGCGGGAAGCTGGCGCCCCTATCAAGGGCTATGAGGGAGCTGCGTCTGGCGTTGTGCCTGTTATGAAGCTCTTCGAAGACAGCTTCTCTTACTCAAACCAGCTTGGGCAACGTCAAGGAGCTGGGGTCGTCTACCTCAACGTCTTCCACCCAGATATCATCGCTTTCCTTTCTACTAAAAAAGAAAATGCCGACGAAAAAGTTCGGGTTAAAACCCTTTCGCTCGGAGTCGTGATTCCAGATAAATTCTACGAATTGGCGCGTAAAAATGAAGAAATGTACCTCTTCAGCCCATATTCTATTGAACGCGAGTACGGAGTGCCATTTGCCTATATCGACATCACAGAGAAATACGACGAATTGATCGCTAATCCAAATATCACTAAGACCAAGATCAAGGCCCGTGATTTGGAAACAGAAATTTCTAAACTCCAGCAAGAGTCTGGCTATCCTTATATCGTGAATATCGATACTGCCAACCGTTCAAATCCAATCGATGGCAAAATCATCATGAGTAACCTTTGCTCAGAAATCCTGCAAGTTCAAGAGCCTAGCCTTTTGAATGATGCGCAAGAGTATCTTCACCTAGGAACAGATGTGTCATGTAACTTAGGGTCTACCAACGTTGTCAACATGATGACTTCGCCTGACTTTGGAAAATCCATCAGGACTATGACACGCGCCCTGACCTTTGTCACTGACAGCTCACACATTACAGCTGTTCCTTCGATTGACCATGGTAACAGCCTAGCGCATACCTTTGGACTGGGAGCTATGGGACTGCACAGTTACTTGGCTCAGCAGTTGATTGATTATGGATCAGCGGAAGCTGTAGAGTTCACCAGCATCTACTTTATGCTTATGAACTACTGGACCTTGGTTGAGTCTAACAATATCGCTCGCGAGCGTGGTGTGACCTTCCATAACTTTGAAAAATCTGACTATGCCAACGGCACTTACTTTGACAAATACCTGACGGGTGAATTTGTACCTAAGTCTGACCGTGTCAAAGAACTCTTCGCAGGCATCTTTATCCCATCTGCAGAGGATTGGGCAGAGTTGCGCGACAAGGTCAAGGCTGATGGCCTCTACCACCAAAACCGCCTAGCAGTTGCACCAAATGGCTCTATCAGCTACATCAACGATGTTTCTGCTTCAATTCACCCAATTACCCAGCGGATCGAAGAACGTCAGGAAAAAAAAATCGGTAAGATTTACTATCCTGCGGCAGGTTTGTCAACTGAAACCATTCCTTACTATACTTCTGCCTACGACATGGATATGCGCAAGGTTATCGATGTCTACGCAGCTGCAACTGAGCACGTGGACCAAGGTCTCTCCCTAACTCTCTTCATGCGCAGCGATATTCCTAAAGGCCTCTACGAGTGGAAAAAAGAAAGCAAGCAAACAACCCGCGACCTTTCTATCCTGCGCAACTACGCCTTCAACAAGGGAATCAAGTCCATCTACTACGTCCGCACCTTTACTGATGATGGCGGCGAAGTAGGCGCTAACCAATGTGAAAGCTGTGTGATTTAGCAATTAACGAATTGCCAAACTAGGTCACTCAAATTCAACCAAATAAGCAATTTTTGAAAAAGCCTATCGCAATGTTGCTGAAGGAAACAGTTTCCTTCACGACATAAGCAAGTATTAAAAATTTAAAGCGAGATTATCATGGAAACTTACTATAAAGCTATAAACTGGAATGCCATCGAAGATGTCATCGACAAATCAACTTGGGAAAAGCTGACGGAGCAATTCTGGCTCGATACTCGTATCCCTCTGTCAAATGACCTAGACGACTGGAGAAAGCTTTCAAACAAAGAAAAAGACTTGGTAGGAAAAGTCTTTGGTGGGTTGACCCTTCTTGATACCATGCAATCTGAAACTGGTGTACAGGCTCTTCGCTCAGACATCCGTACACCACATGAGGAAGCTGTCTTCAACAACATCCAATTTATGGAGTCCGTTCACGCCAAGTCTTACTCTTCTATCTTTTCTACGCTTAACACCAAGTCAGAAATTGATGAAATCTTTGCTTGGACCAACACCAATCCATACCTGCAAAAGAAAGCAGAGATTATCAACGAAATTTACCTGAACGGTACAGCTCTGGAAAAGAAAATAGCCAGCGTTTTCTTGGAAACATTCCTCTTTTACTCTGGTTTCTTCACTCCGCTCTACTATCTGGGTAATAACAAGCTGGCTAACGTTGCGGAAATCATCAAACTGATCATCCGTGATGAGTCTGTCCATGGAACTTATATTGGTTACAAATTCCAACTTGGTTTTAACGAATTACCTGAAGAAGAGCAAGAAAAACTTAAAGAATGGATGTACGACCTGCTCTATACCCTCTACGAGAACGAAGAGGGCTATACAGAAAGCCTCTATGACGGTGTTGGCTGGACTGAGGAAGTTAAAACCTTCCTTCGTTACAATGCCAATAAGGCGCTTATGAACCTAGGACAAGATCCACTCTTCCCAGATTCAGCTGATGATGTCAACCCAATCGTTATGAACGGAATCTCAACAGGAACTTCTAATCACGACTTCTTCTCTCAAGTCGGAAATGGTTACCTCCTTGGTGAAGTTGAAGCCATGCAAGATGATGACTATAATTACGGTTTATAACATTTTCTAAATTAAAACTATTTAATCATAGAGAAAGCGAACAAAAAATAAATTTGTCCGCTTTTTTATTATGAGTATGCCAAAAATTTCCAAGAATAACAAAATATAGACCTTAAATAAATAGATCTCGCTTGGTAAGACCTTATAGAGCCTATTTTCAGTATGGGCAGTTCTAAATCAGGCCTTCCAAAAGCCCTTTCATGAAGTTCTCAGAATTAAACTCACCGATATCATCAATTTTTTCACCGAAACCAATCAACTTAACTGGGATATCCAATTCCTGACGGATAGCCAAGACGACTCCACCACGGGCCGTCCCGTCTATCTTCGTCAAGACAATGCCAGTGACCGGAGTAATTTTTGAAAATTCCTTGGCTTGAACTAGCGCATTCTGACCAGTTGAAGCATCTAGCGCTAGGAAAGTTTCATGCGGAGCTGCTGGATCGACTCGTTTGATAATCCGACCGATTTTCTCCAGCTCTGCCATGAGATTATCTTTATTTTGCAGACGACCAGCCGTATCAATCATGAGCACATCAATATTTTCAGACTTCGCTCTTTCTAAACCATCAAAAACGACACTGGCAGGATCGCTCTTCTCTGGACCTGTTACAACAGGAACATCCACTCGGCGACCCCATTCAGCCAGCTGAGCAACGGCTCCTGCTCGGAAGGTATCTGCTGCCACCAGCATAACCTTCTTGCCTTCTTGCTTGTATTTATAGGCCAACTTTCCAATAGAGGTCGTCTTCCCAACCCCATTAACTCCAACAAAGAGCATGACTGTTAGACCATTTTGAAAATTGATTTTCTCATTGAAACGGCCATCTTTCTCATAAATATCGACCAGTTTTTCAATAATCACTCGACGAAGGGCTTCCGGTTTCTTAGCATTTTCCAGACGAGCTTCATAGCGCAGATCTTCAGTCAGATTGGAGGCAACCTGTACTCCAACATCACTGGTAATCAACAATTCTTCCAACTCTTCAAAGAATTCTTCGTCAACCGAGCGGAAATTTGCAAAAAAAGCATTAAGTCGTGCTCCAAAACCAGTCCGAGTCTTCTTGAGACTACGGTCGTATTTATCCTGGACACTTTCGGGTGCAGATGTTGCAGTTTCAGTTTTTTGCGGTTCTGGAGCTTCCTGAGTGACTGCTTCAGACTTTTCTTCAATTTCCTGATTATGAGCCGCTGCTTCGGCAATCCTTTGCTGCACTTCTGCATAGTAGCTTTCCATAACAGAAGGAGTAGGTTTCGGCTTTTCTTCAGTCTCTACTGGTTTTGTATACTCTGCGTCAGTTTGCTCTTGAAGCTGAGCTACACTTTCTTCAGGCTGAGGTGCTGCTTCAGTCAATTCTTTATCCTCTGTAACAGCTTCTGCCTCATCCGTTAGGACTTTAGCCTTGTCTGCAAGCACTTCATTGAGAACCCGATCTTCAGCCAAACGCTCTTCAAGCTCTGAATAAAATTCCTCAGATGACGGAACAGCTTCCTCAGGAAGACCTTCTGGAGCTTCAGAAGTTTCCAAAATCGGAATTACATTCTCTTCCTGAGAGTCAGCACTTTTCTCCTCTGCTTCTACCAAACTCATAGCTGATGATTCACTCAAAAGGGGTTCTTCAGCGCTCGTTTCACTCTCTTCAAGACTTTCCAGAGCTTCTTTGACAATTTCTTCAATTGCCGGCTCTTCTTTTTTTCGTCCAAAAAGACGGTCAAATAATCCCATTCTTTAGTCCTCCTTCAATACATATTTTCGAATTGCCCAAGCAACTGCATCTTCATCATTAGTCATAGGAGTCACTACATTGGCAACTTCCTTGACAGTAGGAACTGCATTTTGCATCGCTACTCCTAAGCCAGCCCATTCAATCATAGAGCGGTCATTTGCTTCGTCGCCACAAGTCATGACTTGGCTTCTATCAATTCCCAGATGGGCAATCAATTTCTCCAAGCCAGTCGCCTTGTGCACATTTTTAGGTGACCATTCCAATAACATTTCCCGTGATTTGAAAATCTCATACTGGTCAAAAAGTTCTGGCGAAATGTGAGGAATGGCTGCATCCAAGGGTTCCTGAGCAAAGGCTGTGACACATTTATTGTAAGTTTCCTGGCTGGAAAGGTCTTCAAAAGCAATGGATTCAAAACTTAGAGCTGGATTAACCTCAGCATAAAGAGATTCCTGATCTGATTGAAGTTGGTAAACGAGACCGCCACTAATAGCATCCAGAGGCAGGCCTAACTTTTCAGTCTCCTCAAAAAGCCTGGCTACATCATCATAGGCAAAAACTGTTTTATCCAAAATTTCGCCAGTATTGCGCTGAACCAGACCACCATTAAAGGTAATGGTGTATTCATCTGCCTGACCATCGGTGCCCAGTTCATGCAGGAAAAATTCCATGGCTTTAAGCGGACGCCCTGTGGTCAACACAACTTTGACTCCCTGCTTCTGAGCTGCTTTGAGAGCTGCCAGATTCCCTTCAGAGATCTTTTTGTCAGAAGTCAGAAGAGTCCCGTCTAAGTCCAATGCAATCAATTTAATATCAGCCATTATAAGCCCTCCATGTAAGTCATAACAGATTGGGCCGCATGGTGGCCAATCACTTCCTTAGCGACTGCCAGAATTTCCGGCCGCGCATTTTCTGGAGCAATCGGATGCCCCACTACCTGCATCATATGCAGGTCATTGAGATTATCACCAAAAGCCATGACCTGATCCATCTCTAGGCCTAGCTTCTTAGCCAACTCGACAAGAGCAACTCCTTTATCCACATAGTCCAGCACGATATCAATCGACTTATAGCCTGTTGTCATCGCCTTAACACCAGCAACATTTTCATTGACCCAAGCTTCGCCATCGGCTACCGTTTCTTCACTGAAATTAGTCGTAAGTTTGAAAATCTCATCAGTAATCTCACTAAAATCCGCAACTTTTTGGATATTTTCATTGTAATACATACTGAAAGACAGATAAGATGGTTCGACTGTGTCTAAGACATAACAGCCCTTTTTCCCCGTCAGGAGCAACTCATTGACATTGACAAAAGGAGACTCCTTGAGCTTGTCAAAAACCTTGAGATAAAATTCCCGTGGCATGGTTGCCTCGTATAGGTCTTCTCCCTGAAATTCTACCAGGCTACCATTTTCTGCGATAAAGATAATATCATCCTGAACTTCATCAAAAAGCTTTTCTAGTGAGAGGAGGCCGCGACCGCTGGCAACGGCAAAGTAGATGCCCTTTTCTCTGAATTGGGGTAGCAGCTGCTTAAGCCGCTCCATGTCAAATTGACCCTTGTCATCTAAAAAAGTCCCATCCATATCTGTTGCTACTAATTTTATGCTCATATTACAAACTTTCTAAATCTTTTAACTTAACCGATACAATCTTGGAAACTCCTGACTCCTGCATGGTCACTCCATAGATGGAGTCTGCTGCAGACATGGTTCCCTTGCGGTGGGTCACAACGATAAACTGGCTTTCTTTGTCAAAGCGATTAAGATAATCTCCAAATCGCTTAACATTGGCCTCATCCAGAGCTGCCTCAACTTCATCCAAGATAACAAAAGGAATAGTCTTGACTCGGATGATGGAGAAAAGAAGGGCCAAGGCTGATAGGGCTTTTTCCCCACCACTCATGAGTTTGAGAGATTGGATTTTCTTGCCTGGAGGCTGAACTGAAATCTCTACCCCAGCTGTCAGCAGGTCGCCTTCTGTCAAGATGAGGTCCGCTGAACCGCCGCCAAACATCTGGCTAAAGGTCAGCTTGAAGCTTTCACGAATGGCTTCAAAAGTTGTTTTGAAGCGTTCTTTGACCTCATCATTCATCTCTTCGATGGTTTCTAGCAGCAGATTTTTTGCAGAAAGAACATCAGCTCGCTGACTATTGAGGAAGTTCAGACGGCTGCTGACTTCTTCAAATTGCTCAACGGCTTCTAGATTGACTGACCCCAAAGCACGAATAGCCTTTTCTAAGTCTTTGACTTGGGCTTCTGCAGCTACAAGATTTTCCAAAGGACGCGCTCTTTGATCAGCCTCTTCAAAGCTGATTTGGTAATTATCCGTCAGATTGGTCAGCAGACGACGCAAGGCATCTGAAAATTTCTCTTTTTCTGCCTCTGCCTTAGCCTGACGACGAATCAGACTTTCGTTTTGCTGACGGGCTTGGTCTAAATGTCCCAGAATATCCTCGGACTGGCCCTCTAAGTCGTCCAGCTCAAATTTGAGTCGGATGAGACTCTGATCCAAGTCTGTCTTTTTCTCTTGAGCAGTTTTGAGCTGTTCTTCCAAGACAGAAATATCCACCTTCTGGCTGACTGCTTCTTCCTTTTGCTCTATCAAAAGCTGCAAAGTAGCAACTTCCTTGTCCAAGGCAGCCTTCTCCTCTAGCAAACGTGACAAATCATTCTTCTCAAAGCGCTGGCTAGAAGTCTGCTCCGTGCTCTTCAATTTCAGTTCAGACAAGTTAGCCGATAGCTGATCGAAACGATCCTGAACAGCGTTTTTATTTGACTTGACTTGCTCGATTTCAGCAGTAATGGCTGTTTTTGCTGCCTCGATAGCCGACAGCCGCTCTTCCATTTTTTTCTTTTCAGCCAGGTCTGCTGCTTCAGTCTGGCTAGCCAAATCTTGTTCCTGCAGTTGCTCCAGCTGACTGAGTTCTGCAACCCGCTCTGCAATCTGTTCGTAGGCCAACTTGACCCTTTGCTCCGTCAAGCGAGCTTGCTCACCCTCAGACTTGATGGCTTCCAAGGCTTGCTTGGCCTCTGATAGCTGAGACTGCAAACTTTCGACTTGCTGCTCCTGAACTTTCAGCTTCTGGGACTGCTGCTCCATTTCTCCAAGCAGGCTGTCCAGTTCAGGCTTGATAAAGATTGTGTTATTATTGCGATTAGCTCCTCCAGCATAAGAACCGCCTGTGCGCAGTTCCGTACCGTCCAGCGTTACGATTCTTACTTGGTAACGTACCTGACGGGCAGCTGCACGCGCATGCTCAATTGTATCAAAGATTGCGGTTGTTCCCAGCAGATTTTGGAAAATATTGTCCAAACCTGGCTCATAGGTCACCAGCTCCGAAGCTATACCTAGAAAGCCCGGACTGGCCTCAATTCGAGATTGATTTTGTTCAGGGAGTTGACGAGTCTTGATGGTCGTTAGAGGTAGGAAGGTAGCCCGACCAGCTCGATTTTTCTTAAGAAAATCAATGGCTCTGGTCGCTGCTCCCTCGTCCTCAACGATGATATGCTGGCTGCTTGCCCCCAGCGCAATTTCCAAAGCAGTCTGATAATGAGGATCGAAGCTCAATTTCTCGCTGACTGCCCCGACAATACCACCCAGACGATCAGCCTCCTGCAGAACGCTTTTTACACCTGCATAAAAATTGCTGTGATTTTTGAGGATAGCTTCTAAACTGGCTGCACGGGCTTTTTTATTTTTCAAATCATCCAGCAGGGCAAACATGCTGGTCTGCTCATTTTGATAAGCAGTCGCCAACTTCTCGACTTGCCCCTGCTGCTCCTGATACTGATCTAGCAAGGCTCTAAGAGCAGCCTGTGCCTCTTCCACTTCCGCCTGTCGAGCCGCTTCTTCTTCCCTACCAGCTTTTAAATCAGCCTGTAGTTTACTAAACTCTTCCTGTTTGCTGGCAGCTTGGTTCCGCTCATTCTCCAGTCGATTTTCTAGCGAGGTCAAGTCATTGGACAAGTCCGCTTCTTCTTGCATGAGCTTGACGTAACGATCCCGCAGATTTTCAATCAGCTGGTCTGGATCATCGGAAAAGTCCGCCAATTCTGCCTCCAACTGGCTCATGGCCTCTTGATTTTCGGTCAGCTGAACTGCTAAAGCAGCTAGATAAGCTTCCTTGGAGGAAATATCAGCTGTCAGCTGCTGGCTTTTTTCTCTCAACCCAGCCAAGCGTTCTTCATTTTCCAAACGGCTGCTGGCCGCCTGACTAGATTCCAACTTAGCTAGGTCTATCTGGCGTTCCAAATCACTGATTAAGCGAGTCAGCTCCAAAAGACTGGCCTGATCGTCAGACAGTTTTTGATTCACTTCCTGCCGTTTGACCTTAATCTCTTGGTTTTCACGCTCCAATTCATCCCGTTTCGTATAATAGGCTGCCAGCTCCTGCTTGATGCTCTCCAAATCAGCCTCTGCTGCCGTCAAATCAGCTTTATTAGACTTAATTTGAGCCACCAAGACATCCAGATAGAGCTCTTGACGCTCTTGATCCAGTTCTAAAAAGCGCTTGGCCGTCTCAGCCTGCTTTTCCAGTGGTTTGACTTGACTATCCAGCTCGTAGATAATATCTTCCAAGCGATCTAGATTGTCTTGAGTCTGTGCTAGCTTGCTTTCTGTTTCCTTGCGACGGGTCTTATATTTGAGCACTCCAGCCGCTTCTTCAAAAATTGCCCGGCGTTCCTCCGGTTTGCTGTTAAAGATTTCCTCTACCTTCCCTTGGGAAATGATGGAGAAGGAATCTCGTCCTAACCCTGTATCCATGAAAAGGTCATGGACATCGCGCAGACGGACCTTTTTACCGTCAATCTTGTACTCGCTATCGCCACTGCGATAGATATGGCGCTCGACGCGGATTTCCTTGCCAGCCTGCTTGATAAACTGGTCCTGATTATCCAAAACCACAACGACCGAAGCATAGTTGAGGGGCTTGCGATTCTCCGTCCCTGCAAAGATGACATCGGGCATCTTACCGCCCCGCAGACTCTTGACGCTCGACTCACCCAGAGCCCAGCGCAGGCTCTCCGTAATGTTGGACTTGCCTGAGCCATTGGGACCAACAACTGCAGTCACCCCTTGGTCAAAAACCACCTTAGTCTTATCTGCAAATGACTTGAAGCCCTGAATTTCAATTTCCTTTAAAAACATTAGTGACTTTCCTTTTCAAATGCATCCTTGGCAGCTTCCTGCTCAGCCAGTTTCTTAGAACGGCCTTGTCCCTGACCTGCTTTCTGACCATTGATCAACACAGCCACAGCAAAGTTCTTAGCATGGGCTGGCCCTGTCTCATCTGTAACCTGATAGACAATCTCCACATCGCCATTAACCTGCAGGAGTTCCTGCAGCTTGGTCTTATAGTCTGTCACCTGCTCAAAGTCACCCGCTTCCACCTTAGGAATCATGACTTGATAAATAAAGTCCTTGACAGTCTCCACATCCTTATCCAAAAGGAGGGCACCCAAAAAGGCCTCAAATAAGTCACCCAGAATGGTATCCCGATTGCGACCTCCTGACTTTTCTTCACCGCGACCCAGCTTGATGAAATGATCAAACTGACAGTCCCGTGCAAAGCCAGCCAAACTCTCCTCCCGAACAATCATGGAGCGTAGTTTTGACAAATCTCCTTCTGGTTTTTTGGGGTATTTTTTATATAAATACTCAGAAATAATCAGCTGCAGAACAGCGTCTCCTAAAAATTCCAGGCGTTCATTGTGTGAAATTTTTAAGAGGCGGTGCTCATTGGCATAGCTGGTGTGAGTAAAAGCGGTCTCTAGCAGACTACTGTCTTCAAATACCAGCCCAAATTGCTCCAGCAGTGCATCTTTTAAATGTTCCATAGTTTCCTTTTCATGCTAAGCCAAGGCAGAGCATGAGTCCAATCCATACTTTCTAAAATGATGTCCTTTGTGAACTATCTACCATTATACCAAAAAACAAGTGCCAACGCACTTGTTTACTTGTCTTCTTAGCGTAATTCCCAGCCTATTCCTTATCTGGGATGACCTTGAAAAGGTAATAAGTAATAAAGATTGTCAGGGCGAATAAGAAAATTTTCACCCAAATAATGGGCGCGAAGGTAATGGAAATTCCCATCAAGATATAGATGGACACGATAATCTTTTTCTTGCGCTCTTTGGCAATCGAACCCGTCTCCCGAAAATCTGCGACATAGATTTGATACATCTTGGTGTGATAAAGCCAATTTTCAATCCGCTTGGAGCTACGCGAAAAGCAAGCAATAGACAAAAGCAAAAATGGGGTCGTCGGTAGGACAGGCAAAAACATTCCCAAGACTCCTAAGGCCAAAGATAGACAGGCAATCACAAAATAAATCAGGCGCATTTGGTTTCCTCACATACATTTTCATAGTCGTTCTTCATTTCTATTCTTTAGCTTCCTTTCTAGGATAAAAAAACAGGCTAAAA
>NZ_KQ968977.1:485083-488841 GCF_001578725.1 Streptococcus sp. DD04
AACTAGTTTCCCATAAAAAGCAATCCTTGTCAATCCTAAAAAAGTTGGAACACACGGTTCCAACTTTCTGAGCGACTGATGATTAGATATTTACCAAAGGCGTTGCAGTATCAGGAGAAGTATCGAAGACCTGGAAATCATGACCTACTGGCAAATCAGCTTGAGCCAGTTGATTGACCATGGTCATATGAGCCAGCTCCTTAATATTATTTTCCTTACTCAAATGCCCCAGATAAATACGCTTGGTGCGATTGCCAAGTGTGCGAATCATGGTCTCTGCACCGTCTTCGTTGGATAAGTGCCCCAGATCAGACAGGATCCGCTGTTTCAGACTCCACGGATAAGCACCGCTCCGGAGAATCTCGATATCATGGTTGCTCTCAATCAAATAAGCATCCGCATTCTCAATCACTCCAGCCATGCGGTCGCTAACATAGCCTGTATCTGTCAGCATGACAAAGCTCTTGTCATCCTTCATAAAGCGGTAAAATTGCGGACAGGCCGCATCATGGCTGACTCCAAAGCTCTCCACATCCAAGTCACCAAAGGTCTTGGTTTTACCTAGCTCAAAGATATGCTTTTGGCTAACATCCAGCTTGCCCAAATCCTTTTCCATAGCCTGCCAGGTTGCTTCGTTTGCATAGATATCCAAGTTATATTTACGCGCTAAAACTCCCACGCCATGGATATGATCCTTATGCTCATGGGTGACTAAAATGGCATCTAAATCTTCCGGCTTGCGGTCAATTTCGCTCAAAAGGCTCGTAATTTTTTTCCCTGATAGACCAGCATCGACGAGCAAGCGTTTTTGGTCTGTTTCCAGATAAAAGCAATTGCCGCTTGATCCCGATGCCAGAATACTATATTGAAATCCTTTAGTCATGTTCACTTTCTACATTTTCTTCATTTTCCCAGTCATCCAAACGGACAGCATCATTATCATAAGGAAGGACGATGGTAAAGGTAGATCCCTTGCCGTACTCGCTCTTGGCCCAGATAAAGCCATGATGCTGCTTGATAATTTCTTTAGCAATGGACAAGCCTAAGCCAGTCCCTCCCTGAGCTCGGCTGCGTGCCTTATCCACTCGATAGAAACGGTCAAAAATCTTCGGTAGATCCTGCTTGGGAATCCCCAGACCTTCATCTGAAATCGAGAGAATCAGCTGTACATCTGTTGTTTTCACAGATACGGTAATGGTGCCGCCATCAGGTGAGTATTTGATAGCATTGTTCATGATATTATCAATGACCTGAGTCATCTTGTCCGTATCAATCTCCACCCAAATTGGTGTAATCGGATAATCCCTGATAATCTCATATTTTTTGGTCTCGTCCTGATTTTTAATCTTATCAAATCGATTCAGGATAAAGGTGATAAAGGCCGTAAAATTGGTCAACTCCACTTCCAGATGACTGGTATCATTATCAATCCGCGACAGGCTGAGCAAATCCGTCACCATCCGCATCATCCGGTTAGTCTCAGTCAGTGAGACCTTGACAAAGTCCGGCGCAATCGGCTCTGACAGAGCCCCATCGTCCAAGGCTTCCAGATAAGATTTCACGCTGGTTAAGGGCGTCCGCAACTCATGGCTGACATTGGAAACGAAAAGCCGGCGCTCCCGCTCCTCTTTGTCCTGCTCAGTCGTATCATGCAGGACCGCCACCAAACCTGATATAAAGCCAGATTCCCGTCTAATCAAGGCAAAACGAACCCGTAGGCGCAAATATTCCCCGTTCTCATCCTGAGAATCAATAATCAATTCAGGAACATTGGTAATCAGGTCCCGAAGACTGTATTCATCTGAAATTGAAAGCAGATCCAAAATATTCATATTTTGGACCTCACTTCTTTTGACCCCCAACTGCTTGGTCGCCATATCATTAATGGTAATAATCTGCCCCCGGCGGTTGGTGGCAAGCACCCCGTCTGTCATGTAGGACAAAATACTAGACAGACGCTTGGTTTCCTGCTCAAGATTTTCATGTGTCAAGCGGATAACTTCTGACAAATCATTGATACTATTGGTCATATCTGTAATTTCCGGACTTCCTTGCATGTCTAGCACTTCTGAATAGTCACCAGAAATCAAATCTTTAATTTTCTGATTAAGCTGCAGAAGCTTTTGGTTGTCACGGCGATTTTCCAACAAAAGCAGGGCCACGACCACAATGAAGCCGATAATAATGATAGCAAAGACGAAATCCGCAGAGATTACAAATTGTTTAATTTCTTCAATCATTATTTCTCATATAGTAGCCAACACCGCGGCGAGTCAAGATATACTCAGGCCGGCTTGGCGTATCTTCAATCTTTTCACGCAGGCGACGAATGGTCACATCCACTGTACGGACATCACCAAAATAATCATAGCCCCAGACAGTTTCAAGTAAATGCTCACGCGTCATCACTTGACCAATATGCGTTGCTAAGTGATGCAGCAGTTCGAACTCCCGATGTGTCAGCTCCAGCTCTTTTCCATGCTTCTTAGCCACAAATGCATTAGGTAAAATTTGCAAGTCCCCAATATTTAATTCATTTGGTCCACTATCTTCTGCTTGACTCTCAATGATTAAATCTGCACGGCGAAGAAGAGCCTTAACCCGCGCCTGTAATTCACGATTTGAAAATGGCTTGGTTACATAATCATCTGCACCGATTTCAAGACCAATAACCTTGTCAAACTCACTATCCTTGGCAGACAGCACAATAATCGGGACATTGCTAGTCTTACGAATGGTCCGAGCAACCTCAAGTCCATCAACTTCTGGCAACATCAGATCCAGAATCAAAATATCTGGCTGCTCCGCTTCAAACATTTCTAACGCTTCCTTACCATCAAAAGCTGTCAGAACTTCGTAACCTTCTTTGGTCATATTAAATTTTATAATATCTGAGATTGGCTTCTCATCATCAACAACTAATATTTTTTTCATTTATTCACCACAAAATTTTGAGAGGAAACGAGCCATCCTAACAAAAAACTAGAACCTCATTTCATTAATTTATCTTCTATTGCAAATAGCATCCTATGGATCATTTTAATCGATTCGACATAAAATCACTACAATCATACCACATATTATACCAAACTTTCTTAAAAATGGCTAATTCAAGGGTTAAACCTGATTTTCATAAAAAGATTCATCCTTTCTCAATAATATGGTAGAATAATATAAAAGGGATTACACAAGGAGGTTTCCAATGAAAAAATCCATAGTATTCGTTTTTACTGTATTTATCCTTATCTGTCTGAGCGCTTGTAGTATTTTAGGCATCGGCCGAGGTGAAACGTACCGCGGAAAATGGAAAGCACAGGGTTCCTCGGGAGAAAATATTGACCTAGTTTTCGAGGAAAACACTGGAAAATTAGGAGACAAGGAATTTCATTATGTTCTTGATAAGTCTGGATATGAAGACAATACAAAATATTATTCCATCACTGTCAACGATACTTATCACTACACTATTGCTTTTCCTGACAATGACCTCAAAATTGCTGTTCTTTTAGAACCCGACGACCCTAGAGATCCCTTATATGGGGAAATGCTTTATGCAATGAATCGTCAAAAATATCCTGATTTCCAAAAATATATAGATAATTATTTGAATTAGCCCTATTCTTTGAAAGCTTGTTAAATCATAACCACCCGTCTAACGGGTGGTTTGTACCAGGGCTATAAGCCCACATCACCAGCCAGCGCCTAAAGACGCTGGCTTTCACTTTGTTCAAGCCTCATTGCTCTTGACTCGTCACAAA
>NZ_KQ968978.1:0-29959 GCF_001578725.1 Streptococcus sp. DD04
CTAGAAAATAAAACTTTGTCCAAGCTGTAAGCAAAATAGTTTCATTATCAAAGGATTTTATATATAATATACGGTACAAAGAGAGGATGCGTATGTACTGTGTAATAGAAATGTTTGGGGATTGTGAGCCTTGGTGGTTTTTGGAAGGCTGGGAAAGCGATATTATCGAGAAAAAGCAGTTCGCAGACTATTATGATGCTTTGAAATATTATAAATTACGCTGGGAGGAAATGGTGGCGTGCTCACCATTTTATAGCAGTCGCAGTGATTTAATGACTATTTTTTGGGATCCTAAAGAGAAAAGATGGTGTGAAGAATGCAATGAAGATATTCAGCAATATCATTCCCTCTTTTTACTGGAAAATGAATGTCGGATTTCTGAGGATAAATTCCGTCCAGGTTATGTTAAGCAAAATGGGACAGAAAACCATCGGGCCTGCCCTGTGAGGATTAAAATAATTCAAAAATAGAATAAAATATGAAGGTTGGGATTTTTCTCAGCCTTTTCTTTTTTCTTTTGCGAATAATAAGGTGAGGAGGACTTATGGTTCAAGAAATTGCAAAGGAAATGATTCAGTCGGCTAGGCAGGAAGCGGCCCAAGATCTTTATCTGATTCCCAAGAGCTCTTGCTATGAGCTCTATATGCGGGTGGGTGATGAGCGCCGTTTTATTCAGACCTATGATTTTGATTTATTATCATCGGTCATCAGCCACTTTAAGTTTGTATCAGGCATGAATGTAGGGGAGAAGAGGCGCAGTCAGCTAGGTTCCTGTGATTATGATTGTGGAGATGTTACAGTTTCGCTTCGTCTGTCGACGGTCGGGGATTACCGTGGCTATGAGAGTCTGGTGATTCGTCTCCTGCACGATGAGGAGCGTGAGCTGCGTTTTTGGTTTGACAATCTGCCTACTCTTCGTGAAAAAGTACATTCTCGTGGTCTTTATCTGTTTTCAGGGCCAGTTGGTAGTGGAAAGACGACGCTGATGCACCAGCTGGCTCAGATGAAATTTGGGCAACAACAGGTCATGTCTATCGAAGACCCTGTGGAAATCAAGCAGGAAAACATGCTCCAGCTTCAGCTGAATGAAACGATTGGGATGACCTACGATAGTCTCATCAAGCTGTCTCTGCGTCACAGGCCGGACCTCTTGATTATCGGTGAAATCCGCGATCAAGAAACGGCTCGTGCGGTGGTAAGGGCTAGTTTGACAGGGGCAACGGTCTTTTCAACTATCCATGCTAAGAGCATTCGCGGAGTGTATGAGCGCCTGCTGGAGCTGGGTGTCAGTGAGGATGAGCTGCGCATGGTGTTACAGGGCGTCTGTTACCAGCGCTTAATCGGGGGAGGAGGTGTGATCGACTTTGTCAACCAAGACTATCAAAAGCACGAAGCCAATCTCTGGAACCAGCAGATTGACCAGCTTTTTGCAGATGGACATATCACAGCTGATCAAAGGCAGGCAGAAAAAATTATCTACGCCTAAGCAAAAGAAGATTATCGAGCTGTTTCGCAATCTCTTTACCAGCGGTTTTCATTTGGCGGAGATTGTTGATTTCCTGCGGCGGAGTGCCCTTTTAGAGGAATTCTATGTCGCGGAAATGCGTTCGGGCTTGGCTGCTGGCCAGTCATTTTCCCAGATGATGAAGCGTTTAGGCTTTTCGGATAATGTGGTCACCCAGCTGTCTTTGTCAGAGCTGCATGGAAATCTAAATCTTAGTTTGGGTAAAATCGAGGATTATCTGGAAAATCTATCCAAGGTCCGTAAGAAATTGATTGAGGTGGGGACTTATCCCTTGATGCTGCTTGGGTTTCTAGTGCTGATTATGCTAGGCTTGCGTAATTATCTCTTGCCCCAGCTGGACAGTCAAAATATGGCCACTCAATTCATTCATTATCTACCACAAATCTTTCTGGGAAATGTTTTGGCGTTTTGCTTGGTGATTTGCGGTGGCTGGCTCTATTATCGCAAGAGCTCTAAGATGAGATTTTTCAGTCGTTTGGCCAAGGTCCCTCTTGTTGGCACCTTAGTACGAGCCTATCTGACGGCCTACTATGCGCGTGAATGGGGAAATATGATTGGTCAAGGGCTGGAATTAAGCCAGATCTTTCTCATCATGCAGGACCAGCCTTCTCAGCTTTTTCAGGAGCTGGGGCGAGACTTGGAGACGGCCTTAGGTGCAGGTCAGGGCTACGCCGAGAAGGTCGGCACCTATCCCTTCTTTAAGAAAGAATTGGCCTTAATCATCGAGTACGGAGAGGTCAAATCCAAGTTGGGTGACGAATTGGAACTATATGCTGAAAAGACTTGGGAAGAGTTTTTCCTGAGAATCAATCGGGCCATGAATTTGATTCAGCCTCTCGTTTTTGTCTTTGTCGCCCTTGTTATTGTTTTACTTTATGCAGCTATGTTGCTGCCAATTTATCAGAATATGGAGATTCAATTATGAAAAAACTAAAAACTTTGAAGGTTAAAGCCTTTACTTTGGTGGAAATGTTAGTCGTCCTTTTAATTATCAGCGTCTTGATGCTCTTGTTTGTTCCAAATTTGACTAAGCAAAAGGATACTATCTCAGAAAGCGGTAACGCGGCTGTCGTCAAGGT
This sequence comes from Streptococcus sp. DD04, assembly GCF_001578725.1. Classification (NCBI taxonomy): domain Bacteria; kingdom Bacillati; phylum Bacillota; class Bacilli; order Lactobacillales; family Streptococcaceae; genus Streptococcus; species Streptococcus sp. DD04. The sequence continues at coordinate 2,605 of NZ_KQ968978.1, forward strand.
AGTGGAAAGTCAGGCTGAGCTTTATGAATTGAAGAATGTTAATGAAAAAGCCACTCTAGGAAAATTGGTTGCGGATGGTCGGATTACCGACAAGCAGGTGGAATCTTATAAGGCTTACTATGGAAAAAACAGTAGTGAAACTCGCGCAGTTGCGGATTAAGGCTTTTACGCTGCTGGAAAGTCTCCTAGCTTTATTTGTGGTCAGTTTCATTTTATTAGGTCTATCTGGCTCTGTTCAGGCTGGTTTCAATCAAGTGCAGGAGCAGCTGTTTTTCATGGAATTTGAGCATCTTTATCAGGAGAGCCAAAAGCTGAGTTTGGCTGGGCATGAAAAGATAAAGCTGACCATTTCGGACCGTAAGATTTCCAATGGCTACCAGCAAGTTGAATTTCCCAAGACCTTGCAGGAGCATGCTCCTCAGACTATTCAGTTTGATCAAGCTGGCGGGAATTCTTCGCTCAGCAAGATTGTTTTTCAAACGGAGGATAAAAGGGTTGTTTACCAGCTTTATATGGGCAATGGAAAATTTAAAAAGACGACGAATGAAGGCTAGCATTTTGCTGGAGGCTCTGGTGGCAATGGCGGTTTTTGCGGCTATTGCCAGCCTTTTGCTTGGGCAGATTAGCCAGTCGCGGCAGGAGCAGACACGATTATTGCAGGAGGAGGAAGTCCTACGGGTTGCTCGGATGGCCATGCAGACGGGGCAGGAAAGTCTGACAGTCAATGGCATCACGGTCCGCCAGGTCAAGACAGACCGACAATTAACCGTTTATCATCAGGAGGAGAAGGTGCTCAGTGTTAAAAAACGTTAGAATCAAAGCTTTTACACTTTTAGAGACTTTAGTTGCCCTGCTGGTTTTGAGCGGTGGGATGTTAGTCTTTCAGTCTATGACTAAGCTTTTGGCTTTTGAACTACGACAGCAACAGGAAAATAAGCAGCAGGAATGGCTCTTATTTGTCGATCAGTTAGAGACGGAGCTATCGCGCAGCCAATTTGACAGGGTCGAAAACGACAAAATCTATATCAAACAGGATGGCAAGAATCTGGCTTTGGGCAAATCTCGGGGTGATGATTTCCGGAAAACAGATGCTTCAGGGCGTGGTTATCAGCCTATGATTTATGGACTTAAAGCTGCTCCGGTCAGTCAGGAGGGAGACCTTGTTCGCTTTCGCTTCCGGTTTGACAATGATTTAGAAAGAGAGTACATCTATCGTGTGCAAGATAAAAGTTAAGGCAGGCATCTTGCTTTATGCCCTCTTCATGGCAGCGGTCTTCAGCTTGCTTTTGCAGTTTTATCTAAATAGGCAGGTGGCCAATCAGCGCCTCTTCCAAGCAAATCGAGAGCGGGTAGAAGCTTATGCTTTGGCTGTTTTGACCAAGGACACCGTCACAGAGGATAGCGGTCAGTTAACGTTTGACCAAGGGAGCACCCATTATCGCCAGCAGGGGAAAATGCTGGAGGTCAATAGCCAACTCGCCAATCAGAAGAGCTATTCTTTCTATTTTGAAAATAAGAAGGAGGCAGAAACGAAGGCAAAAAATGCTAAAGAAAATGAAGAACATTCGCTTTCAATCGACAAAAACCGTAAGTGATAGAAATGTAAAAGATTTGTAATCCGATACCCCTTGGAAAGACGTCTTCTTTTTGGTATCATAAGACAACGGAGGATGCCATGAAATTTGAAAAGATAGAACGAGCTTACAACTTGATTTTAGAAAATGTGCAAAATATCCAAAATGCTCTGGCAACCAATTTTTACGATGCCTTGATTGAGCAGAATGGGATCTATCTGGACGGGGATACCGATTTACAAGAAATTCTGAAAAATAACGAGAAGCTTCGCGCTTTGCATTTGACTAAGGAAGAGTGGCGTCGGGCCTATCAGTTTATTTTTATGAAGGCCTCTCAAACAGAGCCGCTTCAAGCCAATCATCAATTCACGCCTGATTCGATCGGTTTGTTGATTAGTTTTTTGATTGACCAGCTGGCGAAAGGTGAAAAGGTCGATCTTCTCGAAATTGGAAGCGGTATGGGAAATCTGGCTGAGACCATTCTCAATCATACTCGAAAAAATATTGATTATCTAGGTTTGGAAATTGACGATTTACTGATTGATTTGTCCGCTAGCATTGCTGAGGTCATGAATTCCAAGGCACATTTTGCCCAAGGAGATGCTGTGCGGCCTCAGGTTCTGAAAGAAAGTGATCTAATTATCAGTGATTTGCCAGTGGGCTATTATCCGGATGATGCGGTTGCTTCTCGCTATGAGGTTGCCAGTCCAGAAGAGCATACCTACGCTCATCATCTCTTGATCGAGCAGTCGCTGAAATATTTAAAGCCAGGAGGCTATGCTATCTTTCTCGCGCCAAATGATCTGCTGACGAGTAAGCAAAGTCACTTGCTTAAAAAATGGTTGCTTTCTAAAGCCCAGCTTCTTGCAATGATTGTCCTGCCAGAAACTATTTTCTCAAGCAGTCAGCATGCTAAGACACTTTTTGTTTTGAGGAAACAAGAAGAGACAGACATTCAGCCTTTTATCTATCTCCTGCAGGATTTGCAGAACCAGAATGAGATTTTGAAATTTCGGGAAAGTTTTCAAAACTGGCGCAAAGATAGTGAAATTTAAACAAATTTTTGATATAATAGGTTTGAAAACGCTTAAAGAGGTGACGAAATGTCAAAAACTATTTCTATTAATGCTGGAAGTTCGAGTTTGAAATGGCAGCTTTATTTGATGCCAGAAGAAGAAGTGCTCGCAAAAGGCCTGATTGAACGGATCGGTCTCAAGGATTCTATCTCTACAGTAAAATTTAACGGCCGTTCAGAAAAGCAAATTTTAGATATTGCTGATCATACTCAGGCTGTGAAAATCCTATTAGATGACTTGATGCGCTTTGATATTATCCAGTCTTATGACGAAATTACAGGTGTTGGCCACCGTGTCGTTGCAGGTGGGGAATATTTCAAGGAATCAGCTCTGGTAGATGAAGAAGTCATTGAAAAAGTCGAAGAATTAGCTCTTTTGGCTCCTCTTCATAATGGAGCAAATGCTGCGGGAATCCGTGCTTTCAAAGAAATCTTGCCTGATATTACCAGTGTCGTGGTTTTTGATACTTCTTTCCACACAACGATGCCAGAAAAGGCTTATCGTTACCCGTTACCAACGAAATATTATACTGAAAACAAGGTTCGGAAATATGGGGCGCATGGTACCAGCCATGAATATGTCGCCCACGAAGCTGCGAAAGTGTTGGGTAAACCGATTGAAGAATTAAAACTGATTACTTGCCACATTGGGAATGGGGCTTCTATCACAGCAGTGGATAAGGGGATTTCAGTAGATACTTCTATGGGCTTCACTCCGCTTGGTGGTATTATGATGGGAACACGTACGGGAGACCTTGACCCAGCGATTATCCCATATTTAATACAACATACAGATGACTTTAATACGCCAGAGGACATCAGTCGCATCCTAAATCGCGAATCTGGACTTTTGGGCGTTTCTGAAAGATCAAGTGATATGCGGGATATTCATGCAGCGATGCGTGCAGGTGATGAGAAAGCTCAGTTGGCCAATGAAATCTTTGTCGATCGAATCCAGAAATATATTGGCCAATATTTAGCGGTTTTAAATGGAGCAGATGCAATCATCTTTACAGCTGGGATTGGCGAAAACTCTGTAACGATTCGTCGAATGGTTATCGAAGGAATTTCTTGGTTTGGCTGCGATGTCGATCCCGAAAAGAATGTCTTTGGTGCAACAGGAGACATCTCAACAGAAGCTGCTAAAGTAAGGGTTCTGGTCATTCCGACAGATGAAGAATTAGTCATTGCGCGTGATGTAGAACGTTTTAAGAATCAATAATCAACCACAAAGCCCTCACTAGGATTTATAGACCTAATGAGGGTTTTTGATTTGCTTTTATCCGTTTGTAAGTGATTGCGCAGCAATCATGGACATCGTCTCACTTACTTTTAGCGACATATTTCGAAATTAGCTGTACAGGACGGAAAATTTTCGCTATACTAAGAAAATAGGAGGAAAGTATGAAAAGTTTTTTGAAAAAAATAGAATATAGTTTACTTGTTTTGTTTGTGGCTTTGCAAACTCAGGTCCCTTTTGTAGTGATTCAACAGTTTAAAGAAGGAGGGCAAGGTTTTTCAATGGGGGAGACCTTGCTTGTCTTGATGATTTATTTACTCATTATTTTTTATGCCCTGCGAATGGCCAAGAAAGAGGCCTTGCTGACCTTAGATTTTCGATTTTTCAAATGGTCATCGGTCGGCTGGCTGGCTCTATCCTATCTGATGACTTTTGGGGTTAGTATTTTGGCAGTGATTATTTTGATTTTAGAAGGTCAGCTTTCAGGAACGACAGCCAATCAAGCTGCTTTGGAAGGTTTATTTCAGCATGTGCCAGTTGTTTTGGTTGTTGTGGGAGCTGTCTTTTCAGCACCGATTTTAGAGGAAATTATTTTCCGTGGCTTGATTCCGAAAAAGCTATTTCCTAAGCATGATCTGATTGGTTTGGTGGTCGGCTCAGTTCTTTTTGGCCTTTTCCACGGTCCGACCAATATTGGCAGTTTTGTCCTTTATGCTGGTATGGGTGGAGTTCTGGCATTTGTTGTTTATAAGACTAAGCGTCTGGAAATGGGGATTTTAGCCCATATGTTGCGTAATGGCCTCGCTATCCTAATCATGTTGGCTATGAAGCGCTAATGATAGACAGTTGAGAGGTGAAGAGGTCAATTTTGCCTCTTTTTGACCTTTTAGGGTTAAAAAGTGTTTTTTTAGGACAGACAGCTAAGAGGCAAACCCTTTTTCTTTATAATTAAAGTTATATTTCAGCTTTAGGGAGTGAAAGGGAGATTATGCTCAGATTACAAAAAATGATTCAAATTTTATTAGTGGCGATGCTGACTCAAGCAAGCTTGCTGCTTTTAGCCCAACCAGTGTCGAATCGGCTGGTCTTATCTAGGCCTAGTTTTCTTTTTATCCTTGGCCTGATTCTCTGTCTCTTGTGTTATGCCTTTTATTTTTCACATGAGCTAGAGGATTTTAAGGAAGAAGTGCGCTCTTCAGAACGATTTCAACACTTGCGCTGTCTCTATTTTTTGATGATTGCAGCCAATGCAGTGGGTGTGGTTCTTCTCTGTGGTTGGGAGACCTCGCTGCTAGCACCCGTACAGCAAATGTTCTCAGACAGTTTTTTCTCTTCCTCATTATTGCTGCTGGGCATGGATTTATTTATCTCCTCACCACTGACTGCCAAGAAAATTAAGCTAAAAGTGCGGATGAACTATCGAGAAAATTGGGGGCTTGTGCTAGGGATTGCTCTCTTTTCTCTTTTTCGAAATCCTGGAGAACTGTCGTGTTTTCTTCTTTATCTTGGGTTAGGAACATGTTTTGTTCAGCTGTTAAAAGGGTGGGTGCAGCCACTGGAGCTGTCCTTGCTGGCCCATGTCATCCGAAATATTATCGTTCTCGGTCTTTTGCCCTTCTGTTTGTAAAAAGTGTTTTCTTAAATGGTAGAATTGTGGTAAAATGATAAGTGAAACAAGAGTCTGAAAGGGCTGCTTGTAGGAACAAGTGCAGTTTATAAAACTGCTGCTGCATCTGCTGTTGGCTTTGCGGTACACTAGATAGGTGTACCCTTTTTGTTAAGAGGCAGCATTGGAAAGGAAATATGATAAATCTAAGACAGCTTGCCCCTGAAGGCAAGACGGCCCTTTGCGGGATTCTCAATGTTACCCCAGATTCCTTTTCGGATGGGGGCAGATATGATACGGTGGAAAAGGCTCTGGAGCAGGCTCGAAAGATGAGAGCTCAAGGAGCTCATCTGCTGGATATCGGCGGCGAGTCGACTCGTCCGGGCAGCCATTTTGTGGAAATAGAGGCCGAAATAGAGCGAGTGGTGCCGGTCATTGAGGCTCTTCGTCGGGAAAGTGATATCCTCATTTCTGTGGATACTTGGAAGGCACCGGTTGCAGAAGCAGCTTTGGCTGCTGGAGCCAATATCATCAATGACATCACGGGACTCTTGGGTGATGAGAGAATGGCAGTTGTGGCTGCCAGGGCTGGAGCACCAGTTATTGCCATGTTCAATCCAGTCATAGCTCGGCCCCAACATACTAGCTCGAAAATCTTTCCGACTTTTGGCTTTGAACCTGCTTTTACCGAGTCAGAATTAGCAAATTTTGAGCAGCTGGATATTCAGGCGCTCATGTGGGCATTTTTTGAAAAGACACTGGAAAGAGCTGAGAAAGCTGGGCTGGAGAAGGAGCAAATCATGCTGGATCCAGGGATTGGCTTTGGTTTGACCAAGCGGGAGAATCTTCTGCTCCTACAGGAGTTGGGGAGCATTCATCAGGCTGGCTTTCCCATTTTTCTGGGTGTCTCTCGCAAACGCTTTTTGGTCAATATCTTGGAGGAAAATGGTTTTGAGACCGACCCAGATACGGAAGCTGGTTTTCAAAACAGAGACATGGCTTCAGCTCATTTGACCAGCATTGCGGCCAGTCAGGGTGTTGAGGCTGTCCGAGTGCATGATGTAGGAGTCCACCGAATGGCAGCCGAGATTGGCGATGCCGTTCGACTGGCTCAGAAAATGGAAGATCTAAATTTACGGCAGTATAAGTGAGTATGATAAAAGAAGAATTGTCAGATTTAAGCTGGCTGGAAGCCTATCGGACGGATAGCCCCAACTTTGGGCTGGAACGAATGGAGCGGATGCTGGCGCTGCGGGGAAATCCCCATTTGCAGCTGTCAGTGATTCATATAGGAGGGACCAACGGGAAGGGCTCAACCATTTCCCATCTGCGTCAACTCTTGGAAATGCGAGGTCTGCGTGTGGGAACCTTTACCTCCCCCTATCTGATCAGCTACAGTGAACAAATCGCCATCAATGGTAGGCCTATTGCCAATCAAGATTTGGAACGGCTCCTAGAGACTTATCGAGTCCTTTTTGAGAAGCAAGTGGATGATGAGGTTCTGCAGGGAGTGACTGAGTTTGAAATCATGACGGCTTTGGCCTATGATTATTTGGCTCAGGAGCGGGTCGATGTGGCCATTATGGAGGTTGGCATGGGTGGCCTCTTGGACAGTACCAATGTCTGCCGACCTGATTTGACAGCCATTACGACCATTGGCTTAGATCATGTGGCTCTGCTGGGGCATTCTCTGGCAGCAATTGCCGAGCAGAAAGCTGGGATTATCAAGCCAAATGTGCCCTCGGTGACTGGGCGGATTGAGCCAGAAGCTCTGGCAGTCATTGAGAATAAGGCTCATCAAATGCAAGCGCCTCACTATGTGTACGGTCAATCTTATCAAGTGACAAGCTTGGGCGGAACTGACTCAGGCGAACGTTTCAGCTTTTCCAATGCCAATCGAAAAGCAGAGCATTACCTAACGCCTCTTTTGGGACAACATCAGGTAGATAATGCTGGTTTGGCTATTCAGCTCTGTGACCTCTATTGTCAGAGCAAGCAACTACCGCTTTTAACAAAAGAGCAAATAGACGTCGCTTTAGTGGCGACAAACTGGCCGGGGCGGATGGAGCAGATTTCGCACCAACCTCGTATCTTGCTTGATGGCGCCCACAATCCTCATGCTATGGAGAGATTGACGAGGACTTTGAACCAACATTATCAAGAGCTGGATAAGAAAATCCTTTTTAGCTGTATCCAGACCAAATCTCTGGAGGAAATGGTAGCTCAGCTCAAGGAAGTACCTAAGAGTCAGTTAATTTTGACTAATTTTGCGGACCCACGGAGCTTTTCCAAAGAAAAACTGGAGGCGCTGGCTTGCGAGCAGGACTTGCACTATGCTGATTGGCAGGCCTTTTTAGACGCTTATTTGAAAGTAGAGCACAGGGACGATGAGCTCTTGCTGATTACGGGCTCCCTTTATTTCCTGGCTCAGGTCAGAGCCTATATCATTGACAAAGAAAAAGAATCTAGGAGTGAATATGGACACGAAGAAAATTGAAGCAGCCGTAGCCCAGATTATTGAGGCGATTGGCGAAGACGGAAGCCGCGAAGGCTTGCAGGAGACGCCACAGCGCATTGCTAAGATGTATCAGGAAATCTTTGCTGGGCTGGGCGAGACTGCTGAGGAACATCTGGCTAAGTCTTTTGAAATCATTGACAATAATATGGTGGTGGAGAAGGATATTTTCTTCCATTCCATGTGTGAGCATCATTTCCTGCCATTTTACGGGAAGGTTCACATCGCTTATGTGCCAAATGGTCGGGTAGCAGGCCTGTCCAAGCTGGCTCGAACGGTAGAGGTCTATGCCAAGAAACCACAGATTCAGGAGCGATTGACTGTAGAGATTGCAGAGGCCTTAATGGAATATCTGGGTGCTCAAGGAGCCTTGGTTTGGGTGGAAGCTGAGCATATGTGCATGAATATGCGGGGAGTCAGAAAGCCTGGCACTGCAACGGTTACTACAGCGGCGCGCGGTATTTTAGCGACGGACAAGGACCTGAAAAATGAAGCTTACAAACTGATGGGGCATTAAGGGCTTGACAGCAAGGAGAGGAGAGTCATGGATCAGCTACGGATTAAGGATTTGGAAGTGTACGCCTATCATGGTGTTTTTGGAGCGGAAAAAGAACTGGGTCAGCGTTTTGTGCTAGACTTGATTTTGGACTATGATATGACCCGAGCTGCCAAAACAGGCGACCTGACAGCTTCTATTCACTATGGAGAATTGGCTCAAGATCTGACCCGCTGGTGTCAGGAAAGTAAGGAAGACTTGATTGAGACGCTGGCTTACAAGCTGATTGATCAGATTTTTCTGACGCATCCTTTGGTGCAGAGGGTCAGCTTGGAGGTCAAGAAGCCTTGGGCGCCAGTGCCGCTGCCTCTAGAGACCTGCTCAGTCAAGTTAGTGCGTCAAAAGTGGAAGGCCTTTATTGCTCTGGGAAGCAATCAAGGCAGCCCAGCTGCCAATCTTGATGCAGCTTTGGAAAAAATAGCAGAGCAGAAAATAAGAATTTTGCAGGCATCAAGTCGTATCGAAACAGAGCCTTGGGGTGGCGTTGAGCAAGACAAGTTTCTCAATCAAGTTGTTGAAGTTGAAACTTGGCTCAATCCTGAGGAATTAATGCAGACCCTGCTGACTATCGAAGCGGAACTAGGGCGCATGCGGGAGATCAAATGGGGACCGCGTGTGATTGATCTGGATATTCTTTACATAGGACAGGAGGAGATATACAGTCCAAACTTGATTGTTCCTCATCCTTATGTGGCTGAGCGAGCTTTTGTTTTGCAATCTCTGGTGGAAATCGCCCCACACTTTGTCGATCCCGTGCAGAAAAAAAGTATCCGCCAACTCTGGGATGCAGTCGAAAAATGAAAAAAGAACTTGTCGCAAGACAAGTTTTTTTATTGTCTGAACTTTCTCTGAACTTGCCCCTGTATACTAAAGAAAAACCAAAAGGAGTTCAGTATGGAACATACAGTGAAAATAGAAGGAGTCTGCAAAAAGCAGGGCAGCAAGCAGATTTTAGAAGATATTTCTTTTACAGCTAGAAGCGGTCGGATTACAGCCTTTCTGGGCCCAAATGGTGCAGGGAAAAGTTCGACCTTGAGGATTCTCTTGGGGTTAGATCGGGCGACAGCAGGAACTGCGACTTTTGATGGGCGAACTTATCAGTCAATGACTTATCCGCTCAGAACGGTAGGTGCAGCCTTTGACGGCATTGGCGGTCTGCCAAATCGAAAGGTCTATGACCACTTGAGAATTATTGCGGCGAGTAATGCTATTCCCAAGTATCGGATCGATGAAGTTTTAGAGATGACTGGAATCGCTCATAAGAGGAAGGACCTCTTGTCAAGCCTGTCTCTGGGGGAGGGTCAGCGGTTGGGTTTAGCAGCAGCTTTGCTAGGTGATCCTCAGTTTCTTATATTAGATGAGCCGACCAATGGACTAGATCCAAGTGGGATTAAGTGGTTTAGAAAGTTCATCCGTCAGCAGGCTGATTTAGGGAAAACGGTACTTCTATCTTCCCATATCCTATCAGAGGTGCAAATGGTGACAGATGATGTAGTCTTGATTCATCATGGGCGAATTATTGAGCAGGGACGATTGGAAGAGGTGCTGCAAGATTCAGACAGTCTAGAAGATCTCTTCTTTGATTTGACAGAGGAGGTTTAAGATGAAAGAAACGATGTCCTTATTGCATTCAGAATGGTTGAAAATCCGCTCAACCAAGGCTTTCAAAGTGAGTATGGCCTTCATGCTGCTATTGGTGCCTGCCGTATCCTGGCTGGAGGGTCGACAGTATTTATCTGTCGGCTTGGATGCCACGCCTGAGACGGTTCCTAATCTGATAAACGCCATTGATCCGCTGGAATATCTAGGTCTCAACGGGGCTTCTATGGCGGTCATGGTTTTGGTCATTTTAGCTGGAATTTTGGGAGCTATGGAATTTCAGTCTCATAGCTTGAGAACCAGTCTCTTGACCTGTAATAACCGCCTGAAGTTGCTTGTGGGGAAACTCATGACCTTTACTTGCTTTTCTCTTGCCACTAGCTTTTTATCAATCTACTTTAGTTATATGGTCATGCATCTGGCTTTAGGAAAGGAAGGGCTTGATCCGATTCTGCTCAATCAGGCAGCTTGGAGTCTAATTTTGTGGAAAACCTTATCTCTGACCTTATTGGGAATCCTTTCGTTTTTGTTAGGTTTATTGGCTCGGACCATGCTAGTTCCTCTGCTTTTTCTCGTACCCCAAATCTATAATCTGGGAAACTACCTGGCAGCTCACACGAGTTGGGGAGCTTATTTGCCACAGCCAGCAGGAGAGTTGTTTACTGCAACGCCAACTTCCCAATATGCTAACAATCCCTTGCAAGGGCTGTTGATACTTGGTGCATGGTTGCTAGTCATCGGCGGCATGACCTCTCTGCGCTTTTTGAAGACGGATTTAGGAGGGCGCTACTGATGATCAAAGCTCTGCTTAAAAGTGAATGGATTAAGTTCCGTTCTTACTATCTCGCTCTTGGTGCAGCCTTGGTGGTTCTGGTAGCTGTTCCATTTTTTCTGATGAATCTTGACTATAGTCAGACAGCAGTTGGCCAGACAAAGGCTCTGAGCGAGGTTTTGCATGCCCTCTATCTGGCGCAGCCTGTCATCGTCATCTTTACTTCGCTCTATTTTGCCCAGGAGTTTGTCAAGTCTGGGATGCGAACGAATTTTCTAACCGTATCAAATAGAAGGGCTTGGTTGGCTGGGAAAATCCTTTTTCTGGTCTTGCTGCTCTTAGTTCTCTACAGTGTCATGGTAGGCAGCTGTTTCCTTGTTATGCTGGCTCGTTTTGACCTAAGCTTTAGCTGGTCCTTACTGGGGAAACTCCTCTATTACAGCTCTTTTGGTATTCTCAGCAATCTTTTTCTGGCTTTTTTAACTGCTGGCCTCGCTTTGCTATTTCAATCTTGGGTTGTGCCGGTGTCGGTGCTCTTTCCTCTCTTGATTGGTCTCAGCCGTTTATTGGCAACATTCATCAAGGAAGCAAAATACCTGCCCGATCTAGCTACCCTAAATCTTTTTGAGTATGAAGGACTTCAGCATTCAATAGATCTCTCAGGGCTGGGAATACAGCTGTTATGGTTAGCTTTGGTTTGGAGCTCTGCTATATTCTTAACCTTGAAACGAGATGTTCGCTAGAGGTATGCTATAATGGAAATCATGAGACAGTATCGTATTTTGGTGGTTGATGACGACCAGAGCATTTTGAAGCTGGTGAAAAACGTCCTAGAGCTCGATGCTTATGATGTGACGACGCTTGATCAGATAGAAGAGCTAGAATTGACGCATTTTGTCGGATATGACTTGATTCTGCTGGATGTGATGATGGAGCCTGTTAATGGTTTTGAGTTGTGTTCCTACATTCGTCCTCATCTTTCGTGTCCAATCATCTTTCTGACGGCTAAGGAATTGGAGGCGGACAAGGTGGAAGGGCTCTTTCGTGGAGCAGATGACTATATTGTCAAGCCTTTTGGAACCAAAGAATTGCTGGCGCGTGTCAGAGCTCATCTTAGGCGGGAGGAAAGGCGTGAGGAGCGATATTCTGAAATTGCTTCTTGTCAATTTTATCCAGAGTGCTATGAAGTTGCCTGTTTTGGTAAAGTCTTGAAATTTTCAGAGCGAGAGTTTAAGTTGCTGCATTTACTAGCTAGCAATCCCAAGCAGGCCTTTTCAGCTGAACGCTTGCATACCTTGCTTTACCCAGAAAGTTCAGAAACACAGCTTCGCTCCATCTCAGAATACGTATATCAGATTCGTCAAAAATGCAAACAAGAAGGGCTGCAAGCAATCGCAACAGTGAGAGGAGTAGGCTATAGATGGCAATTAGGACACGAAATTTCAAAAGCCTAGTCTGGACAACCAGTTTAAAAATCGTCTTTTTTCATGTTTTGATTTTTGTGCTTATAGGCTATGAATTTACGCAAGGAAGTGATCACGTTCTTTTTACCTTGTTCTTTTGGGCAGGGAGCTTGCTGCTGATTACTTTTTATCATATTTTGAAATTGCTCCGAAAAATCGATAGGGAAATAAAAATGCTAACGAGCGAGAAGCTTTTAGAAGAAAATCAAAGCCAGGTTTTTCGGATTGAGGAAATGCTCGAAGTCTATAGCGATTTACGGAGCAGCCACCAAGAAAATGCTCGTCTTCTAGAAAAAGAGCAGCAGCATAATCAGGAGTTGATTTTACAGCTATCAGCGACATCGCACGATTTGAAGACGCCCCTAACTGTGATTAAGGGGAATGCTGAGCTCTTGGAGTTGGCGCAGTTGAGCCAGCCACAGGCAGACTATGCTGCTGAGATTTTGCAGGCTAGTCACAAGATGGAAGAGTATTGCGGCTCTTTGATTGATTACGCTAAGACTTTTCAGATTGATTCTAATCAGTTCAGTCAGCTTTCCTTAGGGGACTTTTTGGCTGATTTACAAGACGACTGGGCACTGTTCAGCAAACAGGAAAGCTATTGTTTTTATCTCCAAGAAGATTGTGATCTTAGTCTGATTTTGTCGATTCACTTGGACTATCTCAAACGGGCTTTGCTCAATATTTTACTGAATGCGCTTGAACATGCTGATCCGGATCAAAAGGAAGTGAAGCTGATGGTATCAGTGCAGCAGGATCAGTTGGTTTTTGCTATCTGGAACAACGGCCCTTCATTTTCAGAGGAGATGCTGCTGGGAGCGGAACAGCTCTTTTATCAGAGTGACCAAAGCCGCAATTCAGCTAATCCCCATCATGGTATCGGCTTAGCCTTTTCTAAGCAGGTAGCTCTCTTGCACGGTGGTCGTCTGATCCTGCTCAATCCAGACCAAGGAGGAGCCTGTGTTGAGTTGACTGTAGCTTTAAAAGGCAAATAACAAAGGAAATCAATAAAGATGATAAAAGGACTGAAATGTTTAAAGTTTCAGTTCTTTTTTGCCGCTTTCTTCTTGACAAAAGATGTAAAGGAGGCTATACTATATTTGAAAAGTAAAGTTTGTTTTACATTATGGAAAGGAGGCAGCCTTGGAAAATCAAATTCAAGAATTACGTAAAAGAAAAAAACTCAGCCAGGAGGAGCTGGCTGAGAAGCTAGAGGTCACGAGACAAACGATTATTTCTTTGGAAAAAGGCCGCTACAATGCCTCGCTGCTTTTGGCTCATAAAATTGCCTCCTTTTTCAATTTAAGGATTGAAGAAGTGTTTCTCTTTGAGGAGGATGAATCATGAAATGGACTTATTTGTGTAAATGGATATTGGCTATTTTAGTGGTGGTTGGCTTATCTTATCTCCATTTGCAAGCCAATTTTATCCCTAAGGAAATCCTGCCTTTTGTGGGAATGTTCCTGATTGTGGTGATTTTAAAAATTTTTCAAGCATATGAAAAATAGGAGGCGGATATGAAGACTCTAAGCAAAGAAGAATTTCGCAAAAAACTGCAAAGAAAAATCCTCATGGGCCGCATACTTAGCTTGGTTTTGTTACTGGGTCTGGCTTACAGTCATCTTCACTCTCTGGATGATTTGCAGGAAGGTATTTTGGTTGGACTGCTCTTAGGACTGTCTGGTATGACCATTCGCTACAATGCTGCTCTGGGGCAGAAGGACCGTTTCGAGCGGCTGTATATTCAGGTGACGGATGAGCGTAATCAGATGATTGATGAAAAGGCCCGAACTCTGCTTTTCAATATTCTCTTGCTTCTCGGTGCCTGCCTAACTGTCCTGTCCATGATTTTTCCCTTCACTCTGCCTCTCAGTCAGTTTTTGACTCTGACACTTAGCCTGGTTCTGGTCCTTTATTATCTTTTGCGCCTTATCTTATCTAGACGCTATTAGAATAATGGTGTCTGAGAATCCTCAGTACGGTAAATCTAGGCGGGAATGTTCTAGGCAGAAGTAAAAATAATCGAGTATTTTGGGGGCCGCCCCCTTTTAGCCTGTTCAATGGTTTGTCTGAAACATTCTTCTATGATAAAATAGAGTGCATGGATTTGTAGCAAAGGTCAAGTCCAGTTTTCCAAGGAGAGCTTTATGATTAATGTAGAAGAAATTTTGAGTAGGATGAATCCTAACCAGAGAATTAACTATGACCGCGTGATGCAACAGATGGTTAAGGTCTGGCAAGCAGATAATACTCGACCTAAAATTTTAATGCACGTCTGTTGTGCGCCGTGTAGCACCTATACACTAGAGTATCTGACTCAGTATGCTGATGTGACGATTTACTTTGCCAACTCTAACATCCATCCAAAGGCAGAATATCACAAACGGGCTTATGTGACGCAGAAGTTTGTCAGCGATTTCAATGAAAAAACAGGAAATCATGTGCAGTACATTGAGGCTCCTTACGAGCCTAGTGAATACCGCAAATTGGTTCGAGGATTGGAAGAGGAGCCAGAAGGTGGCGACCGTTGCAAGGTTTGTTTTGACTATCGCTTGGATAAAACCGCACAAATGGCTGTTGACCTAGGTTTTGACTATTTTGGTAGTGCCTTGACCATTAGCCCACACAAAAATTCCCAAACCATCAATAGTATTGGAATTGAAGTGCAAAAGATTTACACTACTCATTATCTGCCCAGTGATTTCAAGAAAAATCAAGGATACAAACGCTCTGTAGAGATGTGTGAAGAGTATGATATTTACCGTCAATGTTATTGCGGCTGTGTTTACGCTGCTCAGGCCCAGAATATTAACCTATTGCAAATTAAAAAAGATGCAACGGCCTTCTTAGCTGATAAAAATCCTGAAAAAGATTATTCACATATCAAATTTACAGTTACTCACTTGGATAGATAATTTATCCGCCCAAATATTTTTGCAAATAAAAAAGAGCCCGGCTGACCAGAATCAGTCGGGATTATAGCTATTGAGAGACTAGTTTTATCTATCTGAATCATAATAAAAATGTATTAAAAAACTTTGTTAGCTTTAACAATACAATCAGACTCTTAGAGATTGTAAATAAAATTTTTGACGATTACGCTAGCAAACCATGATTTTTAATTTCTTCATCTTGTGACAGAACCAGAGACTTTCTAACGCTTCTTACAGGACGCTGAGAAAACTATTTGCCATCATACTTGGTTTTGCCTAGTATGTTCTTTAATTTTCCTCAAGTATAAAAATTTCACTGTAAAATCATGACGAATTGAGTGACATGTTTCTTTTGAACAATCAAAAAAGCCTTATAAAACAAGGCTTTTTCTTCTCTATTTCTATGCCCCCTGCATGAAACAATGAGATTGGTTTTAAAATAAAAAAGGTGGTTTTTATTGATAATTTAAGCAGGAAAAGATTTGACCTTTTTGAGAAAAAATATAGTTTATTTTTAAAATGGGGCAAATGTGGGGCAGAGACATAAAATTCTAGGTTGGTAATTTATTCTAAAATCATAGAGAAATTTATAAAATAAAGGAGATTAAGGATTTAGTCTCTTTTATTATGTAAATATTTTTGGAGAGGTAAAATGAGTGTATTTTCAGATAGACTAGCTGAGCTTAGAAAAAAACGAGGGCTAACACAGCAACAAATAGCAGATGAACTTAGTGTCAATCGTGTCACATATACAAACTGGGAAAAAGGTAACAGAGAACCTAGCCTTGAAAACGTTGTTAAATTAGCACATATATTAGACGTTGCTACTGATTATCTATTGGGGATGGTAAAATAACTTAGAAAGAAATTGATTCGATCGTGCATATAGGTAATAAGTCCTTTAACCGAACGATTTTTTGGCTGCGGAGCCCTTAGGAGCATTCAGGAGATGAATATTTCAATGGGAGTTACATTATATTATAAATTATAATATGAAATATAATAGACATTATAATACCTATTTGGTATAATTGGTTTATGGAAATATTTGCAGAGAGCCAAAAGCTAATGAAAATATTGGCTGATGATCGAAAAATTCTAAAAGAGTTTGGAAAAGATAGATTGCCTAAAATAAAGCAAAGACTTTTGGAGTTTGAAACAGCTAGGACATTATCGGATTTATCTTATTTACCACCTACACGTCTGCATCAGTTAAATGGCAGTAGAGAATCGCAATTTGCTGTAGATATTGGTGCAAATTGGCGAATCACTTTTTATGGTTATGATGAAAATGATGAGCAGACAGTAGATAAAGAAGAGATAGTAGCAATTTCCATTATTGCGATAGAAGATTATCATTGAGGAGGTACGATGATGTTGAATAGGAATAATAAAGTTCATTTTGCGGTTACAACATCAGCTGCAGATACACTATTAGAACTGTTAGAATATTATAAAATTCCGCAACAGGATTTTGCGGATAGACTAGGGGTGTCTCAGAAGCATGTTTCTGATTTGTTGAATCGGAAAAAATTTTTGAATGCTGATTTAGCGCTTAGAGTCCAGAGGGTTACAGGGATTCCTGCAGAAATGTTGTTAGGAATGGATATGAAGTATAAATTAGCTCAAGGGATAAGTGAAGCAAGTGATAAAACAGAAAAATACCTGCAGGCTTACGATTGGGTAGTGTGACAGGAAAGGTAATAGAAAAGTAGGTGATTTTATGTCAACAATTGCTGTTCATGTAGATGAAAAATTGAAGGAAGAAGCCACGAAGTTATATAGAGAATTAGGTTTAGATATGACAACGGCTATAAAAATGTTTTTGACACAGAGTGTCTTAACTAGAAGTATTCCATTTGATATAAAATTAGATAGTGATTTTAGTTTAGAGCTTAATTCAGGAGATTATATTAGAACTCGTGATATAATAGAGTACAATCAAGAAACGCAAGAGGCGTATCAAGATTATATGAAAAAGTATCAAGAGAAAGGGATTGATCCTAGTTCGGAAAGTGTTGAGGAATTCTTTTCAAGGATGGTAGATGAACATGCTGACGTATGAGTTTACTAATCGTTATGAGAAAGATTTAGCTAGAATTATTAAACGGGGCATAGATATAACTCCGATTAAGGTAGCGGTTAGGAAAATTATTAATAATGAAGAATTAGGATATGAGTATAAGAGGCATGTTTTAGAGCCTAAGAAGAGGATTCCGAAATTATGGGAAATTCATATAGGCGGTCGTAACTCAGATTTGTTGATGATTTATTATTATTTGGAGAAGGGTACACACGTTGTTTTTGACAGGGTAGGAACTCATTCGGATTTGTTTTAAAGGATGAATGTTGAAGAAAAGGTGATTGAATGAAAAAAACATTGTATTTGTTAGTTACACTATTTGCCTCAGCAATTTTTTTGGTTGCTTGTTCTTCTAAGCAGAGTATAGATGGGGTTTATTATCGTTTAGAGGTTTCTTCTGAAAATGAAGATAAAGTGGAGTATGATGGCATTGATCCTGAAACAAAGTTAGAAATTGATGGAAGTGAAGGAACTTATTGGTATGGTTCTAAGGCTATGAAAATTCATGTAGATCAAGAAAATCAGACTATTACAAGTAAGTATAAAAGTTTTTCTTATCAAAGTATTCCGAAAGATAAGATGCTTGTTTTAGAAAATGGACAAAAAACGGTTTACTTAGTAAAAGAAAATTCTCCGTTGTATAATCAGTATAAAGATAAATGAAGAGGCTAATATTTAGCCTTTTTGACATTTCAGGGATAAAAAATAACATTTCAGGATTTTTAGTTATATTTCTAATGTGGGAATGGTAAACTAAGATTATGAAAGAAGAAATGATATTTGATATAAAACGTATTGCAGAGAGTTTGAATAGGCACAATTCAAATGATGAATTAAGGAGTGCGATTTTTAGGTTACGAATTAGGATAGATAATTTAGAAATGACAATTCATGAAAGGTAGAAAAGAGGACTAATTGCTAGCCCTCTTTTGTGTTAGGTCATAATGGATGAGTTTTGCTTTTCTTAAACTTTCTTCTTCTGTGAAAAAGTCTTTATGCCAGGAGTAGAAGATGGCTAAGCCTTGATTGTAGTAGGTTTTGACTTCGATATTTTGCAGAGCTTGTATTGTTTTTTGAAATTCGAGATCAGAGAGAGAAGGAATTTCTAATTGTGTAAGAAAACCTTTTGTATTGATAAGTATTCTAAGTTTATCTACATTGTCGATATAGACATTTTCGTATTCTGATATAATTTTATCTTTGAGAGAAGCGAAAATTTTTATAATAGGCTTGTTAGAACCTGTAATATAGCTTTTAACGAGTTTTTGAGCAGTACTTGAAGGAATTCTCCCCTGGTGTATTAAAAGCTCATTTAAGCGTAGTTCAAAGGCTTGTGTAGAGACTTTTAGTTCAAGTTTTGTTTCTTGGAAAGTCTTTTTTTGATAGAAAATTTTTGTAAGTAGTACAATATCTGGCATGAGAATGAAGGATGAAAAGTAATTAGCTTCTTTCTCTTGTTGGTCATTATTTTGAGTATTTTCTGCGAATACAGTTCCAGAATGTTGTAAGATTAAATGCCCTAGTTCGTGGCATTTTGTAAAATTTTGTCTGGTTGGAATACTAGAAACTTCGTAAGAAAAAGAGATGCCTAGATTATCAATTAGGGTTAAGCCTAAAATAGCCTCGTCTGAAAAATGATGAGGCAGTAATTTGATTTTATGCTTTTTTATAATGTGATTGAAATAATTTTCAAAAGTATAATTGATTTTGGAAATATTATATAACTTAATAAAAGAATAGAGTTCTTTTTTTGCGATTTCCCAAACTTTGAAATAAGTTTCTGTCACTGGTCGTTTTCCTCAAAGGCTTTTCTTCTAATTTCCATAAATTCTAAGAGTTCTTTTTGAAAGGTCTCTTTTTGTTCAGGAGTCATATTTTTTGAAGTTTTGCGGAATAGAAGTTCTACATTTGATAGTTGATCTTCTGGATTTTTGAGTTCAGAATTGCCTAGAAGATAATCAGTTGAAACATTAAAAAATTGTGCTAATTTTTCTAATGTGTCTTTTGAAGGCTGGCGACGTCCTTGTTCCCATTGTGCGTAAGTTGGTTGTTTTATATTGAAATGGTCTGATATATTTTTTTGGGTTAGACCAGCTTCTTTTCTTAGAGATTTGAGGCGTTCAGTGAACATATTGAGCCTTTCAAAAATTTTTTATTTTTTTTAAAAAAAGGGTTGACATATAAGTCGAATGACTATATAATATAAATATAGTCAAACGACTTACATAAGTGATTGTTTGATTATAGTGAAATAAACACTTAATAAAGAAAAAATATTTTATTGTATTTAATCTTTTTAAAAGAGTTAGTTCTTTGATAATTAAATAAAAAGTGCGTCTGAAATCTGAAGTCCAGACTGCAAACACACCAATAAAACGTAGCAGTTTTATTATACATTAAATAATGACTTTTGTCAAAATGAGTTTCGTCTCGGTACGAGAGTTAAAAAATGTAAATTGTGTTGATGGATGGTAGGATGATTCGGGGGTATATAGATTTATTGGAGTTAAGTTTAGTTTTGATAACAAAAAAGACCAGTCTTCGACTAATCTTTTTGTTGATTATAAAAGTTATTGATTTCAATAGTTACGTTAATCTTTGTTGATTTGTTTGTCTTTGAAAATAATAACTTTATTAGAAAATAAATTATCTTGACCATAATCATTGTTATGGTAAAATTGGACTAGAATTTGGCAAAACTATGATAATTTATTTTTCTTAAACGAAACTTAACTCCAATAAATCTATATATGAAGTACTAAGGTTTCTGCTAGTTAACCTGTGTAGAGCGAAGAAACTAGAACTGCTGGCTTGGTGAGTCGAAGATGATGCTTGTTATCCTTAGAGAGAGATAAGGGCGCAAGTTGATTGGGCGGGGTGTAAGATGCAATAACTATATTGTATTTTGCTGATGGTGAAAGGTGATATTTTGTATCATTGAGTAATCGAAGTGAGTAGTCATGCTGTGAAGCATTATGAAAGCTAGTGTGCGAAGATATGAGCATACAAATATTCTATAAACTAATAGCTAGTTTATTGATGATACGTAATGGCTTTTGTGCTGTAAAATTGATGGCTGGCTTATTAGTTTGTAAGAGATTATTTAGAGTAAGTAGTTTCTTATAAGCTGATAAGTCAGAGTTGTAGATGGTATGTGTTCTAAGACGGTTGGCTCCCAAACCGTCTTTTTTGTTTGTATTGAAAGGAAATTACATATGGAAAATACTCTGGGGAATCGCTTAAAAGGTATTCGTGAGGATCGGAATAAGACGAAAGAACAGGTTGCTAATTATTTAGAAATCCAAGTTCGAGCTTATCAAAGATATGAGTCTGGTGAAAGAGTACCTGATTTAGACAAAATGAAATCTTTAGCTAGGTATTTCAATTGTACTTTAGACCATCTTGTTGGGATGGATATTTCACGAGAGAAGAATTATGTTGACCGTGACCAGGTGCTTGATTTTTCAGAGATCATGAGTATGGGTTATGATAAGAAGTTTGCTTATGGTTTAGTAAAGCAGATTATTGATCATCAGTCAGAAAGTGAAGTAATTCATGTTTTTGAAAATGAAAATAAAAAATATGTGACTAAAGAAGAAGTTCGAGAGTTACTTGAAGGTTTTTTGGAGAAGTTGTAATGGATCTAAAGAATGTTTTTAATAAGTGTCTATTATATAGATGTTTGAAGAGCTTGAAAAAAGGAAAATATGTGACTCTTTACTTTGAAGAGGAATATTTGATGGTTGTAGAAACACTCAAGAATAAGAGTCGTTGTTATTATTTAAGCTTACCAGAACCTCTATTATTGACGATTCGAAATAATTTCAGGGAAGGTTCTTTTTTGATTGCAGATGGTCGTGTGAGTTTAACGATTTACCGTTTCATCTTGTCTAAAAAGCGTTCTTGGGGAAAGGTATTGATACGAAGTTATTCGTAGAAATAGATAGATGATTATTGTATATAGTTTTTTAATTTTGAGTCTTCTATGGCTCGTTTTTTTGTATTCAATGCTAGTAGTTTCAAGTCGAATTTCGAGATATGAAGAAAGCATTGTGGTTGAAGATTAGAGTTGGGAATTTTAGGAAAGGAGTCTGTTATTGGTACTTTGAAGATAATAAAAAAGGAAAGGTATGAGACTGGTGTTAAAATACCATCTTATGTATATTCTATAGCAGTCCTTGATTTGAAGGAAGAATGTTATTATCCAGTTTATCCTTTTGCCTTGACAGAAAGTGATAAAAAATCGTTGTTTGAGTTTATTTCTTTATATAAAGAAGAATTGTTAGCTTATTATAAAAAGAGAAATTCCATTGGTTTTTCTTTTAGTCTGTATGGTTTTAATACAGGGGCTAGAGAAAGATTTAAGGAGTATTGGTATCAGAAAGGGGTAATCATCACATAATATAATAGTAATTTATTAGGCCATCAAAATTGTTTGATGGTCTTTTTATTTAACATGTCGAAAGGATTGAAATTTGAATATAAGAAAATGGAGGGCACGTTCGCCTTCTTTTTATTTGCAATAGTTTTATAAAAAAGATTTAGAAAAAAGTAGAAGAGGTATTTGTAAAATGAAACAAGAAACATTGAAACTAAAACCAGATTTTATTGGAGAAGCAATTTATGATGGTTTTGAAGCTGGGCCAACTCACATGGATGGTCAAAAGGGGTCTTATACAAGACATCATTTGTTCAATGAAAAACATGGTGTTTTTCATGTAATTACAGCGGCATCTGTAGCCGTTATTCCGCAAGGTTCAATGGTTAAGATTGAAGATCCTTTGTTGTATGTTGACTATGGTGTGAATGGACGGAATGTTGAGCCTGCCAAGAATGTGTGGGCTAAAGGTTTAACAGTTTTGAAATAGAAAGAAGGGATGTATTAGATGGCTAAAATTGGACTAGAATTTGGACAAAAGATTAAGATTGCTGATAAGGAGTATCGTACGTTCTCCGATGGTTTAGATGAAAAGGCTATTTTGGGAAGTCTGTCTTGGCGTCGATTGGAAGAACCAGTATTTTATACTGAAGATGATACTACGAAGCAGCCTGATCGTTATGGGGTATATCCTCAAATGTCAACTGGTGAAGTAAAATGGAATGATATCACTGTATTCTCTGATGCTCAGAAAGCACCTATTTTTGTGTCTATCGTTAATATGCCACGGCATGCTATTGAAGATTTGAATTTGAAACTTGGTGATGTAGTTGAATTGGAAGGTGTGGTGATTACCTGGAGCAATGTTGCAGGTGGTACATACAAAATTTTTGCGGATGGTATTAAGCGTGTAAATAATGCGCAGCAGGTAAATGTACCAAAACAGCCTGAAAGCAAAGGTAAGGAAGAACATAAAGGATAATATTTTAAAGGAGGTATAGAATGGCTATACGGCTGCTTCCTCAATATCGTGGTGTAAGGGTACGTCCTTACATGCGGTATATGAACTATATTATTTTTGGGTTCTTGTTACTTCCATTTTTAAGTGGATTAGTCTTTTATGTGTATTTGTATATTGAAGATTATCAAGCGTTGAATTGGTCACAGATTGGTTTAACGCTTTTTTTGTTGGTCTTATCATTGTTATTGTCTGTATATTTGACTTGGTTTCTTCAGGAGACAACACCATTTTTTAAAAGATTAGAGCGGTTAGGAAAATTAGCTTTTTTTCTTTTTGAAAATAAGTATGTTTATGAAAAGAAAAAAGCTAATTCTCAAGGTCATTCTGTTAAGTTTCCGAAAATTTATCTCCAACAGGGGAAATATGATCTGGCAGTTCATTTTAAGATGGCAGGAAATAAATTTCAGGATAAATTCAAGAAGATTGGTGGAGCTTTGGAAGACACTTTCTTTATGGATTTTATGGAGACTTTGGATGAACCGAAATATAAGGTGTATAGGTTAGCTTATTCTGCTTATTTGAATAGGATTACGATACCGGAAGTACACTGGGATAAAGATAAAGGCGTGGAGCTGATGAAGGGCTTTTATTGGGATTTCATTAGTGATCCGCATTTGCTTGTTGCTGGTGGTACTGGTGGTGGTAAAACAGTTCTTTTACGTTCTTTAATATTGGCTTTGTCTAAAGTTGGCGTTGTGGATATGTGTGATCCTAAGCGGGGTGATTTTGCGACTATGAGTGATATTGAAGCTTTTAAAGGTCGTGTTGTTTTTGAAATTCCTGACATTGTTTCACATTTTGAAAAAGCAGTTGTTATTATGATGGCTAGATATGACTTTATGCGTGCTGAAATGAAGAGGCACGGGCATAAGGATATGAAAAAGTTTCATGAATATGGCCTAGAGCCTTATTTCTTTGTGTGTGATGAATATAACGCTTTGATGGCTATGTTGTCCTATAAAGATCGAGAGCGTGTTGATAATGCTATCGGTCAGTTCCTGCTTTTAGGCCGACAAGCTGGATGTTTCGGCATTCTAGCTATGCAAAAACCATCTAGGGAAGATTTAGGTAGCAAATTGCAGTCTAATATCAACTTTAGGATCTCTGTTGGTCGGTTGGACGAAATGGGATATGATATCCTTTTTGGTTCTGAAAACCGCAACAAGGAATTCAAGTATTTAAAATATCTTGGAGGAAGAAGAATTTATGGTCGTGGTTATGCAGCTGTATTTGGCGAAGTAGCTAGAGAATTTTACTCACCTTTGTTATCGAAAAAATTTTCATTTTATGATGAATTTTCTAGGCTTTCACGCCATGAAAACCAGTTTGATCCAACGGAGAATAACCAGGTTTCAACGGATATTATTCATGATGAAGATTTGTTGCAATTTGCTGAGTCTGTTTCTGTAGACTTACCAGAGGTAGAGTTGCCAGAAATTGTGAGTGACTCTGAATTTGAAGAAATGGAAGAAATGCTGATGGAAGAAGATAAAATTGGCGCTAAACAATTATCTAAAGATTTAGGTAAGAGTTTGTCTCAGGTTGTGAAATTGGTTGCTCTTTTGGAAGATGGGAAATACTCCTCTTTTAGTCGTGAGGGTGGAGAAATACTTTTTTCTCAGGATCAAGTGCAGCTAATGGAGCGTTTATTTGAGAAGAAAGAGTCTGGTTCTCAGACTTGGAAGGAGCTATTGGCTGATTATTTTGGTTAGTGGTGGAAGAGCTAAGGTGAGGCAGCTCTTCCCAGCTGTAGATAGGTGCAGGGATAGGTCTGGGCGTAGCCCAGACCGTCTATCCCGTGTGCACCGACCATCTATAGCTGGGAAGGGTTGTCTCAACGAACAACCCCCAAAACCTAATAGGGGGGTAGAAAAACGAAAAACGTGCATGACAACCTTACCTAACGCTAGGTAGCTCAAGGGATTGCGAGATTTGAAAAGTGTGTCATTTTCGTAAAAAAAGCGTGTCACAAAATGGAGAAAAAATGGCAAAAGACAGAATTATTGATGGAAAACATTTAAAAGACTTACGAAAAGCAACAAATTTGACTCAAAAACAATTTGCGGAGCTTGTTAATATCAATGTGAGAAGTTTGAGAGCTTATGAGTCTAATCAAAGAGGCTTGACTTCAACACGTTTTCGAGAAATCAAAAACTCTTTGGGTTATGTATCAGCTAAAAAAGATGCGTTAAGGGTCATGATTGACTACCTGAGAATTACATTCAAAGAGGTACGTGACTTAGCGTATTTCACGGAAACATATCTCTTGTGCGATTTGAAAGAGTTTGTGTCTGAGGATACAAAGTTGATGGCTTATAATCACTTATTTAGAAGGGGTGACATTTGGATTTTTGATTATGTAGATAAGAACCTCACAGGAAATTATCAAATTACAGTTCAAATGTCAGGTCAAGGTTGCCGTCAGATGGAGTTGGTTTTAGAGAATCATAACAAGAGTTGGCATGACCTTTTATCTAAAATGATTTTTGATCGAAAAGATATGAAGGTGACAAGACTTGATGTTGCAATGGATGAAATGTACCAGGGGCAAGAGAATGAGTCGGAACATTTCCTGTTATCAGATATGATTACGAAAGTCTATCATAACGAGGTCGTTTTTGATAAGTTGAAGACTTGGAGTCATATTGGTGGTGGCGGTCTTGGTTTTCAGAATGAATTTGAAAAAGAGGAAGCTAGACAAGGTATATCCTTATATTTTGGTAGTCGTCAAAGCAATTTGTATTTCAACTTCTATGAGAAGAGGTATGAAATAGCTAAGAAAGAAAAGATGAGTCTGTTTGAAGCATTGGAAGTCTTTGGAATCTGGAATCGGTATGAATTACGCTTTGCTCAAGAAAAAGCACATAAGGCAGTTGAAGAATATGTTTATGGAGTGGATCTAGCAGAAATTGCGAAAGGGATTATCAATAGTGAAATTCAAGTTTATGGTGAGAGAAATTCTTATGGTGCATTTCTTCCTGATCGAAAATGGCAGAGACTTTTTGGTGGTGTAGAGCCAATGAAATTATCAGTTCAACCTGAACCATATAGTATAGGACGTACAATCAGTTGGCTGACTTATGCAGTTTCAAATAGTTGGCTTATGGTTAGTGAGTATGACAAGCTTATGAACACGAACTATATCCAGATTATCTTGGATTCAGGTGAGATCACTGACAAAGAAAGGAAGATTCTAGAAACTTTGAAGCGGCAGTCTCGAAGCAAGAGCAAAGAAGAACTTTTAGCATATGAGGTGTAAATGAAAGCTGCAGCAATTGAGAAATACTTAGTCGAGCACATTGATAAACTTGACTATGTTGTTGAGGATGTGGTTTTAAGACTGCCTGATTCGAGTTTTTATGATCCAGAAATTCAAAATGAGTGTTTTAGAGAACAACGTTTAAATTTGAAAGTGTTACAAAGTAAGATGAATTCTTTTGCTTATCGTACTGATAAGAATGCGAAAGTGGCATATAATCAAGCGTTAGCAGGATATACACGAATGTTAAAAGAGCTTGCAGAAAAGAAGCGTGAATCAATGAAACAGGAATTGTTGCTTGCTTCCGATGAGGAAAAGGTAGCTCTTTTGTATTTGATGATTTATAAAAATAATTTGCTAAAGCGGCTAAGAAAGTATAAATGAGGTAGGATATGAAATCGGTTAGGTCGCCGACTAGTCATTAAATGTTAATGAACTACGAAAATAAATAAATAATCAAAAAGAAAATGGAGAAATAAAAATGGCTGAAAATAAAAAAGAATTGATTAAAAAATTAAAGGTACTTCTCAAGAATTTGGTGAGCTTTTGGAATCAAACAAATTTGAAGAAGCGTTTGATATTGCGAACAAGTTGAATACCTTGTTAAAAGACGATCAACTAAATGATTTTACGGGTCGAGAGCTTTCTGAAGCTGGTATTTTGGAGATGCAGGATGAATTGAAAAAATATTGGTGGGCGAATGGAGAAATGCGAAAATTCCAAGGTATTTTGCGGAAACGTGGTAGCAGGTTCTCTGAGCTTGCAAATTAGTAGTAGAGGAAAAGGATTCGATTCCCTTTTTCTTTTTTTAAAAAAGGAGTCAAGAAATGGCAATAAAGGTTATTTATAATACTTACATTGAGATCTGTGGGGATTACATGTATGGGAAGCATTTTCTGGATTTACCAGAATCTATTCAGAGTGCGATTGATGAATATTTTGATGGTCAGGAGATTGATCAGTATGGTTTTGGGAATCCTGACAATATGTGGGTTAATTCTTATGTTTCGTATGATAATCGAGAATTGCTCACAGACACAATCAATATGTTGTCTACTGAGGAATTTGAAGAGTTACTTCAAGAAGAGCGGCTTGAAGAATATATCGAGAAACATAGAGAGGAAATTGAGGAGCGTATTAGTGACTCTTATGTATTTTTGGGATATGCTGCTGGAGAGTGGCATGTATTTCAGTAGTGGAGGTAAAAAATGGTGACTGTTATAAAAATGTGATAAGATAGAAAGACAAACTATAAAAAAAGTCAATAATTTCGTCTGACAT